>DATLVG010000036.1:0-33279 GCA_035577625.1 Candidatus Dormiibacterota bacterium
GTTCATTCATCACTTTTCTCCTTTAACGCGCCGTCAGCGGACAGAAAGAGGATGCGTTGACCGGCGAGTCGTGGCCCGAGTCCCGAAAATATCCCTTAGAAACCATGAAAAGGAACGCTGCGCAGGGAGAGCTAGATCAACCAGCCGGAGTGTGCGCTTTTGTATTCGGACGTGTCAAGCGGCAGACCGGCGAATAAGAAGAGAAGGGGTCTCTACGGGATAAAGGGGAACAGGGGAACCAGGCTGCGGCACCCGAAGGGAGCTGCTGCGATGCTTGCTTGATATCTAGCGTACAAAGATTGCTTTCCGGCAAGGAACGGTTGGCAGCTTGCGGAAGTGCTTGTGCTGGAGCACGAAGCCGCGGCCGCCTCAAGCCTTAGCGCTTCGGCTTCCGCGACGATGGACTGAGTAAGTGCGGCGTCGCTGTTACAGAACGCGGGGTCTTGCGCACATGTCTGCCCATTCCAGATTTGGCCGAGCGCACACACATGATTTGAAGAGTCGATGCAGCCGCTGCCATTGGGGACCTGGTTCGGAAGGCAGCGCTGGATCGCCGGTGCAGAAACAGGGGAGGAAACACATTCGCCCTTGGCGTCGCGAGCTCCTCCTGGCGGACAGGCGGGAGCGCACGGCTGTTTCTTGCACGGCTTTTGCAGGTCGTCTCGCTCAACTGCCTGGCGCTCGGTCGATTTGGTTTTCGTGGCGCCGGATTCGCCGCGTTTCAAGTCGGCGGATTTGACGGCCGGTGGGTTGGGAGATTTCGGTTCCGACGAGACACGCCTGCCGCTGGAAGCGCTGGTCGAGGGCGACGCAGAAGGTGAAGGGCTGCTCTTTGGCATTACAGGAGCGGAAGACGGAGTGTGCGATGGAGAAGGCACAGACGGAGTGTGTGACGGCGAGACAGACGGTAACGGCGCGGGAGAGGCTGAATGGGTCGGGGAGGAAGAAGCTGGGCCCGGCGAGGGCGCAGGACTCGGAGTGGGAGGCTTTTGCGCGACGGCAAGAACGGGAATGAGAAAAGCCGCTGCAAGCAGGGAAAAGCGAGTAAGCACAGGCACCTCCCGAGCCGACAGCAACGACAGGACGTACTTACAGAGTTAGTATACGCCTGTTTGTCGTCAAGAATCGAACACCCGGCCCGAACTTGGGCAGCAGGCCGAGAAAGCCCGCGCGCTGCGGAGCTACTTCTTGACCATTGCGATTTCGTAGTGGACTGTGTCGACACTGCCGTTGTTGAGGTGCATCTCGGAATCGAGAGAGAGCTTGACCGGGCAGCCTTGCGCGGTGACCCAGGCCATTCCTTTTTCGAAGCCGCCGGCGCCGAGTGTGGCGCGGTAGAGGCCGGCCTCGGCGGCGTCACCGCGCGCGGTGTCGATGGAATAGCGGATCGCATCGTAGCCGTTCATTTTCTCCGTGCCTTCTCGAACTGTGGGGGAACCGCTATGAATGAGAGCGACGGTGCTGGACATGCCGGAAATTCCCATGAGACCGCTCCAGGCGGATTGCCAACTTGCGGCGTCCGACTTCACGCCTTTGAGGTCGTGGGTTCCATATTTGCTTTTGGAGCTGCCAGTGATGGTGTCCGGAGAGATGTCCGCGTCCTGGATGAGGTTGTCGTCCGAAGTGTCCTTTTTGTAAGTGTAATGAAATGCCTCGGGCGGATTCTGGATGTGGTCGACGACGCAATTCAGATTGATGCCGGGATTGCTGCTATTTTGCGACGCGGCGGACGGCGCTTTTGCTGATCTCTCTTCGCGCGCTTTGGATGGGCCGAGTTTGCAGGCGGCCGCGAAAAACAGCGCAAGCCCCGCCAAGCCGCAAGACAATGCAGTTAAGAACCGCCGAGAATTGTGATTCATCTGGTGCCTCCTGAGCTTGAAAATGTTGGTCTGCCGATCTACTGCTAATTCGAGCGCGCTCCCAATCGAGCACACGACGACTTCAGTCGTTGATAGATTGCTCGGCGAGGACTTCGACTTCACGGTCGAGCCTTAATCCGCCGGTCGGATGAAGTTGCGCCATGAAGACGATGACCATGCCCTCTTTTGGGTCGATGGAGAACGTGGTGTAGTAGAAGCCGCCCCAGCCGAGATCGCCTGCGGAGCCGAGTTCGTCGAGCGGGCCTTTTGCGCCCGAGATTCCGAAACCAATGCCGAAGCCCATGTCTGGCGCGACTTTTCCCAGTTGATCGTGCGACATGAGTTCGACGGTTTTGCGGCTGAGAATGCGGGTGTTGCCGAGTTTGCCGCCATTCAAAATCATTTGGGCGAAGCGGGCGTAGTCCATTGCGGTTGAATTAAGGCCGGCGCCGCCGGCGAATAATTTTTTCGGGCCGCGATAGGGATAGTCGGCAGAGTAGATCATCGAGCCCTCGGCGATGGGTTGGTCGGGAAAACGATTCAGACCTTTGCCGTCGTAGTAGGTGTAGGCGGCGGCGATGCGCGGAGCTTTTGCGTCGGGTAGAAAGAAGTACGTGTCCTGCATGCCGAGCGGCTCGAAAATGCGCGTCCGGAAAAATTCGTCGAGGGGTTTGCCGGACCAGACTTCAATGAGGTGGCCGAGAACATCAATGCCGAGGCTGTATTCCCAGCGGTCGCCCGGATTGAAGAGCAACGGTTGCGCGGCGAGATTCTTGACGCTGTCGCCGATCGTGCCATCGTACTGCAAGATGCCATGCGCGACTTTGGCATCGGTGTACATCTGGCCGAGGTCTTCGTTCCAGTTATAGGTGATGCCGGAAGTGTGGCGCATCAGGTCGCGAATAGTAATTTCGCGCTTCGCTGGAATGGTGTAGGGCTTGCCTTCGGCGGGTTTGACGAGAACTCTCGGGTTCTTGAATTCGGGCAAATATTTTGAAACGGGATCGTCGAGAAGAAATTTTCCTTCTTCGTAGAGAATCATTGCGCCGACGCTGGTGATTGGTTTGCTCATGGAGCAGATGCGAAAGATGGAATCGCGCTGCATGGGTTTGGCGGCTTCGCGGTCGGCCATGCCTTGCGCCTTGAAGAAGGCGACCTGACCGTGGCGCAGGACGAGCGTAACGGCGCCGGCGATTCGTTTGTCATCGATGCTGTGCTGGACGGCGGACGAGATGCGGTCGAGACGTTCGGACGAGAGGCCGACGGCTTCGGGCTTCGCCGCAGGAAATTCCTGTGCGAGTGCGGTACGCGTGAACCCGAAAGTGGCGAATAGGAGAGCTGCGACGATGCGGTAGTGCGGGGAATTGTGGCGCAAAAGTTCCTCCTGGGAAAACGGCGCTAGTCTACAATCAGGTGCGCTTGGATGTCAGGAAAAGTTGTGATTAAGGCGCGGGAGAAGTTCGGGGCGATGGTTCGTCGGAGGCTTTGTGGAAAAGATGAAGGTTCGATGGTTACTGTCGGTAGTAGTGATGGCCGGAGTGATTTGCAACGCGTCGCAATGCCGGGCGCAAGAGAAGAATAGCGCGACGTTTGATGCGAATGGGACGGCGCATATCACGCGGGTGATACGGCCGTCGGCGACAGTTAGCCGAGAGGCGCAGAAGTGGCTGGAGTCGCTCAATCATCGCGGGCCGGGCGCGAAGAATTTGGCGGAACGGCGGGCGGGGACGGATGCGTGGCGGGCGTCGCAGTCGGCGGTGGCGAAGAAGGTTTTTCCGGTGAACATCCAGGAGCAGATGATTGGCGGAGTAAGGTGCGACGTGATTACGCCGCTGGAAATGCCGGACGCGAACAGGAATCGCGTGCTGATTAATTTGCATGGCGGCGGATTCAATTCGGATTCCGGGTCGTTGATTGAAGGCGATCCGATTGCGAATTTGGCGAAGATCAAAGTGGTGTCGGTGTATTACCGGTTGGCGCCGGAGAACCCGTTTCCGGCGGCGGTGGAGGATGTTGTGGCGACGTACAAGGAGTTGCTGAAGACGTACAAGCCGAAGAATATTGGGATTTTTGGCACTTCGGCTGGCGCGATTTTGACGGCGGAAGCGACGGCGCGTCTCAAGCAGTTGGGATTGCCGATACCCGGTGCTTTGGGAATTTTTTCAGGAACGGGTGACTTCAGCCGCGCCGGAGATTCGCTACTCTTGTACACCTTGGAGGGTTTCCCGGGGGAACTGGCGGTCATCGATCCGGCGCAGCCGCATCATGATGAATATGTCGGCAAGACGAATCCGCGTGATCCGGTGCTTTCGCCGCTGTTTGCCGATCTGAAGGGATGGCCGCCGTCGTTGTCGATAACGAGCACGCGGGACATTCTGTTGAGCGGGACGACGATGTTTCATCGTGCGCTGCTGGCCGCGGGAGATGATGCGGACCTGGTGGTATTTGAGGCCCTGCCGCATGCGTTTTGGTATCACTTTGAATTGCCAGAGACGACTGAATGCTTAAATATCATGGCGAAATATTTCGACCGAAAGCTTGGTCGCTGAAGCAGCTGCAATAAAGTAGCCTGTAAAACCGCAGTTGTCAGAATAGCGGACCTGTTGTAGAGTTTGGGGCATGACGTTCCTCGCTTATTCCTATTGGTGGCGATTTACGGACCACTCACAAACGTGGCGAGGGGCAATTTTGTAAGCAGACGTAAACGAGAAGAGTTTCGGCCCACTCGCACAGAGTGGGCCTTTTTTATTTTGGGTCGAAGGCTCCACGGAAAGGACTCACGATGATTATTTCGATGAAATTGCATGCCACGCGGCAGGAGATAGACGAAGTGACGGACCAAGTGAAGCGATTCGGCTACAAAGTGCACTCGATCGAGGGCGAAGAGCGCGTGGTGATCGGCGTGGTAGGCGTGGGCGACGTGACGGCATGCCTGGAGAGCGTGGAGGCGATGCCGCAGGTCGAAGCAGTGACGCGCATTACGGCACCCTACAAATTCGTGAGCAAAGAGTTTCGCAAAGAGAAGACACGGATTCGTGTGAACGGCACGGAGATTGGCGGCAACGAGTTTGTGGTGATGGCAGGTCCGTGTTCGGTGGAAAGCGAAGAGCAGATCATGCGCGCGGCCGAAGGAGTGGCGAAGGCGGGCGCGAAACTGTTGCGCGGCGGCGCATTCAAACCGCGGACGTCACCCTACGACTTCCAGGGCATGGAAGAGGAAGGGTTGAAGCTGCTGCAAAAGGCGAAGAAGGCGACGGGCCTCGCGATTGTGACAGAAGTGATGAGCGACCGCGATGTGGCGCTTGTTGCCGAATACGCGGACGTGCTCCAGATTGGCGCGCGAAACATGCAGAACTTCGTGCTGCTGAAGGCGCTGGGAAAATGCGGGCGGCCGATTCTGCTGAAGCGCGGACTGAGCAGCACGGTGAAAGAGCTGCTGATGAGCGCGGAATATATCGTGGCGCATGGAAATTCGGAAGTGATGCTTTGCGAACGGGGAATTCGCACGTTCGAAACGGTGACGCGGAACACCTGCGACATTGCGGCGATTCCCGCGCTGAATGAATTGACACACCTGCCGGTGATATTGGATCCGAGCCATGCGACCGGGAAGCGTTCGCTCGTTCCGGCGCTGGCACGCGCCGGTGTAGCGATTGGCGCGGATGGATTGATTGTGGAAGTGCATCCGGCGCCGGAGAAAGCGATCAGTGACGGCGCGCAGTCGCTCGATTTGGGGCAGTTCGAAAAGATGATGAAGGAATTGCAGCCGTACATTGCGTTGTGGAAGGGAATGAGGCCGCAGGCAGTTGCGGCGGCAAATTAAGGTTCATTGAGGCGTTCATGGTGACCAGGGCGATCATGAGAAAAATCCGGCCGACGCTGGCCGACATACTGTCTGCAAGAAAATTTCTCGCAGGGCACTTCGCGCCGACGCGATTGTTGGAAGCTGCGTCAGTGAGTCGAGCGGCGGGACGGCGTGTATTCCTGAAGCTGGAGATGGAGTTGCCGACGGGATCGTTCAAAGTGCGCGGCGCGCTCTGGGCGCTTTCGGAGAAGCTGCGGACGCAAGCCATTCGTGAAGTTGCTGCGTCCAGTACGGGCAATCATGGTGCGGCGGTTGCTTACGCGGCGCAGAAACTTGGCGTGAAGGCGACGATCTTTTTGCCGGAGAAAAACAATCCTGTGAAACGCGAGCGGATCGCGGCGCTCGGAGCGGCCATCGTCGAGAAGGGAAGCGACGATTTGGCGGCGGCTTGGAAGGCGGCCGAACAATACTCGCAAGATACAGGGGCATATTTCTTGAACGACGCTACCGACCCAGCTTTGCCGGCCGGGCCTGGAACGATCGGTTGCGAAATTCTCGAGCAAGCACCAGACACGCAGGCGGTGTACGTGCCGATGGGAGACACAGCGCTGATTCGCGGCATCGCTGCGGCGATCAAACAGCAGAAACCGAGCGTGAAAGTGATTGGAGTCCAGGCGGCGACGGCGCCGTGCTATTTTCTGTCGTGGAAGAGCGGCGCGGCCACGGAAACAGAATCGTGCAACACGATTGCGGATGGGCTCGCGACGCGGACGCCTGACGCGAAGAATGTTCGCGCGATTCGCGAGCTTGTGGATGACGTGGTTCTTGTAAGCGATGATGAGATGTTGCGTGCGATTGCGTTTTTGTCGGCGCAAGAGCAGCTGGTTGCGGAGCCGGCCGGAGCAGCGGCGACGGCGGCGCTGCTGCAACGAAAATCCGGAAACGGCGGAATCGCCGTGGCGCTCGTTACTGGAGCCAATATTCAAAAGGACATCCTCGAACGCGCAATGCGCATCGCGTCTTGACTTACACGGCGCCAGCGAATAGTCTCACCGCAGTTCGTCCCTTCCGTTTGTTGAAACACAGGCCAAGTTGAATCCTTAACCCCGGTGGTCGGGGAATTTTGCGTTCGGAGGAAAGAGCATGCGCAGGCGAGTAATAGGTATTGGTGTGGCCGTTTGTTTTTGTACGGCATTGGTAATCGGGTTGACTGAGCAAAAGGCTTCCGCACAGATGGCCGCGGAAAAGCCGGCGGTCTATACGTTCGTAATGGAGTGGGACGTGCCTCGCGCGATGTGGGGCGACTACGAAAAGCAGATGGCGACGACGGGCGAGACTTTAAAGAAGAGTGTCGACGACGGAACGCTGGTCAGCTACGGGATGTTCTCCATCGTGGCGCACCAGGAGGGCTCGGCGAATCACGGAACCTGGATCGCCGCCGCTTCCATCGCGAATTTGATGAAGGTACTCGATGTGCTGCGCGCTTCGCCGACATCCACGTCACCGGTCGTCTCAGCGTCAAAGCATTGGGACTACTTGGTTTCGAGCCGGGATTACGCAGCCCATCCAGGCACATTTACGAATGGCTATCTGCGGGTAGCGACCTGGATCGGCAAAGAAAGCGCAAGTGACCCCGGCGGAAAAATCGAAAAAGCGAGCATGGTCGCGCTTTGCGAAAAATTGATGGCGGACGGCGCACTACACGCTTACAGCATCGACCGCGAAATCATTCACACCATGGATGCGAATGCGTTTTTCGTCGTGCTGGTGACAAACGGCCCGGAAGGCCTGGACAAGTTCAATGCCGGAGTCGATGACATGGGGAAGAACAATCCGACCGCACTTGCGGCATTTCGGTCGCTACTTTCCGACAGCGGGCACCGCGACTCGCTCGCGAAAGTCACGACGACGACGCATAAGTAAGCTCGAAATCATTTCAGCCGAGGATTATTCTCGTATGGGTGGTAGCGGAAGCGCTGCCGCCCGTTTTGTTTTTCAGACGAATTTAGTCAGCGGTCTTCAGCGTGATGAAATCAACGGACCAAGGCTTCGTGGCCAGGCTGAGACGAGCCAGAGAAATGGGAAGGTTGAACCGGCACGGGCCGGCGCTTCCGGGATTTATGTAGAGTACACCGTCTTTTTCGTATTGAGCGGGTTGATGGGAATGGCCGAATAGGACAATGTGAATTCCGGCCGCTGCGGGATTTAGGTCCAGGTCGTTGATGTTGTGGATAAGGTAGAAGCTGGCCGCAGCGGTTTCGACGAGTTCGGTTTCTTTTAGTTTTTTGGCCCATGGAGATGTGTCTACGTTGCCGCGAATCGCTACCACCGGAGCAAGTTTCCGCAGCTCCTCCAGAATTTCCGGCTTGCCGACGTCGCCGGCGTGAAGAATCAGGTCGGAGCCGCGCAATGCGTCCAGCGCTTCTTTGCGCAGCAAACCGTGCGTGTCGGAAATCAGGCCGATTTGTGTTGCGTTTGGGTTCAAGAGGTAGGGCGCCTGTTTACTGTGACACAGTCACAACGGAATTCAGATTTCCGATTGGGAATCGGACGGCCGCTTCGAAAAGCGCAACACGCAGATAGTGATTGTGATCGGCCGCAGATTTGATGGTTGCTTCAGACAAATCTTTCCCGGTTTGACTCAATTTCAGAATCAGCACTTCGCCGTTCGAATGAAACGAGCCGCCCGTCGCGGTCCTGGCTTCCTTCATCGGATTGTCAGGCAGAAAATGCGTCGTTTGGTCGACGAGGCCGGTGTTGGAAAGAGTTTTCTCGACATAATCGCGCTCGGCGTCAATGTCCGGATCTATTTTGTGCGTGATGCCGTTGTTGCGCTGATCGCGCTCGAATCCGATATCATGCGTCGCAGCGCCGACCCAGACTGTGCCGCCGTTCACCGTGAATGGAGCTTTCCAAATGCGCAGGTGGTTGCGCGATGCGACGACGGAAATAGGCTCCGCGTGCGCCCAACCATAGTCTTGCGCCCTGCCGAAAAGATAAAGCTGGCTCATCGGCATCGTCAGGTAGGCTTCTTTCGACAGGCTGCCGATGATGCCGTGCAGCACGGTGTTTGTTACGTCGGCGTCGACTTTGACCCAGCCCGCAGTCGTAAAAACGCGTTGCATGCCGTCTTCCGAGCCAAGAATTAGAAAATTGACCATATCGCCGGGATTGCCGTCTTTATCGCCGATACGGCGTGGAATTTTTGCAAACAAAGCCTTGTCAATTCCGGGCAGCGCTTTCACCTGTTGCGCGACGACACGAGGCGTTCCCGCTGCGCCGGCCTCCGGCGCGTACACTTCAATGTGTACGGAGTACGAGCCGTCGGCCGAGTCGGCCTTCGGCTGGTTCAGTCCGACCGCAAGCCTGCCCGCCACCGGCGCAGACACTTCGCGTAGTGCGCCAATCAAAAACGTTTCGGCGATGTCGGCATCGCCGATACGTCCAATCAATGCGCCGCGCCCTGCGCCATTGAACGGAAGAATCCGCAGCAAATCTTTAAATCCGCGCGGCACGCCTTCCGGGCCGTTTTCTTCTTTCGCGTCGAGATAGCGCAACTTGCCCGTCGCGGTGACAAGTACGCGCTCGCCGGCTTGCACATCTATGTTCGTATCGGTCCATTGCGAATCGCCTTTGATCGTGAAGTCTTTCGCAAGGCGCTTTTTACCGGAGGGAACCTGCGTCGGAGTCTGCGGTTTGGAAGAATCTGTTTGCGTCGCCGGCGGCGGCCCCTGATCGCCGACAAGTTGCGCTGCCGTGGGCCGACAGCAGAGAAAGAGCAGCAACGAAAGCGCCCCGAAGAGGCGGGCGAAAATTCGGGTTGAGTGGGGCATCGGTCGAGCCATCCTCAAACGTATCAGGCGCATCCTCACTTAAGCAGATGCGTGCCAAGTAGGCAAGAGTTGGACTCGGCACCCGTGGGCAGCTTTTCTTGACTCAAGCCCGACGCGCTTGTAGATTGGCAGAAAGCGAAATTGTGCCGTGGTGAGCCGCAAGAGTCTGCGAAGTGAACAGGTTAAAGGGACCGCTGAGTCGCCGCAGGGAAGGTCCAGGTAGGACATAAGGCCAAAAATGATGAGCAATTTCCGCAAGCGGGTGGCGCTCCTGTGCGTCAGTATGACGTTGCCTTTGGCGGCGTCCGCACAGAAGGCTGCGCCCTCGCCACCGATGAAGTGGGAAAAGGTTCCCGAAACGCGCGTGACTGTGGACGGCAGTGAAGCAATGTTCACCACGATGTGTGCGCTGCTTGCAGCCGGCTACGAAGCGGATGTGAGTGCTGAAAAATGGTCGCCCATGCGCGCGCAGTTGCGCGACCGCTTGCAGCACCAACAAGGCCCGGCCGTCGAAGTGCTCCGCAACTTTTATCAGCAGCATGAACTAGCGGATCCGGGCGCGATGCTTTCGCGTTACATCTGGTTCGGACTCGTCAGCGGGCCCGCGCCGGACTTCAAGCCGACTCTTCGCCGCGATGAACTGCCGCCTGAAGTGATTGCGCTCGAGGGCTTCCAGGAAATTCTCACCGCTTATTACAAGGAACAAAAGATTGGCGAGCTGTGGCGGCAGGTGCAACCGATTTACAATCGCGAAATCGAGAATCTGCATGACCCGATTTCCGACATTACCTTCGTCGCGACGGGTTATCTGCGCGAAATCCTCGAACCGACAAATCCGCGCACGTTCACGATTGTCGTCGAGCCGCTCGTGGGCCGCATCACCAACGTGCGCAACTTCGGCGACCAGTATTCGCTGGTCCTGAGCGGTTCGGACGCGCTGCCCAGCGACGTGGTCCGCCACGCGTTTCTGCATTTTCTGCTTGACCCGCTCCCACTGATGTATCCGCACGTCGTCGCCGTGAAGCGGCCGGTCTACGACGTTGCCGCCAAGGCACCGCGGCTTCCCGCGGAGTTGAAGGACGATTTGTCATCCTATTTTGCCGAATGTATGGTGCGCGCCGTGGAATTGAAGCTGAAGCGCATGTCGCCCGGCGAGCGTGAATCCGCCATGGATATGGATGACGCTGGCGGCCTGGTTTTCGTTCGCCCACTTGTCACGGCGCTCACAAAGTTCGAACAATCCGAGCCCGGGATTCGCCTCTATTTTCCTGAACTCGTGCGGTCTATCGATACGGCGACCGAACAGAAGCGCGTAGCTGCGCTGAGATTTGCCGAGCCTGTTCGCGCCGCCGAATCCGAAGCGACCGAGACGGAGGCGGTCGCGCGGCGCAGAACCGCGCCGACTACAATCCCCAATGACAAGGAAGTAATCGCGGCGTTGACCGAAGGTGAACGCCGCATCGCGGAGAAGAATCCCCGTGCCGCCGAAGCTTCGTTCCAACGCGTCCTGGTGAAATATCCGGATCAGCCGCGCGCCCTCTACGGCCTCGGCCTTGTCGCACTGCTCGACCACGACGGCGTTCGGGCGAAGGAAGTCTTCGGCCGATTGACGAACAGCGACAGCGTCGCGTTAAAAGATCCGATGGTTCTGGCGTGGTCTCACGTGTATCTTGCGCAGGTACTCGATCGCGAGGGTGAACACGATCGTGCGAAAGCGGAATATCAGGCCGCACTCGCCGTCGAAGGCGGCCCGGAACAAGCGCGCCTGGCAGCCAACAAAGGACTTGCAGCAATGGAAACCACGAAAGCGGTGGAACGCCCTTAACCCGGCCAGTTTTAAAAGGAGAAGTGCGATGAAGAATTCGAAATATATTTCGATGGCGACGGGTGCGATCGGCGTGGCGATGCTGATGATCTGTTCAGCCGCTGGCGCGCAAGACTCGCAGGAACGGCCAACTCTGAACAAAGACAAGCAACCCGCCCAACAACCGGCGACCACCACGCTGTCGCTCGACACGCCGGCGACTCCACCCGCTTCTTCGGAGGAAGACACCACGGTGAAGACGATTCAGGCGATGCCGGAAGGCTCCGTGGCGAACCTCCAGGCAAAAATCGACGCGACCGAAGCATTTATCCAGAAATACCCACAGAGCCGCTATCGCTCGATGGCGTATGGATTCCTTACGATCAGTTACGCACAGGTCGGAAAATCCGACAAAGCGATGGAGTATGGCGAGAAGGAACTCGAGCAGAATCCCAACGACGTCGCAACGATGGCGATCATGAGCCAGACGATTCCGCGCGTCGTCAATATGACCGCGCCGGACGGCACAAAAAAGCTTGAACGTGCGGAAGTGCTTGGCAAACGCGCCGTGGAAGTCGTGCCGACGCTTCCCAAGCCCGAAGGCATGACCGACGAAGTTTTCGCGAACACGAAAAATCAAACTCTGGCGATGGCGCACGGAGGGCTTGGACTCGTGGATTGGCGCCGCGGCAAATTCGCGGAAGCAATTCCGGAGCTTGAGGAATCGGTGAAGCTGGATACGGTTGCGGACCCGGTCAACTGGTTCATTCTCGGCGTCGTAAATCAGAATACGTCGCACTTTGACGCGGCAGCGGCGGCTTACACGCACTGCGCCTCGATCGCAGGGTCGCTGCAAAACACGTGCAAAAGCAAATCGGACGAAGCAAAGAAGCTCGCGGCAACCAAGCTAAGTGCCCCTAAGTGAAGCCTTCGCCCGGGAAGTCGGCGCGAATTTCATGAACCAAATTGACGATGAGCGGCTCGAAGAGAAGCTGGGTATCCGCTTCAAGAACCGCGCACTTCTCAATCTTGCTTTGACGCACAGTTCCGCCGTTCCTGATTTGCGCGCCGTCCAGGGCGAGAGCGCCGGTATCGCGGCGGGGATTGGAAACAACGAACGGTTGGAGTTTCTAGGCGACGCCGTTCTCGATTTGTTGGCGAGCGAATATCTGCTTGAGAATTTTCCCGACTGGACAGAAGGCCAGCTTTCGAAGAGTCGCGCGCGGTTGGTCAATGCTCGCTCGCTTGAGCGCGCGGCGCGACGCCTTGGACTCGGTGAGCATTTGCGCCTCGGCCGTGGCGAAGAAAAAACGGGCGGCCGCGACAAGCCCGCGCTTCTTGCGGACGGTTTTGAAGCGGTTGTGGCTGCCGTATTTCTCGACGCCGGACTGCAAACGGCCGGCAATTTCCTGAAGCGCGTTCTATTCGATGACGCTTTAAAGGAACGAGGCGATCGCATCGCAGAGTCGGACCGGAAATCCGCGCTCCAGGAAATGTTGCAGCAAAACGGACGCCCGCCTGCCGAATACCGCCTGACAGGCGAAAGTGGCCCCGACCACCGCAAGATATTTGTTGTCGAAGTTTGGGCGGATGGGAGCTGCCTTGGCAGCGGCGAAGGCAAAACAAAAAAGGAAGCCGAGCAGCAAGCGGCGCGAACCGCGCTGCTACAATGGGAAGCGACGCATCCCAAGGGCTGAAACTCCATGACGGAAGAAGTTCCGCAAATAGAAACGTCCGCCGCGCCGGCTGAACTGCACCGCGAAAAAACCACCGTTTCCGAATATCTCGAATCGCTGCTTGTCACCGTGATTCTCGCGCTCTTCGGAACGAGTTTCATCGTCCAGGCTTTCAAGATTCCTTCGCCCTCGATGGAAAAAACTCTTCTTGTCGGTGATCACTTGCTGGTGAATAAGTTCGTTTTCGGTGGGCGTGGCGATGCGTGGTACGAAAAACTCTTGCCCTATCGCGCTCTGGAGCGCGGCGATATCATCGTTTTTAAATATCCCTACGACGATCACCAGCATTTCGTGAAGCGCGTAATCGGATTACCGGGAGACCATCTGAAATTGGTCGACCAGGACGTTTACATCAACGGCAAGATATTGAAGGAACCGTACGTCGTCCACGATCCTTCCGCCGGCTACGACCCGTTGAACTACCGTTTTCCGCCTGCCAACAATCAATTTCTCGGCGCACACGCGCGGCCGGAATGGATCGCCGAAATAAAACGCTACGTGCAGGGGGACGAAATCGTTGTCCCGCCGGATAAGTTTTTTGCGATGGGTGACAATCGCGACCAGAGTTCTGACAGCCGCTACTGGGGTTTTGTGGACCGCGACGCCATTATGGGCCGCCCTTTTCTGATTTACTGGTCCGTGGACGCGACCTCCGACGATTACGCGCAAAATAGCACCTTCGGGCAGCGTCTTTCCGGTGTCCTCGATACGTTGCGCCACCTTCCCGCGCGAACGCGCTGGAATCGAATGCTGCACACGGTTCACTAGCCGTTTGCCGCGCGGCGAATTGGCCTTAACGCCCCTACCTTTTTGCTCCAGACTCTGCGAAACTTTTGACGGCGTTTCCCGCGAAAGTGACGGCATAGCGTTTGGTCAGACTCCGAAAACACTGGAAGTGGGGCGTAGCCCTCGTTCTGTTCGTATTCGCGCTTCAACTGGGCGTGAATCTTGTTTTGCGCACGCATCGCGTTCGCGCCGCGATGACTGCCCGTCTAGAGCGCACGTTCGGCAGGCGCGTGGATGTGCGCACTTTTAGCGCGTCTCTCCTGCCGCTTCCGAGCCTCGATGCCGAGGGCATCACTGTTGGTGAGGATCCGGCCTTCGGAAATGAATATTTCTTGCGCGCGGACCGCCTGTCGGCGCGCCTTCGTCTGCTCCCACTTTTCCTTGGACGTTTTGAATTTGGCACCTTGTCGCTCGATCGCCCCAGCTTGATCCTTGTCAAGAATTCGGAAGGCCGCTGGAATCTTGAGCGCTGGCTTCCGCCGTCGCTGCCGCCCGTTGCAGGTGTTCCCGGCAAACCGCATGCTACCGCTTCACCTGACGCCGCAACGAACCGCCTTGCAAAAATCGACGTGAGTGACGGTCGCGTCAACTTCAAACTTGGCGACGACAAGAAACCCTTTGCGTTCACTAGTGTTACCGGCAGCGTCGAACAAACCGCGCTCGGTCGCTGGCAAATCAATCTGGAAGCCCAGCCGTGGCGCAGCGGCGTGCAACTTCAAACGACCGGCACCATTCAAGTTCGCGGAGAAGTTGCGGGAACGTCCGTACGTTTGCGCCCGGCCCGCTTGCAGATTCGGTGGACGCAGGCTTCGCTTGCCGATCTGGTGCGCCTCGCGCGTGGAGAGGACGAGGGTGTCCGCGGCCTTTTTGACCTCGACGCGACGGCCGAGAGCGGTACAAAAGAAAATGCGCCGGACGCGCGCCCAGGCGAGTGGACTTTTTCGCTAAATGCCCGCGCAGCGGAAATTCACCGGTGGGATTTGACGCAGCGGTCCGACAATCCCAAGCTCGCGTTGCAGAGCAAGGGACGCTGGTTTCCCGTGGACGGCAGCATCAATCTGGATGAAATGATTATTGCGATGCCGAAATCGAACTTGCGCGGCACTGCTTCCTTCACGACGGTTCCACAAACAAACTTCGCCATTCACGTGGATTCCGCCGGCATTCAGGCCTCGGATTCCCTCGTGTGGTACCGCGCGTTTGCACCGGGTGTAGCTGAAAGCGTCTCGCTCGATCAATATTTCACCGGCGCAGCGACATTCCGTGGATGGCCTATTCGTTTGGAAACGGCGGCCTTCTCAAGTCAAGGTGGCAACATTTCACTCGGCACAGGGGGTGGCCAATTGATTCGAGTAGGCGCGGTGCGCGGTGGCATGGAGAAAAATGCGTTTGTGATCGATCCCGTCACACTCATATGGGCAGAAAGTACTCCCGAAAAGGGGAACTCAGCAAATCGGACCGATTCGCCCAGGGGAAAAACTTCGAGCACTACCACGACAACGATGTCTTTCGGTCTGCGCTACGATTTCGACTCGAAAGAGGGAAGTATTTCCATTGCGGGGAAATCGGAAAAGACGGACGACGTCCTGAAAGCCGCCGCCACCTTTGGCAAGCAATTGAACCGTGGATGGGAATGGACTGGCCAGACTAGTGCCAATCTGCAGAGAAATTGGGGCAATCCCGCGACGCACGGTTGGAACGGCCAGGCGGAATTTCTCAAAGGCGAATTGCAAATTGCGGGTTTGAATCAACCGGTGAAAGTTAAAGCGGCGACTCTGCGATGGCGGCAGAACGCGAAAGCTGTCGGTCTGCAGAGCGTCGAAGCCTTCGGCGGTGAATGGGACGGCGATATTTCTGAGAATCCTCGTTCCAGGTCCTCGGCGGACGCCGCCCCGCGCTGGCGATTCCAGCTGCACGGCGATACGCTGAGCGCGGCCGATATGGATCGGTGGATGGGGCCGCGCGCTCGCCCTGGTTGGCTGCAGCGGCTATTGCCCGCGGCGCTCGGTGGTAGCAGCGGACAGCCTGCCGACGCGAGCGAACTGTTGCGGCGTCTTGACGCGGAAGGGGACTTGAGCATCGACGAATTTGCACTCGAAAAACTTAAGTTGAAGCAGTTGCGCGGTCATGCTTCTTTGCGCGGGTTGCGGCTCCAAATAGAAAAATGCCAGGCACAGTGGGCAGGCGGAGCGCTGCAAGGGAGCGTTACGGCTTTCTTTGACCCGAAGCCTTCATATGCGTTGAAGCTGCGCGCGACCGGCATCGCACTTGCGCAAGTGCAACTCGCCGGAAAACTTACCGACCGCGTGGTAGGAGCGCTCGATGGCACTCTGGACTTGAAGACCGAAGGCGTGGGACGCGAAGCGTTGCTCGACAAACTCACCGGCGAAGGCCAGCTCCATCTCAAGAAAATTGAATTTCGCGGTTGGGATGTGCCGGCAAGTTTCGCGGCCGGCGCACCGCATGCGGGTGTCAGTCGGTGGACCGACGGCGAGGGCGTATTCCACGTAAGCGCGCGCAGCGTCGAAGTCAACCACTTGCAACTGCGCACGCCACAAGAAGAGATTAGTCTGAAAGGAAGCGTCAGCTTTGGCAGGGAAGCGGACTTAACGCTCGATAGCGTTGCGTCCACCAAAGCGAAAACGCCGCGACCGGAACGCGTCATGCAAATTAGTGGACCGCTCGAGGGTCCGAGAGTCGCGATTCAAACCGTCGCCCCGCAGCAACCCGGCGACTGAAACCGATTTTGCTCGAACTTTATTTTTCCAGCGAAGGAGCAACAAATGAAGCGTGCGCTCGTAGCAATTCCACTGGTGATTCTGCTCGCCGTTCTCTGTGTTCATGCACAGGCGCAACAGAGCTTTACGCTCGAGCAAGTCATGAGCGCTCCATTTCCGTCGGATTTGACCGCGTCGAAAACCGGCAATCGTATCGCGTGGGCGCTCGACGAGCAGGGCAAGCGCAACGTCTGGGTCGCCGAAGGTCCGGATTTCAAAGCCCGTCGCCTAACGTCCTATCTCGAAGATGACGGCCAGGAAATCTCTTCGCTCTCGTTCTCGGCCGATGGCGGCACGCTCGTGTACACTCGCGGCGGCGGGAAAAATCCCGCCGGACAATTTCCGAATCCCACCAGCAACCCCGCCGGCGTCGAACAAGCCATCTGGTCCATAGCTTGGAGTGGCGGCGAGCCCAAAAAAATTGATGCGGGCCATTCACCTGTGATCTCTTCGACCGGAATCGTCGCATACGCTCGCGACGGCCAGCTCTGGCTTGCGCCGCTTGACCAAACTGCAAAGCCCTTGCAAATCGTCGCCCGCGGCAACAACGGCGAGCAACAATGGTCGCCTGACGGAAAGCTCCTTGCCTTCACCTCCACCCGCGGTGATCACAGTTTCATCGCGGTCTACGACGTGCAACAAAAGTCCATAAAATTTCTTTCACCCAGCGTCGACGCCGATTCCGCGCCGCAATGGTCGCTCGATGGAAAACGCGTCGCTTTCGTTCGCCGTCCGGCACAGCCGCGCGACACGCCCGAAGGTTATTTCATCGAACCTGATCGCCCGCACCCGTGGTCCATCCTGGTCGGCGATATTTCGACCGGCAAGGCCAAAGAAATTTGGCACAGCGGCCAAAATTTCAACGATTCGTTCCCTTATATGGCGGACGACACCGGCGGCGGCGTCATCAATTGGGCCGCGAACGACACAATCGTTCTGGCCAGCGAAGCCGACGGTTGGCAACATCTCTACGCCCTCTCCGCCAACGGCGGCACGCCAAAACTCCTCACTCCCGGCAACTGCGAAGTCGAGCAGTGGTCCTTCACTCCCGATAAGAAAGACATCCTGTACAACTCCAACTGCAACGACATCGACCGCCGTCACATCTGGCGCACGAATTTAACCGGCGAGAACAACCAGCAAGTCAGCTACGGCCAAGCAATGAAAGATGCCGAAGCGCGCGTCGAATGGGGTCCGGTCGCACTCAGCAACGGCTCAGACTTCTTCTATCTTGGCTCACAAGGTACTCAACCGGCCCAGCTTTACCACAGCAAGCTCGCGCCGGATCGAGCGACGTTTGAACTTGCGCCCGAACTTAAGCCGAAGGAATTTCCGGCAACGGCCGTCGCCACGCCTCAGCAAGCCATCTTCAAGTCCGCCGACAACTACGAAATCCACGGCCAACTCTTCCTCCCCAAAAATTTAAAGGCTGGCGAAAAACGTCCCGCACTCATCTTCATTCACGGCGGCTCTATGCGCCAGATGCTTCTCGGCTGGCATTACATGTACTACTACTCGAATTCCTATTCGATGAATCAGTATCTCGCCAATCGCGGTTACGTTGTTCTCGCTGTCAACTATCGCAGCGGCATTGGCTACGGCCGCGCCTTTCGCGAAGCGCCCAATCGTGCTGGCCGTGGCGCCAGCGAATATCAAGACATCGTCGCCGCTGGAAAATATCTGCAGTCCCGGCCCGATGTCGACGGAAAACGCATTGGCCTTTGGGGCGGCAGCTACGGCGGCTATCTCACGGCCATGGGCCTCGGCCGCAATTCCGATCTCTTCGCTGCCGGAGTCGACATGCACGGCGTCCACGATTGGCCCACCGATAATTGGGACGGCAAAAACATTCCAGCCGAACTAACAAAACTCGCGCACGATTCTTCGCCTGTCTCTGCCGTCGACACGTGGAAATCGCCCGTCCTCTTTATTCACGGCGATGACGATCGCAACGTCTACTTTACACAGACCGTCGATCTCGTCGCTCGCCTCCGCGCACGCAACGTCGCAATCGAACAACTCATCTTCCCCGACGAAATTCACGATTTCCTTCTGCACAAAGACTGGCTCGCCGCCTATCACGCCACTGCCGATTTCTTCGACCGTAAACTCAACGGCGGAAAACCTCCCGCCGAAACCGCGCCGCGCTGAAGCAATCGCCGATGCGCCAACGCTCCATTGCCTGCGTCGTTCTTACCTTGACGCTGAGCGTTTGCGCATCGCACACCGCCCCGGCCCAACAAAAACCTCTCACGCGAACTTTCATCTCTGGCGCCGAAGAACGCTATCAGGTCACCGTCGCGATTCGCGTCGAAACTCATGGCATCTCCACCGAAAAAATCGGCGACAAAACATACGCGGACGTCTTCACCCACGAAGCGAAAGGTCAGGTCAATTGGCGTTCCACCCGAAAGATCTCTGCCGTCAACAGAGATGGCACCGCATCACTCGTCGAAAAACTCGATCGGTTCCAACTCAGTTGCGACGGCGATACCGCAACAAAGACATTCGACTCCGCTCTGCAACAATCCGTTCAACGCGCATGCGCGGCTTGGCAAGACCTTGCCGAATTGAATTACCAGGAAGAAACTCAGGGTCTTGTCCGCAGCCTTCCTGAATCGGCCGATAATCTGATTGACTCCGGCTCGTCGCTACTTTCGCTCTGGGCGCGGCATGCATTTCGTCCCAACGTCGTCTTCCCCAAATCTCCGTTTCACTTTGGCGACCGCGCTGCGCACCGTATCGAAGATTTCTCGACCGACCGAGCCAAGCCGGAGGGCGAAGAGTCCATGGAATGGCTCGAAGCGCCCGGCGAGATTCCTGCCGCTACATTGCACGTTTCGCAAAACCTCACGTGGATTGACTCCGGCGGCAGAGGCCTCACAAAAAATGTGACAACGCGCCCCGATCCCCGCCAACTTTTCTACGCCGACTCTTTAAACACCATCTCCTTGCTCGACGGCAGTCTCCTCAAAGCCGCTCGCTCCGCTACGCATGAGACGAAATCCACACTCGACCCTGTTCCCGGTCTTCCGGACGTTCCAATTTTCGGATCGAAGCTCACCATTACCGTTACAATACTCCGCCTGCCATGAAAGCCGGCTCCTTCGCTTTCGGCATTTGTTTTCTCCTCGTCTTCCAGCCGGCGCTCGCGCAAAAAAATCTTCCCGCGCCAGTCTGGAAATCCGGGGAAAATCTCTTCTATCGTGTGCATTTCAAAATTAATCGCGACATCAAAACGAAAAGCGCCCTCTCGCTTCCGCAATCGCCGACCGACGCAAATCTTGACGTCCTGGGTATCCTTCAGGTCGCGCCGATCTTGTCCACCGCTCCAGCAGCTGCGGGCGCAGTCCGCTTGCGCACTTGGTTTCTTCCCCTCGTCAGCGACTTCAGTATTCTTCCGCGCGGCCAAGAGTCTCAACAACCCTCCGAAAGCCCGGCTTCGGCTGACGACAGCCCAATAGACTGCACGCTCGAATCCACCGGTGAAATCGATCAAATCGCCGGCCTGGACGCCCTCGCGCCAGAACAGCAGCAAGCATGGCGCGAATGGGCCGCACGATTCGCCGCTCCTTTCACGCTTCAAAATGAAAAGCGCAAACGTGGCGACAGATGGGCCGGTGAAGAACTCGAAACGATGCCTTCTCCCATCGCCGATCTTCGCTGGCAAAAAAAATCTCAATACGTTCGCGATGAACCGTGTGCGCCGCTCAAATTCACGTCCGCTGGTGATTTCGAGCGGTCCACCGCTTCCGAATCCTGCGCCGTCATTCTCACAACTTCTTCGCTGCTGCAAAAATCTTCTCCGCAAGACTCCACCCCTGCCGATTACAAACAACGCGGCCTCCGCACCCGCGGCACTGCCAAAGGCGGCAACGAAATCATCCTGTACATTTCCAGAAAGACCGGCCAGCTCATTCGCTCCACGCAAAAGGCCTCCCAGCAAATGGACGTTCTCATCGCGCTCGCCGACGGTGCGACGCGCGTCCACTACGACATCAATGCAAAAGCCGACTCCGCCATCGAACTCATCTCCGATCTTCCGCTCATCCTCCAACCCAATCCCCGACACTAGACCTCGCGCACCGTTTGCCGCGTTGGCGTTATAATCTAAGTTTCGTCGCAAGCCGCCGGACCCGCAGGAGACGCTCCCAGTGAACTTCAAACTCAAAAGCAGCTACGAGCCTCGCGGCGATCAGCCTGCCGCCATCGATCATCTCACCCGCGGTCTGGATGCCGGTGACAAGCACCAAGTTCTTCTCGGCGTCACCGGGTCCGGCAAAACGTTCACCATGGCCCGCGTCATCGCCGACGCCAACCGCCCCGCGCTCGTTCTCGCTCACAACAAAACCCTCGCTGCGCAGCTCTATCACGAGTTCAAGAATTTTTTCCCGGAAAACGCCGTCGAGTATTTCGTCAGCTACTATGACTTTTATCAGCCCGAAGCCTACGTTCCCGCCGCCGATGTCTACATCGAAAAAGAATCCACCATCAACGACGAACTCGACAAACTCCGCATGAGCGCCACGCGCTCTCTCTTCGAACGCCGCGACGTGATCATCGTTGCCTCCGTCAGCTGCATTTACGGCATCGGTTCGCCCGACGCTTACTACGGCATGCTTGTTATGCTCGAAAAAGGCCAGCAGACTACCCGCGAAGCGCTCCTCCGACGTTTCGTCGACAGCCTCTATGAGCGCAGCGAGGATCTCCGTCGCGGAACTTTCCGCGTCCGTGGCGACATCATCGAAATCTATCCGACTTACGAAGACCAAGCCTACCGCATCGAAATGTTCGGCGATCAGATTGACGTCATTCGCCAATTCGACCCGCTCACCGGCACGATCCGCACCGGCCAGGAAGACATGAAGCGCGTGCCGATTTATCCGAGAAATCACTACGTCATGCCGCAGGATCAGCGCGAGCGCGCCATCGTCACCATTCAGGAAGAACTCGGATGGTGGAAAAAGGAGTTAGAGAAACAGGGAAAATTCGTCGAGGCTCAACGCATCGTCCAGCGCACCATGTTCGACATCGAAATGATGCGAACCATTGGCTACTGTCACGGCATCGAAAACTATTCGCGCCATCTCAGCGGCCGTCTTCCCGGCGAAGCGCCGCCAACTCTTCTCGACTACGTCCCCAACGACTTTCTCCTCTTCGTCGACGAAGCGCACCAAACCATTCCTCAGGTCCGCGCCATGTATCACGGTGATCGTTCGCGAAAACAGACTCTGGTCGACTACGGTTTCCGCATGCCCAGCGCGCTCGACAATCGCCCGCTCACCTTCGAAGAATTCGAACACCGCCTTAATCAGGTCGTCTACGTTTCCGCCACGCCCGGCCCCTACGAACTGACGCGCTCCGGCGGTACCTTCGTTGAACAAGTCATTCGCCCTACGGGCCTGGTCGATCCGCAAATCGAAATTCGCCCCGTAAAAGGTCAAGTCGACGATTTGCTCGAAGAAATCCGCATCCGCGCGGAAAAAAACGAGCGCGTTCTCGTCACCACCCTTACTAAACGCATGGCCGAAGACCTGAGCGAATATTTTACGGAAATCGGTGTTCGTTGCCGTTATTTGCATTCGGAAGTCGAAACGCTCGACCGTATCAAGATTCTGCGCGACCTCCGTCGCGGCGAATTCGACGTCCTCATCGGCATCAACCTGCTCCGCGAAGGCCTCGACCTTCCCGAAGTTTCTCTCGTCGCCATTCTCGACGCCGACAAGGAAGGCTATCTCCGCAGCACCACCTCGCTCATTCAAACCATTGGCCGCTGCGCCCGCCACGTCGAAGGCCGCGCCATTCTCTACGCCGACCGCCGCACCAACTCAATGAACGAAGCCATCGACGAAACCAATCGCCGCCGCGCCAAGCAACTTGCTTACAACACGGAAAATAACATCACGCCGATGTCCATCATCAAGGGCGTTGACATGGAGCTCGCCCACATCGTCGAAGCCGACTACGTTACCGTTGCGCTCAACGAGCCTGAACTCGACGCTGCTGCGGCAAACGTCCGCAACGAAGAACAGCTCGCTGAACTACTCAAGAAACTTGAAACCCAAATGCGCGACGCCGCCAAAAATTTCGAATTCGAAAAAGCCGCCCAGCTTCGCGACCGTATCCGCGGCTTAAAACAGCGCGACCTCTCTGGCCTGTTTTCCAAGGAGGTACAATCCGCCGAAGCCGCATCCTGAGAACTACTCAAAAACCTGTCCGAACTCCGACAGCAGGGGCACGATATATCGTGCCCAGTGCCTGGCAAGGTCGATCCGCACGCCCGCTCCTAGCCTCGCCGCAATTCTTCCAGTGAATAAAACGTGCCCCGCCACACGATCCCGCCTTGCCACATCGTTACGACCGTCGATCGCAGCAGCATGTACGTGAACAATATCGCCCCAAGCGGATTGGTCAACGCATAAAGCGGCGACACGCGCATCACCACCGCCACACCCGCATGGAAGCCCAGCGCAGCCGCGACTGCATATGCGTCAAACGCCAGCGGCCAACCGTGCAAAAAGGGAAGCGCCGCAAACGGCAAAATGTTCGTGCAGAAAATCCCGAGCGATTGTGCGGCCACAACGCCCAGACTATAACTCGCGGCAGCGAAAAAATTCTTCGTCACGCCACGTACGATGTTTCCCGCTCCCGCGTGCCACCTCACCGACACATGCTTTTGCGCCACGCCGACGCACGAACGAAAACCGGCTTGTTTGATATTCTTGGCTAGTTTCATGTCGTCTACGACTTCCAGCGCCAGCCGCCGGTGCATTCCGCTCTCTTCGTAGGCTGTCCTCCGCACCAGCTGGAAGGCCCCAATCCCCACATACGATTTCGAACGCGGATTTCCCACATTATTCGGGTTCGTCGCCACATGAAATCCAAGTCCAAAAAATGTAATCAGCATCTTTTCCCAGAAACCATGCATCTGCACCGCGCACATCAGCGTCAAGTGGTCGAGCTTCCGCTCCTCGACAATCGACACCGCCCGTCGTAACGACTCCGCGTGAAACTGGACATCCGCATCGGTAAATAGCAGCCATTCTCCGCTCGCGGCCTCATATCCGCGCTGCAACGCGTGTGGCTTCCCAAGCCACCCTGCTGGCAATTCGTCGATCCGCACCATCCGTACTCGGGCGTCGCGTGCCACAAACGCAGCCAGAATCTGCGGCGTCGAATCCTCAGACCGGTCATCCACCGCTACGATTTCCAGATTCGGATAATCCAGCGCGATGAGTGTCTCGAGCGCAGCCGCCAGTTTTTCTTCTTCATCGCGTGCGGCAAACAAAATCGAAATTCTGGGGCAAAACTCATCCCGCGCGATGCCGGTCTTCTCGAGTCGCGGCAATTGCGTCGCGCCATAGATCACGCGCGTTCCATGCGTCAGCCAGAAAAGTGCAATCAGTCCAAAAACTAGAAACGCAATCCAGTGCATCGGTTGGGTTTAACCTAGCCTGCAAGGTATTCTAGCAGGGGCATGAAGGGCCACCTTACGATCATCGGTGCAGGACGCGTTGGTCGCGCTCTCGGCAGAGCGCTTGGTGAAACGGGCTGGAAAATCTTTGGTGTCGTCACGCGTGCCATGCCTTCTGCGCGCCGCGCCGTTCGATTCATTGGACAGGGACATGCTTTTGCCGGAATTTCGCGGCAAGCCCTGGCGCCAAAAATGATTCTGATCGCTACGCCGGATTCCGCCGTTCCGCACGTCGCGGAGCGTTTGGCTCGGCTCTTTGCGGAAGACTGGAAAGGGAAAACTGTTTTGCACACGAGTGGCGCGCTTGATTCCCAGGTCCTGCAGCCACTCCGCGCGTTTGGTGCCTCCGTCGGTTCGATGCATCCGCTCCAGACATTTTCCGGCGTCGGTGTCCCACCGCTGGAGGGCCGCGTTTTCGCCATCGAAGGCGATCCGGGCGCTCTCCGGCTCGCGCGCCAGATGGTCCGCGCTTTGGGCGGTGACGTGCTCCAGTTGCCGGCGTCAGGCAAACTCGTCTATCACGCCGCCGCTTCCATGGCCGCGGGACACGTTCTTGCCATCGTCGAAGCCGCCACCACCGCCATGATGTCGCTTGGCGTCAAACGGCGCGACGCGGTTCGTGCGATTCTTCCTCTCACTCGGCAGGTTCTGAATAATTTTCAGCGCCTTGGTCCGACGGCTGCCTGGACGGGGCCTCTTCCTCGCGGTGACTACGGCGTGATCGCCGCGCACTTCGCCGCGTTGAGCAAGTTCCCGCGTGAATACCCCTACGCATATGATTCTCTAAATCAGCTCGCGGCTCGCGTACTTTCGCGCGACCCCGAAGATGCGATTTCGCAATTGGCTAAACTACATAACGAAGCGAAGGCAGCAACCACCGCCGCAGGGAGGCATGGGTGAAGGCACCACAGATAGCGATCGAACAAAGAATGCTGGGCAACGGCTTACGCGTCGTCATTGCGCCGGATTCCAGCGCGCCCGTCGTTACCGTAGGCGTCTATTACAAAATCGGCTTTCGCCTAGAGCCGCAGGGGCGCAGCGGATTCGCGCACCTTTTCGAGCACATGATGTTTCAGGGCTCCGCCAACGCGCCGAAAATGGAGCACATCAAGCTTATCAATTCGAGCGGCGGCGTCCTGAACGGCTCCACCATGTACGACGTCACAAATTACTACGAAGCCGTTCCCTCCAACGCGCTCGGCCGCGTCCTCTGGCTCGAAGCCGATCGGATGCGCACGCTGAAAGTCGACGATGAGAATCTCAACAATCAGCGCGACGTCGTCAAAGAGGAAGTCCGCGTCAACGTCTTGAACCAGCCTTACGGCGGTTTTCCCTGGCTCGACATGCCCCCTGTTGCGTTTCGAAACTGGGCCAACGCCCACAATTTTTACGGCGATTTCGCCGACCTCGACGCCGCTAGCCTCGCTGACGTTCAGGCTTTCTTTAAAACGTACTACTTGCCAAATAACGCCGTTCTGTTAATCCTCGGTGACGTCAAACCCGAAGAGGGTTTTTCCCTCGCCGAAAAATATTTTGCCGACATTCCTGCCGGCCCCAAACCTCCTTTTGCCGACTCGGCCGAACCCGCTCAAACCGAAGAACGCCGCGGACACGTGGAAGAAAAATTCGGTACACTCCCCGCCATCGCCATCGGCTACGTCCTCCCGCCACGCCGCAGCGCGGAATGGTGCGCCATGGGCCTACTCGATCAGGCGCTGCACGGTGGCCGCGCCGGACGAATCCACCGCAACCTCGTGCTCGAGAAACAGATTGCCCTCGAAGCGGACGGCGGCGTCGACGACATCTTCGGCTACAACGGCCCTGCTCAGATGACCACGCGCATTTTGCATAAACCGGAGATTTCTGCCGACGCAACGGTCGCCGCATTCGACGCGGTAATCCAGGAAGTCCAGGACAGGGGAATCACCGCCGACGAACTTGAGCAATTGAAAGTAAAATGGCGGTCGGATTACTACGCGATGCTGGAAGGTGGCCGCGGCGGCTACATGCCGAAATACGGCTTGATGCATCTGCTGGCGTGCTTCTCGCTTTTCGACGGCGAGCCACAGCTCGTGAACACGATTCTCGACGGATTCCTGCAAGTCACTCTCGAACAGGTGCAGGCGGCGGCAAAAAAATATTTGCGAATAGAGAATCGCGCGATCGTTTTTCGCACCCCGCCCGCGCCCTCTTCCGTGGGTAAAAAGGAGGCTGCGTAATGGCGACTTCGACAGCCCATGCCCCGAATCTCGTTCCCGCGCTATCCGCGGAACGCGCCGTAAACTGGCCGAAGCGCGTGAGATCGAAATTGGCGAACGGCCTCGAAATCGTTGTTGTGGAATCGCATTCGATTCCTCGCTTCCACGGCCAGTTGTTTTTTCGCTCTGGCGATGCCGCCGTTTCGCATCGCGCGCCCGGCCTCGCCGAAATGACGGCAACCGTGGTTCGTACCGGCACCGCGAAACGCGCCAGCCGCCAAATCGAAGAGGATTTGCGGAGACTCGGCGCCGATCTTTCTTCCAGCGCCGGACACGATACGAGCGCGATTTCGTTTGGCGGTCTCAGCGAATTTGCCGAGCCGCTTCTCGCTCTCGTCAATGAACTTACGCGCGAGGCATCATTTCCCGAAGCCGAGTTTGAACGGGAACGCCGCCAGAAGCTCGAAGAAGTAAAACTCGAACGCACGCAGCCTGGATTTCTTGCGGGTGAACGTTTGCGGAAGATTTTGTTCGGCGAACATCCCTACGCAAAGGTTTCCGCGAGCGAAGCACAAGTCGCGGCTTACAAAATTGCCGATCTGCAAACCGTCTATCGCGAGGCGTATACGCCCGAGAATGGAACGCTGCTTCTTGTTGGCGATTTCGAGCCGAAAGCGATTCTCGCCACCGTCGAAAAAATCTTTGCGCCGTGGTCCGGAAAAAAGCCCGCGGTTCCGCCCGCTCCAGCTCCGGCGAATCCGCGCGGCCGCCGCGTCTATCTCGTGCATGTTCCGGGTGCGGTGCAGACACAGATTCTTTGCGGCTGCCATTCGATCACGCGCCGCCATCCGGACTGGGTGAAGCTCGGCCTCACAAACAGTTTGTACGGCGGCGCGTTCAATTCGCGGCTCGTGATGAATATCCGCGAAGCGAAAGGCTATACGTACAGCCCGCGCAGCAGCGTCAACGCGTTGCAGCAGTACGGCTACTTCTCCGTTTCCGCTGCGGTGCGCAACGATGTTGTAGCGGCGTCGTTGACGGAAATTTTCTACGAAATCGACAAACTGCGTTCGCTGCCTGTGTCGGAATCCGAACTTGCCGACGCCCAGAATTATTTGACCGGCGTTTTTTCGATGGGCCTTGCTACACAGGACGGTTTGCTTTCGCAAATCGGTACCGTCGCGCTAAACGAGCTACCCGACGATTATCTCGAAACGTACCGCGACAAAGTCCGCGCGCTGACTCCAGCAGATTTGCAGGCGGCCGCCCGGAAGTATCTCGATTCAGCGAACATGCAAATCGTGCTTGTCGGCGACCGTAGCAGGGTCGAAACGCAAGCCGCACTGTTCGGTGACTTGGAACCCTACGACGCACAAGGGAATCGGTTGCCGTAGGGTTTGTTTCGCGCGGTTCATACTATTGATTTAGCTACATACTTCATTATATTATTCGCGCTGCCCTGCTCCGACGGCGCTTCCTTCTCCTTTTAACCTGCTTTGCATTTCTTCTGGCCTGCGATTCGGTTGAGGCCAAGAAGAAGCCGCCGCTCCATCCGGTCAATTTAAATACCGCCAATTCTGACCAGCTTCAGGAAGTGCCGGCGGGCGGTCCGGCTACGGCGGACAAGATCCTGAAATGCGCAAATCATATGAAGTCTTCAAGAGCGTGGACGATTTGCGCGCCATCAAGGGCAGCGCCTGGAAAAAATGCGAAAGTATCTGACCGTTACCATGGCTTCAGCAAAGAAAACAACTCGGCCCGCCAAAACGAACGGGAAAACAAAAAGTTCTTCTCCGGACACGGGTCAGCCTGCCGAAAGTTCGTCTCCTGAATAAATTCGTTCATTGATTCATAGCCTCTGATGCGCCGGTTTTTGTTCGTTGACGCGGAGAGGAACCTGGTCGGCGATGGTGATGCCGTAGCCTTCGAGAGCGACGACTTTTTTGGGATGGTTGGTCAGGACGCGGATGTCGCGGAGGCCGAGGTCGATGAGGATTTGGGCGCCGATGCCGGATTCGTGCTGGATCAGGCGTTGACGGGCGGGCTCGCGGTCGAGCTGGCCGCGGGCGTGCACGTGAATTTGCGGGAGCTTGCCGGATTCGTCGGGCTGATCGATGCCGAAGCCGCGGCCGGTGTGATGGAGATAGAGAAACACGCCGCGATCTTCTTTAGCGATGGCTTCGAGGGAGCGGTCGACGAGATCTCTGCAATCGCAGGATGTGGAGCCGAAGACGTCGCCCGTGAGGCAGTGCGAGTGGACGCGAACGAGGGCGGGCGTCTCACCTTCGAGTTCGCCGCGGACGAGTGCGACGTGCTGGTCGTGGTCAACGTCGCTCGAGTAGGCGATCATGCGGAAATCACCGAAACGAGTAGTGAGAACCGTCTCAGCGAAGCGGCGCACGTAACGTTCGTGCTGCATGCGATAGCGAATCAAATCGGCAACCGTGAGCAGTTTCAGATTGTGCGCTTTGCAGAATTCGATGAGCTGCGGCACGCGGGACATAGTGCCGTCTTCACTCATAATCTCGCAGATGACTCCGGCGGGAGCGAGACCCGCGATGCGCGCGAGGTCGACGCTGGCTTCGGTTTGGCCCGCGCGAACGAGAACGCCGCCGTTGCGCGCACGAAGCGGAAAAATGTGGCCGGGCCGCGCAAGATCCTGCGGTCGTGTTTTCGGATCGATGGCGGTGAGGATGGTGATGGCGCGGTCGCTTGCGCTGATGCCGGTAGAGACCCCGACGCGTGCGTCGATTGCTTCGGTGAACGCAGTGCCGTGCACGCTGGTGTTAATGGGCGACATGAGCGGGAGATGAAGCTCGTCGCAGCGGTCTTCCGTGAGCGGCATACAGATGAGGCCTCGGCCGAACTTGGCCATGAAGTTGATGGCGTCCGGCGTGATTTTTTCGGCGGCCATGGTGAGGTCGCCTTCGTTTTCGCGGTCCTCGTCGTCAACGAGGACGATCATGCGGCCGTTGCGGATTTCTTCGACGGCTTGTTCGACGGTGGCGAAATGGGAGCGGTTGTCGGTCATGAGAAGTTCTCAGTCGTCAGTCCTCAGTCTTCAGTTCGGGAGAGGAACACTCCTTGGATGATAGCACCGGCGGCGAATGACTGGTGATTCGCGACCGGCGACTAGCAGGGCTGCAGCCTTAGCGCCTGTACGGTCGGGGGGGATGGTTGACACATGGGGATCCTCCCGGAGGATGGAATGCGCTGCCAGGGAAGGGGGTGTGCCCCCTTCCCCGGCAGCGTGCGTTTTGGGCAAAGGCATCACTGCTAGCTTGTGGCTATCGAAACGCGCCAAGGGATACTGTGCGAAGTAGATCGTGAACCAACGATCGTCCTGCGGCAACAGCCCTACATTCTCCCCCCACAACACTTCCGTCAAGAACACATCCTGCTTCTTCCAACGAAAAATTCCTTGATGCCGCACGCTGCGCACTAACATTATGAGGGGCCTGTGCTATTTGTAGTGACGAGCGCAACGAGGAGTGGCGACTACGGAGCGAGGACGCGCCAGAGGTCTTCGCCGGAGAGCTTGACGCGCTGAGCATGGCCGTCGACGATGTCGTGGAATTCGATCCATTCGGTGTCGGCTTCGTCGCTGCGCATGCGGAAGCGATCAGGGGTTTGCGGTTCGAGTAGAGTCGTCCCGTCTGCCATGAGCTTGCCTTTTCTCGAGGTGATGTGGATGCTGCCAACCCAATTGTTTTCGTTGCGATAGTGGCCGAGATAGGCGGTCCATTCCTTGGGCGTCTCGAAGGACTTCGGGCCGTTGTATTCGGGTTTTGTGAACCAATCATTGCCCCAAGCGAGTTCGACGACCGGTGATTTGGGATCTTTGACGTCGACGCGACTAAACGTCAGAACAAATCGAGAGAAATCAGGGTGAGGCGCGATAAAAACGCCGTCGCCTTGCGGTTCCAGCGAAATGGACTGGCCTTTGTGCTTAAGCGAAAGGCGATTCAGTTCGGCGACGAATTCGAGGGAGCGGCCGTCGTTGGAATGATAGGTGCCGGCGAAGTCGACGGCGTTTTCGACGAGGATGGCCGGCCGGATTACGGGTGTGGCGGGGAAAGTTTTCTTTTCGCGAAGAGCGCGCATGAGTTGGATGGCGAATTGGGCTACGGGATTTGGACGGTAGCCCTGCATGGCGTTAATGGAAGCGAATGCGCCGATACCTTCGTCGATGTCCACCTGCATCGCAGAGGCGAAAGAGATCATGCCGCCGGTGTGGCGAACAATTTTGTGGCCGTCGAGTGTGTCCACCGCGACGCCGTAGCCGTAGCTGGCCGTCGGGCCAAATTCTTCGGCCTTGATGTGGGGTTTTGAGAAGAGACCGAAACTCTCTTCGCTGAGGAGACGCGATTTCGGGCCTTCGCCGTGGCGAGCAATCATCTGAACATAGAGGCCCATGTCGTGCGGTGTGGAAGCGATGCAGCCTGCGGCGTCGGAAGAGACGATGGAGGGCGCTTCGCACAGACGGCCGAAGCGCGGGAAGGTGCGATCGTTGTGGAAGGCAGCGTAGTTTTTCGCGGTGCGATCGCGGGAGTCGAGCGTGATGACCGGTTCGGTTTGCCTCATGCCGAGGGGATTGAGGATGCGTTTGCCATAGATGTCGGGAAGAAGGCCGCGATCGAGCGTCATCAGGAGGTGGCCGAGGAGATGGAATGCAGTGTTGTTGTAGTGAAAAAGTTTTCCGGGAGCATAAGCGGCCTGATGCTTTGCGACGGGATCGGAGAGAAAAACATTGGGGATGCCGGGGAGGCCGGAAGTGTGTGTGAGGAGATGGTGGACGGTGATGGGTTCGAAGGAAGAATCGATGCGGAACCAGGGGAGATAATCGAGGATCGGCTTTTGCAGATCGAGTTTGCCTTCCTGATGGAGTTGGAGAAGGCAGTTGGCGAGAAAGCTCTTGCTGATCGAACCGATCTGAAAGAGATGATCGGGCGTTACGCGAATCTTTTGTTCGGCGTCGCTGAAGCCGTAAGTGACGACGCGTTGGACGGCGTCGCGATCGGCAAGTACGAGCGTTAAGCCGGGCGCATTCATGGCGCGCAGATAGGTTTCGGCGAAGGAATCGAGCGGCTTGAACAGGGATTTGTAGGTAGAAGGAAAGTCCTCGGCGAATGATTCGATTGCAAAAAACCTGGGCGAAGCGGAAAGAGCGGTTGCGGCGGTGGCGCTGAGAAAGTCACGACGATTCATGGAATGACCTCGGCTTGGGCAAGCTGATAAAAAGCGCAACGATACTAGCCTATTTCAATTGAGTACGGTGTTCTGGTTGGAGGCAAGACGATTTGCTGTGGTGAAGTGAATAACGCTGGACTCGTCTGTGCCGAGCCGGGCCGTGGGGCCGGCACAGTCACGATGATAGAGTTACAAACGGTGCAGGTGGAGGCGCGACAAAAGTGAGTGAGGCGCGGGCGGAGTATGACAAGAGGTTGAAGGCGCATGAGGCGGAACTGGCGGTCTATGAGGCGCGGCATCGCAGATTCGGCGATGCGAAGCTGGCGGTGATTGCGTTGGGAATTGTGGCGGCGTGGTTTGTGGTGGCGCGTCAAGCGATGGATGCGGATTGGTTGTGGATTGGGGTGGCCGCGTATGCGGCGCTTGCGGTGGCGCATGAGTTGACGTTGCGGAAGCGGAGGGCGGCGGAGTCGGCGGTGGCGCTTTACCGGCGTGGAATTGCGCGGATGGAAGACAAATGGGCGGGAACGGGAGCGACCGGCGAAGAGTTTCGTGAGAAGGATCATGTGTACGCGGACGATTTGGATTTGTTCGGGCGCGGATGTTTGTTTGAATTGCTTTCAACAGCGCGATTGCCGATGGGCGAGAAGCAACTGGCAGACTGGCTTAAACAGGCGTCAAGCGCCGAAACAATTCGTGAGCGACAGCAACTGGTGAAAGAGTTGCGCGGCAAGTTGGATTTGCATCGCGACCTGGCGATTGCAGGCGAGGAGCTGCGGGCGCGGCTGGTGGCGGAGCGTGTTTTGGAATGGGGAGAGAGCGAGGCGCGGCTGCCTACGGCGCTGCGGCCGCTTGTGGCGCTGCTGGCGATTGCTGCCGGCGCGGCGGCAATCTATTACGGGATGACGGTGGTGTATTGGCCGCTGCTGAGTGTGTTGTTTGTGGAAGGAGTGGTGCGATGGTTTCTTGACAAGCGGGCGAAGGACGCACTGGCGCTATTGGACTGCAATGCTGAGGGGCTTTTGCTTTTTTCAAGAGTGCTCGCTCGGATTGAGAGCGAGACGTTCGCGACGAAGCGGCTTACCGAGCTTGCCGCGGAACTGAAGGCTAGCGGCGACGCGGCGTCGAAAGCGGTACGTCGATTGGCGCGAATCGTCTATTGGGTGGACGGGAGAGAAAGTTTACTTGGCAAAATTCTGGAGTGGCTGATTGTTTATACGCTTCAAGTGGCGTTTGCAGCGGAGGCGTGGAAGAGAAAGCACGGGAAGCAGCTACGGCGATGGATGGCGATCGCGGGCGAGATGGAGGCCTTGATTTCACTAGCCACCTATTCGTACGAGCATCCGGGTGACGCTTTTCCAGAAGTGGCGGAGGCGACAAGCGGGCCTGCATTTTTTGACGCGACGGAGATAGGCCATCCGCTGATTCCGGCGACGCAGTGCGTGAGAAATTCGCTGCGCCTCGACGCGGCGACGAGAGTGCTGCTCGTGAGCGGATCGAATATGTCCGGGAAGAGTACGTTGCTGCGGACGGTGGGGATCAATTCGGCGCTGGCAATGGCCGGAGCGCCGGTGCGTGCCGCGGCGCTGCGAATGACCGAGCTTGCGATTGGGACGAGAATCCGGAGCGCGGATTCGCTGCAGGAAGGCCGGTCGAATTTCTACACGGAGATTTTGCACATCAAGCGGGCATTCGCGCTGCTCGGGAAGGAGAAGGCAGTGCTGTTTCTATTCGACGAATTGTTGGACGGTACGAATTCGCACGACCGGAGAATCGGCGCAGAAAAATTGTTGCGAACTTTAGTGGAAGCGAGGGCC
>DATLVG010000037.1:0-7921 GCA_035577625.1 Candidatus Dormiibacterota bacterium
CAGGGGTATTGCGCGCCGTGTGTATCCAGATGCGCCACAAGTTTCAAGCCTAGCTCGGTCAAATAGGCATGCCTATTTGACCGAGCTAGGCTTGAAACTTGTGGCGCATCTGGATACACACGGCGCGCAATACCCCTGGGAATTTCATTGTGTGAATGACCGCTCCATCAATGCGTTCGCACTGCCGGGTGGCTATGTGTTCGTCAATCGCGGAGCGATTGAAGCTGCCGATAACGAAGCGCAACTGGCCGGCGTCATGGCGCACGAGCTTTCCCACGTAGCCTTGCGGCACGGCACAAACCAGGCGAGCAAGGCGGAGCTAACGCAAGGCGGACTTGGTATCGTCGGTGGACTGTTTGGCGGTGGCGTCAGCGGGGCGCTGATGCAACAGCTTGGGGCGTTTGCCGCGGGCGGAGTGCTTTTACGCTACTCGCGTTCCGCGGAAACGCAGGCAGATTTAAGTGGCACGCAGGCCCTGTACGATTCGGGCTACGATCCACGGGCGATGGCACAGTTCTTCGAGAAGCTGGAAGCGGAGTCAAAAGGGAAAAATCCGCCGGAATTTTTCTCAGACCATCCGAGTCCCGACCATCGCTTGGAGCGAGTGGACCAGGAGATCGAAAAGCTTGGCGGAACACCGCCGAACGCCCGGCGCGATTCGCTGGAGTTTGAAGCGGCCAAGCGCGAAGTGATGAATCTCCCGATCGTGAAGAAGGCTACCCCCGGCGCGGCCGCCGCCGGAGGAACGATTTCGAAGCCGCAAGCGCCGTCGAGCAATTATTCGGCGTTTCAAGCTTCCGGATACGCGCTTAGAGTTCCGGACAATTGGAAGAAATACGGCGACGAGAATAACCTGGCGTTTGCGCCAGACGGCGGTGTTGGCAACGACAGCAGCGGGCATGGCGCCTTGGCTTACGGCCTGACCTTGGGGGCTTCGCCGTTGCAAAATGCCGACGCGGCGACGGCGCTCGATTCGGCCACTCAGCAGCTCATTTCGGGCCTGCAACAGTCGAATCCGAATATGAAAGTGACGCGGCAGTCGGCGCGAGTGCGGCTAAATGGCCAACCCGCACTTTCGACTTATTTGAGTAATGACTCTCCCGCGGGCGGAGAAGAGACGGACTGGATTATTACGGTGGTGCGGCCCGAGGGCCTCGCGTATTTCGTCTGCACGGCGCCGACCGCGGAATTTCACGAATACAACAAAGCATTTGGAGACATTCTGGACAGCGTTCGATTTAAGTAGGACGATTCGGAAGACTTGTTCCAGGCAAAAAGAGGCGACTGTCGAGACAGTCGCCTCTTTTGTCGGGGCGCTGGCGTTTAGTTGTCGTCGGAAGTCCCGCCGTCGAACAGGAATGGCAGAACCGGTGTGCCTTCCCGCTTTACGGCGTCGAGGGAACTCGGGCTCAGTCCCAGGATTTTCAAGATGGTAGGAGCCACCTGAGCGGTTTCCACGAAACTGTCCACGGTGTGTGCTTCGATATGGGGATTGGATACGAGAAGCATCACGTTGGTATCGTCCCACGCGAAGCCGCCATGTTCGGATTGCTTCTTCAGGTTTCCGGTATATACCACGCCGACGTTTGGAATCACCACGACGTCGGGAGTACGCGGGTCTCCCCCTTCCCGAAGCTTGCAGCACGGGCCGGGATTTTCGGGCACCCCTGGCGGGTTAAAGAGGGTATTGAGTGAGGCGCCGAAGTAAATCTGGCCAAGTCCGATCGCCGTCGAGGCATTTTCCAGAGCCGTTACCGCGTCTCCGGTGCGGCTTGAATCGGCTAGCCAGATCTGCGAGATGTCATCTTCGGCCAAGCCGAGGCCGTTATTTGGGTCGCTGTAAACTGCCGGGAGAAGATTTCCGATAATCCCAGAGGGCGGTGTACCGTTGCTGCCGGAATGGCCGGGAATGGGGAAGAAGCGGTTCGGGTCGATCGGCGACTGGCCGTGTTTGGCCGTGACGATGATGGTGGTCGAATCGAAGAGACCCTCGTGCTTAAGGGCGGCGACCATCTGGCCGATCGCCGCATCGACGAACTGAATCTCCGCCAACATTTTAGGCCGAGGAGTGCCTTGAGCATCCTCATAGCCGCCAGTATTTGCATCCGTTCTGGTGGCGGATTTGGGTTCAATTAGTTTCTGCCCGACGCTAACCGCCTGAAAGTTCATGCCGAAAATAACCGGGACTGGGGCATTGCTCGAGCCGAGGTGGGTCTTGCCTTTGATCTCGTTGACAATGGCGTTGACCTTCAGTTGGTCATAGCACTTGATTGCATCGAAGTCTGTGGTCCAGTCATCGCCGTTGGGAACGAGCGTGCCACAATCAAAACTGGATTGTGGGTCGAGCGCTGCCGTCTTGAGTCCGGGGAGCACAATCTGAAGAGAGTTCACCTCGGGCGAATAGTAATCGTCCAGGTTGCTGGGTTGATCGGTGCCCGTAGGCCCGGAAACCGAAGCGTAAGCTGCGTGTTTGTCGGACCAGGCTGTGTAGCCGCCCGATGCATGGATCACACCAAAAATGGTGTTCGTGCGAACGAAGTTCCAGGAATAAACGGGTTTGCAATTGTTAAATGGATCTCGAATCAGCTTGTTGGGATCGATCGACTTGACGCCGCCGTCAATTGTGGAGTAACCCGGGAATCCACCATTCAGCTTGCTCTGGTCGATTTCGTTGCCTTCCTCATATTCGGTTTGCGTTCCATTAATTTGGTTCATTTTGCAGGGTCCGGCGGGCAGTCCGTTACCGGTCATGGTGTTCGGCGGTGCGAGAACGCGATCGTAAGCGACGTCGTAGAACGCGCCCACAGTTCGCGGACTTCCGCCGGTGACGATTGCCATCAGCCCAGGAAAAGAGTCGGACGGCCTGGAAGTGGTCGTACGCGTGTAGTGCACTCCGGTCGCGCCTAGAGCGGCGAGATGCGGACAAGTTTTCGACGCAACACAATTTTCATAGTCAACTGCATGCATGCCGTCGATGCTAATGAGCAGCACCCGCTTGGCTTTGTGACTCTGGCCAAGTTCGTCGTTAGCACGGAGGGAAGCGGGCTGAACAGCGCCGAGCGCACAAAGACTCAGCGCAAGAATTGCGAATCGTAGTTTCAAATCCATTCTCCTTTTTTGGACACCACAGCCTGGAAGCTGCACACGGGTGATAACGCTAGGCGGGAGGTGTTACAGGCAGAAGAACAACGAGTATCGCCGGGGTGAACGGAGCGTGAATATGTCTTAAGAAAGCGGTTCGGTCAGGGCCTGCCAGCGGGCGTCTGAGGCGTATTGGGACGAGTAAAGTTCGTTCGAACGGTGGATCGCATCATTTATGCTCGCGACAATATTTTCTTTACCGACGTGGCGTTCGAACTCTGCCTGGTGCATCAGCTGCGAAGGTTGTTCACGAGCGCCGCAAAGAAGCAACGTCCTACCGGTGGAGTGAACTTCGTCGGCAAGATCGCGAATAGCTCCTAAGCCCGTGGCGTCGATGGCAGTCATATTGCGCAGGCGCAAGATCACGATTGGTGGCAACTTGCTCATGCCGCGAAAGATTTCGTCGAATTTGTCCGTGGCGCCAAAAAGAAACGGTCCGTGCACCCGGAACACGGCGGCGTACGAGGGAATATCTTTGCCCTGTAGGACGTGGATCCGGCTGTCTTCTACGTAGTCCTGCGTAACGCGCGCGACGGTCGTTGTCCGAGAGACTTTGCGGATGAAAGTGAGCGCAGCGAGAACCATGCCGACTTCCACCGCGAAAGTGAGATCGGTCACGACGGTGAGCGTCAGCGTGAGAAGCCAAACCGCAATATCCGCGGCGCTGAGCTTGAGGATTTCTGGAATCTCCTCCCAATCGCCCATGTTATACGCAACCATCAGCAGAATCGCGGCGAGCGCGGACAAGGGCACGTTTTTGACGAGTGGCGCGGCGAAAATCAGAATTGCGAGAAGGGTGAAGGCGTGAATCATTCCGGCGACAGGCGTTTTCGCGCCGGCGCGAACGTTCGTTGCCGTGCGGGCGATGGCCCCGGTCGCGGGCAGGCCCCCAAACAGGGGCGACAAAATATTGGCGACGCCTTGCGCCATCAACTCAACGTTAGGATTGTGCTTGTCGTTAGACATTTTGTCGGATACGACGGCAGACATGAGTGACTCGATTGCGCCGAGCATCGCCACGGTAAAGGCTGCGGAAAATAGCTGGCGCATCGTGTCGTAATGAAGCGCGGGTATGGAAATGTGCGGCAGGCCGCTTGGAATGCCACCGAAGCGAGAGCCAATCGTTTCAACGTTGAGATGCAGCAGAGCGACGGCCGCCGTTGCCCCGAAGCACACGACGATAGCGCCCGGAACTTTACGGGCGAACTTCAAGCAGAGAATCATGATGGTGAGTGAAACGCCGGCGAGAAGCGTTGCGCGCCAATTAAGGGTGGAGAACGAACGGCCCAGCGCGGCCATACGATGGAAGAAATCGCTCGGCACGGTGTCCATGTGGAGGCCGAACAAATCGCGGATTTGCGTGCTCGCGATCAGGATGGCAATGCCGTTGGTGAAACCCACGACCACCGGTCGAGGGAAATATTTGACGGCGGTACCCATGCCGGTCGCGCCAAGCAAGAGGAGCAGGACGCCGGCCATCATGGTGCACACGAACAGGCCGTCAACGCCGTGCTTCGCTACGATTCCCGCGACAACCACGACGAATGCTCCGGTGGGGCCTCCGATCTGCGTTTTCGAACCGCCTAGCGCGGAAATCAAAAATCCCGTGACGACGGCGCAATAAAGGCCGGCTTGCGGCGATAGACCCGACGAGATGGCGAACGCCATCGCAAGTGGGAGCGCGACAAGGCCAACTGTGACGCCGGCGATGAGGTCAGATGCGAATTTGTGGCGGTCGTAGTTCCGGAGTAGGAGTACAGATTTGGGCAACCATGCGTCGAGGGCGGCGTTCATTGAGGTCTGGGCAACCAGTAATACAACTAACCGTCAGTTTAACAGTGATGCAGCGCCTAAACAGGGTTTCAGCGGTGCGTCGTGCCCTTGTAGGGAACAGAGTTTACTGAACGCACGAGGAAGGTTAGCGAGCGACTTTCGTAGCCGCACCGGTCGTCCACCGGAGGATGGGCTTGCGCGCGGCGCCAACTTCGTCGAGGCGCCGAACCCGCGTGGTATGCGGCGCATTTTTCACGACGTCGGGAGTTTTCGCAGCTTCTTCCGCAATCGACTTCATGGCTTCGATGAAGAGATCACACTCTTCTTTCGATTCAGATTCGGTCGGTTCGATCATCAGAGCGCCGGGAACGATAAGAGGAAACGCCGTCGTGTACGGATGAAAGCCGTAGTCGATCAAACGTTTAGCGATGTCCATCGTATTGATGCCATTGCGCTTCTGAATTGCGTCGCTGAAAACGACCTCATGCAGGGAGGGAAGGGAATAAGGCAGGTCGAATACGCCCTCTAATCCCTTTCGGATGTAATTCGCATTGAGCACGGCGTCTTCCGTGGCCTGGCGGATGCCGGGGCCGTACGCAAGAATGTACGCCAAGGCCCGAACCAAAACGCCGAAATTGCCCGTGAATGCGCGAACTTTTCCAATCGAGTCTGGGCGGCGCGAATCGAGAGCGAGCTTGCCGCCTTCTTTTTCGACAAGTACCGGGACGGGCTTGAACGGCTCGAGGATTTTCTTCATCGCCACGGGGCCTGCGCCGGGCCCCCCGCCGCCGTGCGGCGTGGAAAAAGTCTTGTGAAGGTTCAGGTGCATTACATCCACGCCGAGGTCGCCCGGCCGCGTGATGCCGGTGAGCGCATTCATGTTCGCGCCGTCCATATAAAGCAATGCGCCTTTGGCGTGAAGAATTGCAGCGATTTCCGGAATGCGTTCTTCGAAAATGCCGAGTGTTGAAGGATTCGTGATCATCAGCGCGGCGACATCTTCCGTCACGAGTTCGCGAAGTTTTTCGACGTCGATCTGGCCGTGCGATTCGCTCTTGATGTTTTCGACTTCGTAGCCGGCGATGATAGCAGTCGCTGGGTTGGTGCCGTGAGCCGAATCCGGGATCAAAACTTTTTTGCGCGGATTTCCTTGCCGCTCTAGATATGCGCGGATGAGTAGAAGGCCAGTAAGTTCGCCTTGCGCACCGGCGGCGGGCTGAAGCGTGATCGCATCCATGCCGGTGATTTCAAGCAGGCACTTTTCCAGAAGCTGCAGAATCTTCAGGCAGCCTTGCGAGAGTTCATCCGGCTGAAAAGGGTGTTCCGACGCAATACCATCGAGCCGCGCGACGAATTCATTGACGCGAGGGTTGTACTTCATGGTGCAGGATCCAAGCGGATACATGCCCAGGTCGATTGCGTAGTTCCAGGTCGAAAGGCGTGTGAAGTGGCGAACGACTTCGATTTCGCTCACTTCGGGGAATCCAGCGACGCCATCGGCGCGATGGTGTTGGCCGAGTTCAGCGGCCGCATTAGCGGGAGGCACATCAAGAGGCGGCAATTCGAATGCACGTTTTCCTGGCGACGATTTCTCAAAAATCAGGCCCTCGTTCTGAGAAGGGTGGCGCGCCGCTTTGTTGATCCTGCTGTTCATAAGGGCTGCTCCAGGGCGCGCCGCAGCGCGGCGGCGAAACGCTCGATTTCCGCGCGAGTCGTTGTTTCGGTAACACAGACCAGGGCCGTTTTCGTCAGCTCAGGATAGAGCGACCCGAGTGAAAGTGGCCCGACGATTTTTTCTTTCAACAGCTCGGCGTTTACCATGCGCGCTGAGCGCGGCAGCTCGATCGTGAATTCATTGAAGAACGGCGCAGCGAATCTTCGCTTCACTCCGGGAATTTTCTCGAGTTCGTTGAGGGCGAATCGAGCTTTCGACAGATTCTGGTGTGCCATCTCGCGCAAACCTTCCTTGCCGAGAAGCGTTAAATGAACGGTTGCCGCCAGCGCGCAGAGCGCTTGATTCGTACAAATATTCGATGTCGCCTTCTCGCGGCGAATGTGTTGTTCGCGAGTGGCAAGCGTCAGCACAAATCCGCGACGCCCTTCTGTGTCAGTCGTTTGTCCGGCTAGCCGGCCCGGCATCTGGCGAACAAATTTGTCGCGCGATGCAATCACGCCGACGAATGGACCGCCGTAACTTGGCGCAAGGCCGAAGCTCTGGCCTTCCATTGCGACGATGTCCGCTTCCGCGGGTGGCTTCAGCACGCCCAGCGAAACACCTTCCGCGATGGCGACAACCAGCAGCGCGCCAGCGTTGTGCACCGTGTCCGCGTCGGCCGCGACATCCTCGATGACACCAAAGAAATTGGGAGATTGCACAACAAGGGCGGCGACGTCGTCTTTCAACGTTGCCTGCAGCGCCTTGCTACTTAATTTTCCATTCGTGCCGTAGGAAATCTCTTCGACCGTCAATCCCGAATTCTTCGCGTACGTTTTCAGCACGTCGCGGTATTCGGGGTGCAGCGATTTGGCGACCAGCACGCGCCGCCGTCCGGTTAGCCGCTCCGCCATCAACACCGCTTCGGTCGTTGCGGTTGAACCGTCGTACATCGAGGCGTTTGCGACTTCCTGGCCGGTGAGCTGGCACATCAGCGTTTGAAACTCAAAGATGGCCTGCAGCGTACCTTGCGTGATTTCAGCCTGGTACGGCGTGTAGGAAGTCAGAAATTCGCCTCTCAGCAAAATCGTGTCAGTGATTACAGACCGCAGGTGGTTGTAAACGCCGCCGCCGAGAAAACTCGCGTAGCCGACGGAATTTTCTTTCGCACGCGCTTGAAAGTACGAAATAACTTCGGCTTCAGAATGCGCCGCAGGCAGCTTCAGCGCTTCGCGCAAGCGGTAGCGTTCCGGAATACACTCAAAAAGTTCGTCGATGGATTTTGCGCCGATCGCCGAAAGCATTTCTTGCCGTTCAGCGGGGCTTTTGGGGAGGTAACGCATCAGGCCGAGG
>DATLVG010000038.1:0-68351 GCA_035577625.1 Candidatus Dormiibacterota bacterium
GGTTTGTCCTGTTTTCATTGGCAGTTGGGGGAATTCGTGGGAGATTGGGCCAAAATCATCGGTGTTCTCCGGAAGCGCCCTTCCGTTGCGTCGATCGCAGCGCTTTCAGCGCTGGCGCTGGTCTACGTCGGCACGATCTTCTATCTGCGCGCATCGAATTTCTCTGGAACCTCGCAAGCATATCTTTACCTCGAAGTTGGCGGCACTCTCCTCAGTTTTTGTTACGCCGCAAATGCGCTTGTACGCTTCCGCGGCACGCATGATCGCACAGCCTTAATCCTGGCATTTGGCTTTGTTCTCTCCGGAATGATTGAGACGATCGGCTACTTCAGTCTCAATGGCGGATTGCATGCAAGCGCAGCGGCTTTGGCGCATATTCCGCTGGGCTGGATGGTTAGCCGTACTCTACTTGCCGTGTTGCTCCTCGCCGCTCTCGCTGTTGAACGCTTCATGCCGACCGCTCGGCAACCCAGCAAAGAGATCGCAGGCGTATTGCTCGTCGTGGCGCTTGCAGCTTATGCGACAAGCGCAGCTTTTCTGGCAGCTCCGGCCGCGCCTGTTCCGCAAGCGCTTCAAGTCATCTCACGGCCGTGGGATTTATTGCCGGCTGGGCTTTTTCTTTTCGCTGCCGTTGCATTCCGCAGTCGTTTCCGCAAAGAAAAGAACGGCGGCTCGCTTTACGACTATTCCTTGTTTATCGTAGCGTCGCTCAATGTTGCCTGCCACGTGGCCGCTGCCTTTTCCCGCCATCTTCTGGACGGCCCGTTCTTCTTGGCTGAACTGAGCAAAACAGCGAGCTACGTCGTGATGCTCTCCGGCGCGTTGCTCGACCAGGCGCGCCTTTTCGATCAGGTACGCACGTTGGCCGTCAGCGATCCGTTGACCGGTCTTGCCAACTATCGCCGCCTGATCAGCGTGATTGAGGCCGAACTCGATCGTTCACGTCGCACGCAGCGTCCGTTCAGCGTTGTGCTCTTTGACATGGATGGTCTGAAGGCCATCAACGATCAGTACGGTCATCTTACGGGCAGCCGCGCTCTTGTGCGGCTTGGCAAAGTTCTGCGCAATCATAGCCGCGCGATCGACACGGCGGCTCGTTACGGCGGAGATGAGTTCGCAATTATTTTGCCGGAAGCCGGCAAAGATATTGCTACACGCATCGTGTCACGCATCCGCGAACGGATGGCGTCCGATACGGAGAAGCCGTCCCTATCCGCGAGCGCTGGCGTTGCAGCATTTCCCGAGGATGGCGATACACCGGAAAAGCTCCTTGCCGCGGCGGACCGAGCTCTTTACCGCATGAAACACCGCGGAAGCAGCATCAAGAATTTATCGCGCATAGCTGCGTGTCTGTGAGTCGATGACATGTCTCCACTCCGCAGCCGCATCTATCCGTTCCATCGCACCGAGAACCGAATCCCGATGGAGGTCGGCTGTTACCTCGAAGGGAATCGGCAGGTGCCCGGGGCGGAATCGACGTTCACGGAGAATGTCAGCTCCAATGGAGCGCGCGTGGTTAGCGTTCGCAGGTGGGAGCCGGATGACCGGCTCGTTCTCACCCTGCGCAACGGAGAGTTTCGTTCCTCGGCTCGAGTGGCGTACTGCCAACCCTTGCAAGGCGACGGCTTTGCGATTGGCGTGGAGTTCCTCGACGCAAAGGGACGATGGATTGTTCAAAACGCTAGATAGCTAGACGCAACGGCGTAGCGGAGAGGAGGGAACGACCGGAACACGTGAAGAATGAAACTAGCGCAAAGTTTTTAGTTGTGAGCTGAAGCGCCGGAAGCCTGAGAAGGAGCCTCCGGCGCTTTCGCTTTTAGAACGACGATTCCGCGGCCCTACAAATCTCCCAACTTCAACTCCAAGTCTGCGTTCTTCCAGGATTCCTTGAACTGACGATCCACCCACGCTGCGTCAGTATCCGAATGCTGTGCGGCAAGCGCCTCCCGCAATCCAAAAAGCGACCGCGGATTCCGCGGGTTGCGCTCCAAATCCGCGCGGAACGTCATCTCCGCATCGTATGGTTTTGCCGCCTTCATGTACGCCGCGCCGAGCGATTCGCGCACGGGGTAGTACCAATCGGCGGGCTCATCGTAAAAAAGTTTGTCTTGAGCGTCGACGGCCGCTAGCCAGTGTTTAATCGCATCTTCGGGCTTGCTTTGCGCCTCCGCAATTCGTGCGGTGAGAACTTTGCGCGCCACGGCATGCACAGATTTGCAGGAAGCCTGGAGGCCGAAAGGGGCGTTCTCAGGAATGGCCGATTCTTCCTTTTCAAACGCTGCGAATTCTGCTGCTGCTTTGGTCGTATCGTGCTGCGCTGCGAACGCCAAAGTGCGCGAGTAGCGCCACATGAGATGAGTCTCCGCTAAGGCCACCGGCGGTTCGGGCCGCGCCAGAATTGCATCCCACTTCGAAAACCGTGCATCGACCCACACCGGTGTCATGATGAATCCGTCCAGCATCGGCATCATCGCCGCGTGTGGCATCAAACGTTTCGCAAGCCCGTCTGCGGCTTGCTTCGCTTCGGCGTAACGTCCTTCCATGCTCGCTGCCATCGCCAAAAAGTGCTCGTTGTGGCTGTGATACATCAAGTCATACATGCTGCCGGATCGGTCCGCCTCTTCGGCATAAGTTTTATCAACCTGCGCCGCTTTTACATTTCGCTCAGCAGCGCGCGCGAAATCGCCGGTCCTCGCGTAAATATGCGACGGCATGTGCACCAAATGCCCCGCACGTGGAATCAGCGACTCCAGGCGTTGCGCGCTTGGCAGTGCACGCTCCGGGTTCGCCGAAGCCTCCAGCGCATGAATGTAATAGTGATTCGCGCCGGCATGCATCGGATCGCGCGCCAGCACGGATTCCAGAACCCTTATGATTTCTTCGGTATGTTCACCCGGCTTGCCATCCATTGTCCAAAGTTTCCATGGATCCAGATCCATCAAACTTTCCGCGTACATAGTCGCGGCGTCGAGATCTTCGGGATACTTGCGGGAGAGGGTCCGCATGCCCATCGCGTAAATATTTGCCAATTTCTTGTAATCCGGCTTTGCTTCGTTCGAATAACGCAGCATCAGCGTCGTGACATAGTCCTGTTCGACTCGCGGTGCCTGCTCGGCCAACTTGGACGCTTTCTGGATCGTGTCGAACGCGATTTTCTCCCGCTCTGCGTCCACATCCGCGTTGTAGTTTGGTCCGACCGCCATCGCAACTCCCCAAAGTGGCATGGGCGACTTCGGGTCTAGCTCTGCAGCTTTTTGGAAAGCGCGCGCAGCCTCTTCGTGATTGAAGCCGTATAGCAGTGTGATTCCCTGATCGAAATATTCCTGCGCCTCATTGCTTGTCGTTTGGATCGGGTGATGCTGTCGCCCCACTGCTGTGAGCGACAAGTCCGCTGGCTTGTCGTTGGCGTTATTGGGCCGCGCGTGGCAATTTGTCGCCACTATATTTGCCGCAAGGAAGCACAAGAGAATCGAACGCATTCTCACCTCACTTGATTCTTGGAAACCTGGTTTGCTACCGGCGTAGCCACTGAACTTTCGAAAGTATACTCCTGCCATTTGAATCCGACCCTCATTTCCGCGCGCAAACGTCCCTGTACACTTCGATTGTTCGGAATACCATTATGCTGTCGGAAAAACGGCGGGCAATTTCGTCTCTGGCCGCATCACCCAATCTTTTTCGCAAGGGCTCGTCGACCAGCAGGCGCATCATTGCTTTCGCGAGTTCGTCCGCATCCGGCTCGGTCACAAGCACCGTTCGCTCGTTTGTTACGACTTCGGCCAGCCCGCCTCGTGCTGTGGAAATACAAGGCAGCCCAAGTGCCATCGCCGATTGCAACGCCGTTCCCAGACCTTCGAACTCCGAAGGAAAAACGAACGCGTCGAGCGCCGCATAGATGGGTGCCACATCTGTGAGGAATCCTGTGAACACTATTGCTTCAGATTGCCGCAGCTTGCGTGTAAGTTCTTCAAGTTCGGGCCTGCACCCGCCGTCACCAGCCAGGATCAGCCGGGCATCAGGAAATTGTTTTCGCAGAATTGCCAGCGCGCCAATCAAGTGACGTTGCCCCTTTTCAGGGACAAACACGCCAACGCAGCCAAACAAAAAGTCGCTCGGTTGAATCTTCCACTCTCGTCGCGCTTCAGCGCGCGCTGCATCAGTCGTCGGTGTGGGTACTTCGACACCCTCGTTCACAATTGAGATTCGCTCCGAATTTACTCCGGACCGCAGAAGGCTTCCTCGAACGTCGTCGCAGTTCGCCAGGAAGCGAGCGAGCGCTCCATAACGTGCGCGCGCAATCCATGTTTTCTTTAGCGGAAATCCGATGCGCCGCGACAACACCAGCGGCAGCTTGTAATGTGCCCGCGCCAGCCATGCCGCAGTCAAAGCGTGCGGCTCATTCACGTGAACTAGATCAAACCGCATTTGCTTTAGAAGGCTTCGAATCGCAAACGACGCCCACAATCGCATTCCCAACTGCGGAACGCTGCGGACAGAAATTCCTGCCTTGGCCGCACGCTCGGCCAACGGCGCCCCGTCCGGTGCCACCAGTATCACTTCATGGCCGTTCTTCCGTAGGCCCACGATCATGAGCAATGCTTGGCTCTGACCGCCACGCCACTCTCGCTCCAAATCGACGAACAGTATTCTCATCAGTTTGAATTTCGCTTCGTGTGCTGAACGAGAGTTCCAAGCCGCTGAAACTTCAACCGCACCGACCGCGCCGCCATTTGAGCGATGAGTGCTCCGCGATACCCATCTAGAAATCCGGCACGAAACACGAAACTTTGCAAAAACGTCCACGGCGTTGCGAACCACATCGCCGCGCGCCAGCCCCGCTTGCCGGCGTCGAACATCTTCTGTGCCGCCAGCGTGCAGTAACTTTCGACTTTTGCCTCGTGCTCGGCAAACGTCTCCATGGTGTAATGCAACAGATCGCCTCTCAGCCGGCCAAGCTCGCCTTTAAATACCAACGTCTCGTGAACGATACCCTCGTAATGTGCCGCGCTCTTCTGGTACAACCGTCGCTGCATATTCGGATACCAGCCGGAATGATGGATCCATGCGCCCAAATATTGTGTGAGACGGGGCCCTTCGTAGACCGCAAATTCCGGTTCTTTCTTTTTCCATTCGCGCAACGAATCACGCAGTTCATCGCTCAGTGCCTCGTCGGCATCCAGCGTGTAAATCCATTCGTGGCTGGATTGCGCGACCGCGAAGTTCCTCTGATCGCCGAAATTCGTCCACGCGCGATGAACGACCTTCGCGCCGTGTTCGCGAGCGATTTCTGGCGTGCGATCGGCGCTGCCGCAATCCACAACGATTGTCTCGTCCGCGACGCCTGCGATGGACTGCAATGCCCTCGCCAAATTCTTTTCTTCGTTTCGGGTAATCATGCAGAAGGAGATGCGATTCATCGGTGCCTATCGGTGAGTTTTTCTTGTCTTGCGCTGTCGCTGCAAAATCTTCGCAGGATTTCCAGCCACAATCGCGCCAGCAGGCACGTTCTTGGTTACCACGCTCCCGGCGCCGACAATCGCCCCTTCACCAATCGTGAGATTGCTCAATATCGTCGCGCCTGAGCCGATCGACGCGCCCTTCTTCACTACCGTCTTTTCCACCTTCCAATCCGCATCCGTCTGCAATTCGCCGCTCTCGGTCGTTGCGCGTGGATATTTGTCGTTCGTGAAGGTCACTCCATGCCCGATGAACGCGTTGTCTTCAATTTCAACCCCTTCGCAAATAAATGTATGGCTTTGCACTTTGCACCGTCTGCCGACACGCGCGTTCTTCTGGATCTCCACAAACGCCCCTATTTTTGTTTCATCGCCAATTTCGCATCCGTAGAGATTGATGAATTTCGAAAGTTTAACGTCTTTGCCCAGCTTGACGTTCTGCGCGATCGAGTTGAACTCACTCATACTCTCACCGCTTCACCGCGATTGCGGATGGACTTGTCCGCGGCCTCGAGCAGCCGCACAATCCGCAGCCCATTCTCGCCATCATTGAACGGCTTTCGATTGGCTTCAATGCAGTCGAGAAAATATTCCGCCTCCGTCGTTAACGCTTCGCTCGGCTCGATCCGTGGCGACCACATGTCTCCCGACCGGTAGTTAACCAGCAACTCGTGAACGCCCTGCCCGTCGGTGACGGATACTCCTCGATCGTAAACTTTCAACTTCTCATCCGTTTCCAGGTCGTTCCACACCAGCATTCGCTTCTCGCCGCCGATCAGCGTGGTCCTTACTTTAACGGGCGACAGCCAGTTCACGTTCACGTGGGCGATCACCCTATTCGGAAAGTAGACGGTTATGAAAGCAATGTCTTCCAAATTGTTGAAGTGCTGCGCCCCGGTTGCCACAACAGCTTCCGGCTTGCTCTTGATAATATGATCCATGATGGAAAGATCATGCGGCGCAAGATCCCAAATGACGTTCACGTCGTGCTGAAACAGTCCCAGGTTCACTCGTAGCGCGTCGTAGTAATAAAGTTCGCCAAGCGCTCCCTCTTCCACTAGCTGGCGGATCTTCCGCACCGCTCCGGTGAACAGGAACGTATGGTCCACCATGATTTGTAGCTTCTTGCGTTCCGCCAGTTCGATTAGTACTTCCGCCTGCGTCGAGCTTTGCGTGAACGGTTTCTCGATGAAAACGTGCTTTCCGCTTTCAAGAGCCTTCTTCGCAAGTTCGAAATGTGAACTGACCGGAGTCACGATGGCGACGGCATCAATTCTTGACGAGGTCAGAATTTCGTCCGAGTTGGTCGTAAAGGGCACCGCCGGCAGCACTTTTTGCAAGCGCCCCCGCGCCTTCTCGTCCCGGTCGCAGACCATCGCCACTTCCGCGCGCGACCGCGAATGGAAGTTCCTTGCGACGTTTGGCCCCCAGTATCCATAGCCGAGCACACCGATGCGAATCATGCCGCTCCAAGCGCGCTTGAAAATTCCGTGAACTGGCCGAACAGTTCGTTACTGTCTGCGTTCCAACCCGATTCGAATGATGCTGTTTCCAACACGAAACTCTCCGCCATCCTGAAGCATCGCCGCGCGCACTCGTTCGTCTTCGAAAAACGTCCCGTTCGTGGAATCCATGTCTTTCAAATTTACGTAACTTTCCTTCACTTCGAGCATGCAGTGATGACGCGAGACTTCCGGATCACTCAGGCTGACGTCCGCGCCCTGCCGTCCCAGAATCACTCTCGCCTTTTCGAGTTTCTTTACCAAGCCCTTGTCGGGGCCCTCAATCACGCTAACGCTAGCCGTCACTCCCGTCGGCAACGCCAAAGATGGATCGTCTAAGCCAAGTCCGCCACCTCCACCTTCCGATCCAGTCCGTGCAAATGACGGCAGCGGAGACATGACAATCGTCGCATCGGGTTTTAATTTCACCTCGACCACTGTGGGTTTGCCGCATTTCGAGCAGCGAAACTGCACCTTTGCGTGGCGGGCGATTTCGGAATCCTTCAGGATGAGCTCCGCGCCGCAACTGCTGCAGTTGGCCTTCATACGCCATAAGTATAGCGTTTTCGCGGACGTCGCGGAGCGTGACGACGGCTAGTCCCTCCCGCTCCGAATAACCGGCTCCCGCGGCTCCTATGTTAGAATTAGTGATTCAAAACATGTAGGAGATGCCGCGTGACGGAACATATTTCGCGCAAGGAACTTAAGCAGGACAAGATTCGAGATTCTTTCGCGCACGGTGCCGAAGCCGTTTACTCGCACAGCCAATTGGCTGGGATATTGGTCGCGATCGTGCTTGCCGCTGTGCTCGGCTATGCCGGATGGAAGTTTTACACCGACCGTCAGACTCTGCAGGCTTCCGCTGCACTGGATGAAGCGAACAAAGTCTATAGCGCCCGCATCGGCGTCGCCAATGCGTCCGCTGATCCGAACGACATCTCTTTTCCGACCGAGCAAGCGCGGTCCGAGGCGGCGTTGCCGAAATTTACTGCAGTGGCCGATAAGTATCCCCGCACTAATCCCGGACGCCTCGCCCGCTACTATGAAGCCCTCGAACTGGAAGATCTGGAGCGCCACAACCAGGCTCTTGAAGAATTGAAAAAGATCAGCTCGGGCAGCGATAAAGAACTTGCCGCCATGGCGCAGTACCAGATGGCGAACATTTACGCTCGCACCGGCAAGACGGATGATGCCGTGAAAACCTACCGTGCTGTTGCCGAACTGCGCTCGGTATTTGTGCCGCGGCCGCTGGTGCTCGTGGAACTCGCCGATTTTCTGCGCCAGAGCAATCCCGCGGAAGCTTCCAGCCTCTATCAACAGATTAAGAAAGAGTTTCCCGATTCACCCGTGGTCGAGCGGGCAGATCGCGGACTCGGCATGATCGCGCCGAAATCGTAATCGTCCGGCGCTTCGCTCGCCCGAAGAGGCCTCTATCGAACGCGACCCTACGCTCGTGGCCTGGGCAATCCGGGAATCGGATTCACGCGGCCGCCGTTATCCGGAAACGGCGCATCCCTATCGCGGGGAATTTGCACGCGACCGCGACCGCATCATTCACGCGCGCGCCTTTCGCCGCTTGGAAGCGAAAACGCAAGTTTTCACCACGCGCTATTCCGACCATTTCCGCAATCGGCTGACCCACACCCTCGAAGTTACGCAAATCGCCCGCACCGTGGCCCAAACCTTGGGCTTGAACGTTGATCTTGCAGAAGCGCTCGCGCTGGTTCACGACATTGGCCACCCACCGTTTGGCCACGCGGGCGAGCGCCGCCTGGATGCCTTGATGCGCCCTTACGGTGGCGGTTTTGACCACAATCTTCATGCGCTCCGGATTGTCGAGCAGTTCGAACAACGTTTTCCCGCTCACCCGGGATTGAATCTCACCTTTGAGGTCCGCGAAGGAATCATTAAACATTCGCGGGACTATTCACCGGACAAATTTCCGGAGTTAAACGAATACCTACTGGACCAAAGGCCGCCGCTCGAAGCGCAGCTGATAGACCGCGTGGATGAGATCGCCTACAACACCGCCGACCTCGACGATGCAATGGAAGCGGAACTTCTCGACCTGGATCAGTTGAATTGCGAGGTACCTTTTTTCGCGGAAGCGTTTTCGCGAGTTGTCGGACTCTATCCCGAGGCGCCGCGTAAATCTCAATTCAACGAAGCGCTGAAACGCGTGGTCGATTACTTGGCAACCGATCTCATTGCTGCGTCCACTCGCGCCGTTCAAGAGCGGGGAATTAATACTATCGCCGACGTTCGGTCTGCGCCGCTTCGTCTCGCTCAATTCAATCCGCCGGTCACTTCAGAGATCGCCGCGCTGAAGAGATTTCTCTTCACGCATATCTACGATCATCCATCGATTACGGAAGATAGGGATCGCTCGGTGCAGTGCCTCGACGAGCTTTTTGTTTTTTACATGAACAAAGTAGGAACCATGCCGGCGGCCCACGAAGCCCTTACCAGTTCATCTCCAAGGCACGTTGTTGTTTGCGATTACATCGCAGGCATGACCGATCAATTTCTCTTAAAACAGCATCGCGAAAATATAGCCGCCTGAGACCACTGCGGCGGCTATTCGTTCGAATCGAACGTATTGCATGCCGCAATCGAGCCGTTGTCCAAGCCCTTGCGGAACCAGTTCATTCGTTGCTGCGAACTTCCGTGCGTAAACGTTTCCGGGCTAACATGGCCCGTTGCCATCTTCTGTAATCGATCGTCTCCAACTGCCGCCGCCGCTCCAAGGGCCGATTCCACATCGCCGCTTTCGAGCAGACTGCGTTCTTGCGTCGAATGTGCCCAAACCCCGGCCAGGCAATCTGCTTGCAGTTCCATCTTTACCGAAAGCGCATTCTGCTGACGCGGATTTTGTTCCTGCAGGCGGCGGACTTTCGCTTCGATACCGGTCAATTTTTGCACGTGATGGCCAACCTCATGGGCAAGCACGTACGCCTGCGCAAATTCGCCGGGCGCCCCGAATCGTTGCTTCAATTCATCGTAGAAGCCGAGATCGATATATACCTTCTCGTCTTCAGGACAATAAAAAGGCCCTGTCGCGGATTCTGCTGCGCCGCATCCGGAACGTGTGTAATTCCGGAAGAGAACCAATTTGGCGTGCCGGTAGTGTTTTCCCGTTTGCTGCGGAAAAATTTGTTCCCAGGTTTTTTGTGTATCGTCCAATACGAACGAAACAAATTGGACGAGGGGCCGCTCTGCTTCCGTCTTCGCTCGGTTGGGTCTGGTAGCGACTGGCGTCGCCCCGCCACCGCCGATTAAGGCAAAAAAGTTTTGCTTGAACAGGAGACTCAAGACCAAAAGTATGAGCGCGCCGCCAAGTCCAATGTGCATCCCGCCGAACTGAAATCCGCCTCCGCCCGACCCACTTTCATCGCGGCGGTCTTCAATGTCCTGGCTCTCGCCTTCGGGTGTCCATTTCATCGCTGCCTCTCCGGGAGCTGCTTTTCAGGATGGTAGCACCCTTCAATTTGCCCGCGAGAGCGAAAGCATGAGCACAAGATAATTCTTCAGGTTTTGCGTAATCAGGAAATTTTCTTTCACATGTTGATGCCCTTGCTCTCCCAGCTTCCGCGCAATTTCCGGATGCGAAAGCAAATATCGGATTTGATACGCCGTACCTTCGACGGAGTGAGCCAGCAAACCCGTGTGTTTGTGAATCACTTGAGTCGGGATGCCACCGACGGCGGAAGCGACCACTGGTTTGCGCTTCCAGAGCGCCTCCGCCACTGTCAGTCCAAATCCCTCACGAAGACTCTTCTGAATTACGACCGTCGATGCGCGTTGTAAAGCATTCACTTCCAAGGGCGCCCAGGCCGGCAGTTCCAGAATACGAATATCCGGATCGGCATCCGCTTCCCGCCGCACCTCATCCAGTACGATTGCTCCCTCCGGATCGTCCGATGCGCTTCCCCCAGCTAGCACCAGCTGGCAATCGAAATACCGCTTCACAATTCGGTAGGCGCGAATCACACCCACAGGATCCTTCAGCCGGTCGAACCGGGAAATCTGCGTCAAAATCGGCCGCTGCGAGTCGATTGAGAATCGCCTCAGCACGGAGGCAATGAACTCATCATTCAATTCGCGGTTCTTTTCGGACAAGGGATCGATCGAAGGATGAAAAAGATATTGTGGCACCGGCAGCTGGCGTGAAAACTCCGGCGAAGAAAAAATCGCGCCGTCATATTGCGAGACGTATGGCGCCAGAAATCCCCATACCGCCGAATTCGGACGCGACAGGTCGATGTGGCATCGCCAGATCCAGTGCCCTGCCTTTTCGCGCCGGGCTTCGATCAATCCAGCCGGCTGTGGATCGTGAATGATCGTGAACTCCGCGTCGTGGCGTACCAATTCAAAATTGCGCCGGTTGTATTCACGAAAAATTACAAAGTCCTCCGCCCGTGTTGCATAGGTTCCTCCGTGCAGTGCGTTGTGAAAAGTCTTGGTGACTTCAAAAAAATCGGCGCCGCCCTGCATGACGTCCCAATGAATGTCTATCTCCAATTCTTCGGCCAGCGGTATCAGCCGGTTGAGGATTTCCGCCACGCCGCCGCCGACGGCGGTTGAGTTCACCATCTGCACGGTCTTGCCCCGCAGCGGTTTGGCCAGCGCCCGCATTTCGTCAATCTCTGGTTTGCCCAGCAGTGGCGCGTAGTCTTCCAGCGGAATCCGGTTCAAGACTTGCGTCACCGTCATGCTTTTTCGTCCTCCAGTTCGATTAGCCGCACTAGGCTTGCTCTCGCGGTGTCGAGCGTGTTCGTGTACACATCAATTCGATTCACCTTATTAGCAAGCGTTTCCAGTCCAAGACTGTTCTCCAGCCACACCGAAAAATCATTCGTGCGCAAATGAAGGCGTAGTCGTGAAGAAATAAAATGAAAATAAAACGATGAGTGGCTGAGCTGCCTAATCCCGTCGCGGAATTCCTGCAGATTTTGTGCGGTCAGCCCAAGGGGCTCAGTTACTTCGACGCTTTCGCAGAAATAGAATGGCTCGAGAGCTTCCTGTGCCGCGTAGTTGGGGTATTGCGCGCAGTAGGCGCTCATCACCCGGCGCAGGTCGGTTCGCAATTCCGCTATGGACAAATAATCGCGGATATCGAGCGCCGCCAATCGTTCCGCCAATTCATCCCGGTTTGCAGAGGCAAGCACCCACTGCGCAAAGTCGTTCGAGAATCCTTCCGTTAAGAAGTGATGGCTGCCCAGGGTCTGGAACGTGTGGTGAAAAATCGAAGCATCGCTGCACTCTTCCAGCCCCTTCAAGAACTCCATCAACGTTCGTGCGCATTGGTTTCCGATTCTCGTCAGATACGCCACCGTAAAAAACGAGAACGGAGTTCCGACCGCTTGAACCGTATTGGTCATCGCGAGTTCGCCTCTTCCGCCCGAATTTCTTCCTGTTTAGCCGCCTCAACGCGTTCCGTCAAATCGATCCTGATCTCCGTGAGGTCCGACAGCAAGCTCGCCGCCCAACGATAAACATTGTGCTCGCGGATGTTCTTGCGCATGTGGCGCATCCTGGCTTCCTGCTCTTCCGCGGGCATTTCCAACGACCGCAAAATCGCCGCCGCCAGCTGTTGAACGTCGTAAGGGTTCACCTGCAATGCGTCGGTCAGTTCCAGCGCTGCTCCCGCAAACGTGCTTAGAATCAGCGCGCCGCGCTCATCCTCTCGCGACGCAACGAACTCCTTCGCCACCAGGTTCATTCCATCGTGTAGCGATGTCACTAGACACACGGACGCCGCGCGGTAAAATCGTGCAATCTCTTTGTGCGAATGGTGTTTCCGCAACAGCAGAATCGGCTTCCACCGGCCGTTTTGGAATCGCGCGTTGATGCGATCAGCTTCGGCGGACACTTCTTCCAGAAATTGACGATAACGCAAAATGTCGGTACGACTCGGCGCGCCAATCTGCACAAACGAAAATCGTCCCTGATATTCCGGATGAATTTCCAGAAATCGTTCGATTCCGCGGAAACGTTCCAAAATTCCTTTCGTATAATCCACTCGATCAACGCCGATGCCGAGTAGCGATGCTTCGATTCCCAATTCTTCCGTCAGCGCGGCCCGTTCTTCTCCGGAGCTCTTCCACGCAATCCGTTCAACCGTACTTTCCGGAAACGCCACGCTAATTGGATACGGTCGCACGAGCGTCACATGCCCTTGTCGGTTCACAGCGAAGCGATCCCACTCCGTTAGAGCCTCAAGTGCGCGATCCACTGTCGCCAAAAAATTATTGCAATGTGTCTGCGTATGGAATCCGATCAAGTCGGCGCCCAACAATCCGTCCACAACCTCGCGCTGCCAGGGACAAATTCCGAACACTTCCGGATTCGGCCACGGAATGTGCCAGAAAATAGCGATGCGCGCGTCCGGCCTTGCTTCCTTCACCATTCGCGGAAGTAACGCAAAGTGATAGTCCTGCGCCAGCAAGATTGGTGATTCCGTTCTCTCCATCTCCTGCAACACCGCATCCGCAAACCGCCGGTTCGCCACCTGATAGTGCGCCCAGTCCTCCGGCCGAAACGTCGGACGAGTGTGAGCAATGTGGCAGAGTGGCCAGAGTCCCTCATTCGCGAATCCTTGGTAGTAACCCTTCTCCTCTTCCGCGCTCAGCCATACGCGTCGCAACGTGTAACTCGGATGCTCCGGCGGCACACGCAAGTGATCGTTCGCGTCGACGGTGTCGCGGTCCGCCGTTCCGCTGCCGTGTGCAATCCACGTCCCATCGCAGGCCAACAGTACCGGCTCGAGCGCCGTAACCACACCGCTGGCCGGCACAATCGTTTCGATTTCTTTCGCTCCGCGCATATGAATATATGGCTCGCGATTCGACACCACGAAAAGCGGTTTGTCGTGCAATTTGCTGCGCAGGCTTACGCGCAAGCGCTCCGCCGTCCACTGCGTTGCATTTGTATCGCGCAGCCGCGCCTCTTCTTCCGCCGCCGCCCGAGCGACGCCCAAATCCCGCGCCAGATGAGTCACTTCAACGTTAATCTCATCGAACAGCTCGCCTTGCGGCAGTGCATGACTCGCCGAACCATCTCCCTTTCGCAAATGCTGTAGCCATTGCACCGTCTTCTTCAGTGGATCCATCAACGTCCAACGCACCAATACCAGCGCAAGCGCCGTAATCAGGATTGTCTCCAGCAGCGCCGTCAGCATCGAATCACGCAGCGTGCGCAGCACCCGCGAATCGATGTAGCTCGTGTCGTAAATCAACAGCAGCGCACCAGCCGGCTGCTCGTTTCGATGCAGAGGCAGCGAGTAGAAATACATCGGCGTATCGGTAACCGATTCCGAATCGTCTTCGCTTTTATCCTTGGCTATCGCTTGCACCGCTACCGGTGGGGCAGACCGAAAGTAAGTTCCCAGCGTCGACGTCATCGCCAAGGACGCCCCGTCGGCTTCGTACACGGCGATCCCTCTCATGTGTTCGCGCTGGGCAAACCGGTCCACCACTCGTTGAATCGCGCGCTCGGAGCCGCGCTCTCGTTTTTCAAATTGCGGTTCGATCGATTCCTGCAAGCTCTCCGCCAATAGCTCTGCGCGGCGCGCGAGATCCGTTCGCAGATTCTTCCGTTCGGTCCGCACCTGATAACCCGCGAACAACAGCGACACGGCGGCCACGCTTACTACCAACGGCAACACGATTTTCAGCGTTGTGCGCATCGGATGCCTCTTCTCATTTCGATCAATATCGATACGGAATTGCGCGGTCAGGCAGACGTAGACTGAGTGCTGGGGTACTCATTTGTACCGCAATATCTCTGCCATGCCCACGCCTTTTTAACTACTTGTATTTCACGGTCTTAGCGGCCCCTCTCGGCCCTTGTGCTAGTACTGGTATTGGCTGACGAGCGCAAAATTTACATCCTCTCTTATCATTTCGTTTGCTCGACACCTTTCGATTTATCTTGCGAAACTCTTTCGCGTGCGTCTTTTTTGGAATCTGAGAGAATAGAATCACAAACGGAGATCGCTTTAGGTCGTATGGCAACCAATCAGACACCGTCCACCTGGCCCTTACGAAAACCCCAGCAACTCGTCTACGTTGAACTTGGGCCGCACAACGGCGGCATGGTGCTCGGCATATGCGAACTCGGTTTCAGCTTCCGCGCCGTCGCTCCCGTCAAGCCTGACGGCCCCATCAATTTCGCATTCGCGATCGACGGCAAGAACCGATTGCAGGGAGTCGGTGAAATTGCCTGGACTGAAGACGACAGAAAAACCGGTGGCTTGAGGTTTACAAATGTTTCCCCGCAATTCAGGGAATCCTTGTGCGCTTGGCTCGCCGACGAGCTTACTCAGAAACCTTCTGGCCGCGAGCACACGCCTGCCGTCGCGCTTCCCCTCGATTCCATTCAAAGAACCAAATCGACCATGAGCGAAGGCATAACCGAACCAATTAAACCTTCCGCCCCGCAAGCCGAAGAAGAATCTGTGGATAGGGCCCTCGAAGAAGTCCCGCTCGAACCAACGCCTGCCGTCGCGCTTCCCCTCGATTCCATACAAGAAACTAAATCGACCATGAGCGAAGGCATGACCGAACCAATTAAACCTTCCGCCCCGCAAGCCGAAGAAGAATTTGTGGATAGTGCCCTCGAACAAACCCCGCCCCGACCAACTCCTGCGGCGGTTCCGCAGGTTTTCCAGAAACCGATTGTTCCTAGCCCGCCCGAGCTTACTCCGCTGCCTGCCGTAAAGCCGCAACGCGCTCGTTTTTCCAAGCTCTCGTCTCGTTCGGAGTCGACGTTTGCCTTGGCGGGCTTTCGCCTGCCTTTAGCTTCGCCTGCGCCCCCGCCTGCGCCGGAGCCTGCCGTAATTCTGCCTCCGCTATCTCCGCCCGAGCCTGCTCCAACTCTTAAAGCCGCTCACTTTCCAGACGAGATTCCGCGGGCCAAACGGCCGCCTAGCGACGACGCGCCGCCGCCGGCGTTTGTTCGAGGTTTTCCATCCGGAGCCGTACCTGCCGAATCTCCCCGTTTGAATCGCGCCGCGGCAGCGGGAATCATCAGCCTCGCCCTCGCCGTTATTCTCGTCGCGCTCGTTTTGAATTTCCGTCGTGAAGTGGGCGAGACGCTCATTGGTCTCGGCCGGCAACTTGCCGGCGAGCAACAACCGCCTCCCACTGCACAAGTGCAAAATCCGCAAAGTCCATCCAACCCCTCCGCGTCTCCGGTGCGCAATGATACCGCCCCGGCGTCTGCGTCTGCGAGCAATCCGTCTCCATCATCGTCGGGCCAGCCGCTCGACTCGACAGCACAATCGCAGCCCGCGACGTCGACCACCCAGGCTCCAGGCATGACGCCGCAATCGAAGCCGGATCGGGCTTCCGCAATCCAACAAATCGAAGATATCCCTGCGCCCGAAGACGGCGGCTCAGGCCAGAAAGAATTTGACCAGGCTAAGACTATCTTGAAAGGGATTCATCGCCAGCGTGACATTCAAATGGCCGTGGCGTTGCTCTGGACCGGCGTTCGCAAGGGCTACGTCCCAGCCGAAGTGACACTCGCCGATCTTTATGCTCGGGGCGATGGCGTCCAGCGAAGCTGCGAGCAGGCTCGCGTGCTGCTGAAAGCTGCCATACGAAAGGGAAGTCCCGAAGGGCGTCGCAGGTTTGCCCTGCTCAGGCAGCAAGGCTGCGCCGGTAGCTGACTCAATCCAATCTAGCCTTACCTTTTTGAATTTCCCTTAGCCGATTTCTGAATCGGCCACCGTGCTTCCACCGCCGTATTCAATCCGCCTCGCGGCGTAAACTCACCTCGCACCACGCACCACTCCGGATCAATCGCGTCCACAATGTCGTGCAGAATCTTGTTTACGGCGTTTTCGTAAAAAATGCCCAGGTTGCGGTACGCCAGCAAATACATCTTCAGCGCCTTCAGCTCAATGCAAGATTTCTTCGGCATATATTCGATCGTGATTGTTCCGTAGTCCGGCAAGCCCGTCTTCGGGCACATCGACGTATATTCTGGATACCGCGTCGTGATTACGTATCCGGGAAATTGATTTGGCCACGCATCCAGTTTCGGCAGTTTCGTCTTGATTCCCGCTTGCGCGTGCTCGCCTGTGTAATCGGACATGTCCTCTCCTGAATCTCGATTCTATCGCATCGGCCGCCGGGCTCATAAAGCGCCTCAAAAAAGCCACTCAAAAAAGCCCCGTCTTGAACCTGAGCGCCGTTTCGCATATCCTTTTCGCGTCTCCCCGCCCACAGAGCGCTCATAAATGACGCGATGCCCCTCTTGTGACTCTTCAACCTGCCGACGGTCGCGGCGACACAGTCTTGCCGACTACATCTACGGGGCAGCGGGTCTCATTCCCTGGCGCTGCACCGAATGCGGCGTGCGTTTCCGAGCGCGTTCGGTTCCATTTAGCCAGTGGAAATACGCACACTGTGCCATTTGCGGAAATTTCGATCTTAAGCGTATCTCACCCGAATACGTTCCCGGGCCTACGGGATTTCTCGGCCGCATTCTCGGCTTGCCGTCTTTACGTTGCGAGCCATGCCGCCACAAATTCTTCTCCATTCGCCCGATTAGGCAATCTGCCCCTGCCGAACCGGGCGAACGTTCGCGGCGCGTCGCCTGATTCATACTTTGGACACCCATCCCGAGCCCTAAAAATCACAATCCTCCTTCGCGCGCTTGAACGCCCCGTTTCCCCATGCGAAAATAGTCGCTGTCTAAAGTGCGGGATGGTAGTCCCGCATTTTCTCCGGCGATATCGTCTAAGGGTTAGGACGTAGCCCTCTCAAGGCTAAAATCCGGGTTCGAATCCCGGTATCGCTACCAATTTTTAACTTATGACAGTCCTTCCATCGCGCCATAGCACGCATACTCTCGGAGATTTCTATGTCCACGCCCGCCGTTAGTTCTCGCAATCCCGCTGTTCCCTTGAGCAAAAACGATCACCTCCTTCGTTGGGTCGAAAAAATGGCAGAGCTCACTCGCCCGTCCAAAATCCATTGGGTGGATGGCTCCAAGGAAGAATACGACCAGCTGTGCGCCGAAATGGTCGCGAGTGGCACGTTCGTCAAGTTGAATGAAAAGCTCTGGCCCGGCTGCTACTACGCGCGTTCCGACTCATCCGATGTGGCTCGTGTCGAAGATCGCACGTTCATCTGCTCCTATGCAAAGGACAACGCTGGCCCCACCAATAATTGGGAAAATCCGTACGACATGCGCAAGAAACTCCGCGGCCTCTTCGGTGGCTCCATGCAGGGCCGCACCATGTATGTGCTTGCATTCAGCATGGGCCCTATGGGCTCCCCAATGGCCAAAATCGGCGTGCAGCTCACCGATTCGCCTTACGTGGTCGCCAGCATGCGCATCATGGCTCGCATCGGCTCCCGCGTCATCGACGAGATCGACAAAGGCGCACGCGTCGTCCCGTGTCTCCATTCCGTAGGTATGCCTCTCGCTGCCGGGCAAAAAGATGTTCCTTGGCCTTGCAACAAGGAAAAGTACATCGTTCATTTTCCGGAATCGCGCGAAATCTGGTCCTATGGTTCCGGCTACGGCGGCAACGCGCTCCTCGGCAAAAAATGTTTTGCGCTTCGCATCGCCTCGAATATCGCGCGCGATGAAGGCTGGATGGCCGAGCACATGCTCATCCTTGGCGTCGAAGATCCCAAGGGCGAGAAAACCTATGTTGCTGCTGCGTTTCCCAGCGCTTGCGGCAAAACCAATTTCGCTATGCTTATCCCGCCCAAAGGCTTCGAAGGCTGGAAAGTCTGGACCGTTGGCGACGACATCGCCTGGATTCGCCCCGACGAAAACGGCGCCCTTCGCGCCATAAATCCCGAAGCCGGTTTTTTCGGTGTCGCTCCCGGCACTTCGAAAAAAACCAATCCCAACGCCATGGCTGCGCTTTCGAAAAACACTATCTTCACCAACGTCGCGCTCACTCCCGAAGGCGGTGTCTGGTGGGAAGGCATGACCGACACGCCGCCCGCCGAGTGTCTCGATTGGCAGGGCAAAAAGTGGACGCCGCAAATCGCCAAGGAAACCGGCGCCAAAGCCGCGCATCCCAACGCGCGCTTCACCGCTCCGGCTTCGCAATGTCCCACGATTGACCCGGCATGGGAAGATCCGAACGGTGTCCCGCTTCACGCCATCATCTTCGGCGGCCGCCGCGCGACCACTATGCCCCTCGTCTACCAAGCCTTCAACTGGAGCTCTGGCGTCTACATCGGAGCCACGATGGGGTCGGAAATGACCGCCGCCGCTGCAGGCACCATCGGCAAAGTGCGCCGCGATCCCATGGCCATGCTCCCGTTCTGCGGTTATCACATGGGCGATTATTTCCGCCATTGGATCAAGATGCAGCGCTCGCTCAGCGTCACGCCGCGCATCTTTCACGTGAACTGGTTCCGCAAAGACGCCGACGGAAAATTCATCTGGCCCGGCTACAGCGAAAACATGCGCGTGCTCAAATGGATTGTGGATCGCGCTCGCGTCCGCGCATTCGCCAGCGAAACTCCCATCGGCTGGATGCCCCACTATGAAGACATGGAATGGAAAGGCCTCGATTTCCCGCGCGAAAAGTTCGAAGCCTTGCAGGACTTCAACAACGCTGCCTGGCGCCACGAAGTCATCGAGCACGAAGAGCTCTTCATCCTCCTCCACGACCATCTCCCCAAAGAAATGGTCTACGAGCGCGAACTCCTGATTTGCCGGCTGTAAGACAGGCGCTGTAGGTCGGCGAGTCGAATCTGGCTGGGCAACCCCGGTTTCGCATGCGCGTTCAAAGCGAAGGTCAGCGTAATCATCCAATTCTTAGCTACCCCTAGCGGACTTGGGGAATAATGATTTCGGGCTGGTCACAAAAATCAGATTGGCTTGTTCACTTGCTGGTGTGTGCCCCTATCGCGTTTTTCGGGGCGGCAAGATGTATGGCCCAAGAGAGCACGCCCGATCGAACTATCCTAACGGCGAAATCGAACTTAGTACTCGTTCCGGTATTTGTGAAGAACAAGAGTGGCGAACCAATTTTTAACCTGAAAGCCCGAGATTTCTTACTTACAGACAATGGGGAACATCAACTTCCATCGCTTGAATTGGATGCCGATTCCGAACCGCTAGCAGTGGCTGTCGTCATTGAGACGGGCGGTCTCGGGGCAGAGCACCTTGCTGACTACCAGGGGCTCGGCCCAGTACTGGATGCGCTAATTGGCGGCGTTGAGCATCGAGCGGCGGTGATCGCCTTCGACAAAACGCCACATTTGCTTCTGCCGTTTACGTCAAATACTGACGAAGCCGCAAATACTCTGGCTGGCCTGTCGAGTGGCGATCAAGGTGCTGCGATTTTGGATGGTGTTGCTTTCGCGATTAAACAGCTTCGCGAACAACCCGCCGGCTACCGTCGCGCGATACTGCTGCTGAGTGAAACGATCGATCAGGGCAGCGAGACGACTCTGACGGATGCTCTTCACCTGATCAGCGATACCAACACGGCTATCTATAGTTTCGCGTTTTCTAGCACTCAAGCCGCAGTTTCGCATGAAGCGTCGAAGCTGGACAGCAAACAACCGGGTCCTACACATGGTTGCTTCAGCCGGACCGGAGCCGATCCCGAATACCAAGGCCGCTACAGCAAGCAAGTACTTGATTGCATTAGCCAATTGGCTCCACCACTTCGACTTGCGACCATGACGTTCCTCGCGGCTAAAGACACGTTGAGGAACAATGCCGCTAAGTCTTTGGCCGAATTAACCGGTGGTGAGTTCAAGCCATTTCACAACGCAAAAAACCTTAGGGCCGGCATGATTGCATTGTCGAATGACATCGCGAACTACTATCTGCTGAGCTTCCGGCCGACGAACCCGACCCCAGGGTTACACGCGCTCCATGTCTCCACTAAGAGTGGCACACGGCAGGTCGTAGAGTTCCGACGTGAGTATTGGATCGACGAAAGTCCCCAGCAAACATCGCAGGTTCCCTTTTGAATGACTAGGTTTTGCCGAATTGTCTTGAGGTCGTAGCGCCTTTGGCTTCCGTTACAGTTACTGTTTGTCCAGCATTTGTTGCGCCTAATTTGTCCACTTGGCCGCTCGGCCAGCGAATTTCTATGGAATCGGCTTTGCTTTGTTGGCCGAGGCCGAAGGTAAGAACGAGTTCGCTGGCGGAAAGATAGCTCGACCCGCTCCGCAGCATCTGCGTCTGCGTTCCTTCCGCCGTTGTTACCCGCACCACCGCGCCAATCCCGTCGCGGTTCGACTTCGTCCCAACCAACTTCACACGCAGACTATCATTCACCGTCCCCACCGGCTCATTCTTGAACAACGACGCGGGCCCGCCATTCGTCGACATCAAAATGTCCAGCCGTCCATTGTTGTAAACGTCCGCGTACGCCACCGACCGCCCCACGCGCGCCGTTGCAAAGGCCGCTCCCGCCGTCTTCGTCACTTCCGCAAATTTCCCTTTGCCCAAATTTCGGAACAGATGCGGCGGCTCCGCATACCGCACGTTTGCCTGCACTTTTTGAATGTCCGGATCGATGTGCCCATTCACCACCAAAATATCTGGCCATCCATCCAGATCGTAATCGAAGAAAAAGCACCCAAATCCAAGTGTCAGCAGCGAAGCGCGCCCCACTTCCGACCGCGGCGCTTCATCCACAAATAACCCGCGCCCCTCGTTGTGATAGAGCGAAATCATCTGATTCGAAAAATTCGTAATCATCAAACTCGTATTTCCACTCCGGTCGTAATCCGCCGTGTCCACGCCCATACCCGCGCGCGCTACTCCGTCTTCGCTGAATGCCACGCCGGCCACCACCGCCTTTTCCGTAAACGTCCCATTTCCATTGTTCCGGTAAAGCTTGTTTGGCTGCGTGTCGTTCGAAATCAAAATGTCCGGCCATCCATCGTTGTCAAAATCCAGAATCGCAATCCCCAGCGTCTTCGATGTCGGCTCATAAAGCCCCGCCTGCTTCGTCACATCCGAAAAAGTCCCATCTCCATTGTTGTGCCACAACCGAATCGAAGCGCCCTTGTAAGACTCCGGCGTGCAATACGATTTGCTCTTCCCATCCATCGTGCAATAAAGGTCCGCCTCCTGCGACCACGTCACGTAATTCGCCACCACCAAATCCAGTCGCCCATCCTTGTCATAATCCACCCAAGCTGCGCTCGTGCTGAACTCTTTTACGCCGCCCAATCCAGCCTTCTGCGTCACATCCGTAAACGTTCCATTCCCATTGTTGTGAAACAAATGGCTCTGCCCGTATGCCGTCACGAACAAATCGTCATACCCGTCGTTGTCGTAATCGCCCACGGTCACGCCGAGCCCGAACATCTCCACGTCGAGCCCCGCCTTGTGCGTCACGTCTGTAAACGTTCCGTCATGATTGTTGTGATAGAGTTTCGGCGTCGTGTGCTTCGTCGCGTGTCCAGGCCAATCCATCCCGTTCACTAAAAAAATGTCTGGCCAACCATCGTTGTCGTAATCAATGAACGCCACGCCCGGACCCAGCGTCTCCGGCAAATATTTCTTTCCGTACGCTCCGTTGTTATGAACAAATTTAATCCCCGCCGCCGTCGTAACATCGCGAAACTCCGCCGGCCCTTTGGCCATGGGAGTTTGTGTTTGCGCAGGTATGGAAAAAACAATCAGCGACGAAGCAATCACCGCCACCCAAGTCTTCTTCACGGTTTCCCCGAAATTTCATCGCGCCCGACACCCAACGAATCGGCCACGCGATTGATGTAGTTAAACCACGACGCAATCAGCGTAATCTGCAAAATCCCTTTGTCGTCGAATCCCACGCGCCGCAGCTCGTCATGATCCGCCGGGCTGCACTTTGTCGCGTCCTTCGTCAGCTTCACCACGTAGTCCAGCATCACGTGGTCTTGTTCGCTGATCGGTGCCGTCGTGTAGTCCCGACGCAGCGCCTCGACCATTCCTTCGTCCAACGTCACCCTACGCAGAAACTCTGCGTGAGACTCGATTCAATAGTGGCATCGGTTCGTGATCGAAACCATGGCGGCGATCATTTCATGCTGACGCCGCTCTAGCGGCAAGTCCGTCGCCATCATCGCGCCAAACGCGCTAAATGCGTGGTACAGCGCATCCGGAATCAGCGAATGTGAAGCGGTAATACTCGCCCCCGGCCCGCGATCCACGCTCGGCACCGGCGTTGCGTACTCCTGTGGATAATTGTCACGCTGCGCCTCAATCGCCGCTTTCACGCGCGGATCTTCTTCCATGCTGACTGTCTTGATCCAAGTCATCCGTTGCCCCCGAATTTTCCTATTGAAACGCTACTGCCCGCCGCCTGCTCCGGCACCGGCCGTCGTACTCTTCCCCTGCGCCTTTGCCAACTTCTTTTTCGCCAAGCCTTTCGACGTTTCACTCAACGCCAGCGACGCATGTTCGTGCACCATCTGCCGCTCGTTGTTATCTTCCTGGTGCGCTTGCCGATACGGTCCCGTCAACGCCTGCGCTGATTCATCCGCCTTGTACCGCAAATACCGCGCCTTATGCTGTTCCGCACGCGCATCATCGCCCAGTCCGTTGTAGCAAAGCATCAAATTGTAATGCGCCTGCAAGTCTTCTGGATCGATTGCCAGCGTCGCCTGAAACGCCTTCACTGCGTCCGCATACTTCTTCTGCAAAAAGTAAATCCGCCCCAACTCGTTCCACACCACGCGGTCCCGCGGATATTGCCGCAGTACGCTCTGCAATTTCGCAATCGCTTCGTCGTACTTCCCATCCTCTTTCAACACGCGTGCATAAAAATAATTCGCACGCGCCAACCCCGGTCTCAGCGCCAGCGCCTTGTCCAGCACCTGCACCGCGCCCACGTTGTCACCTTCCTGCGCCCGCACCCGCCCAATATTTACCCACCCGTCCGCATTCCGCGGATCCGACTGTGTAACTTTTTCAAACGCCATTCCCGCATTCCGTAAATCGCCTTGTAGGAACAATCCAATGCCGTAATCGTTCCACCGCGTCCAATCTTCTTTTATCGCCGCCGTCTGCGGCGCTGGCGGCGCCTCTTTCTTCCCAATCACGCGCAACTCTTTCGTATCCTGCGCCACCACCGTAATCGGCAGCGTCGGCACCTCCTTCAATTTGCCCGCCACTCCGCTCGTATCTCCCGTAAACGCCCACTTCCGGTCGTCGTAACTTGGTGTCACGTCCGCTTTTCCCGCGCTCGCGTCTTCCACGCCCGCATACGAAAACTGGTTGTTAAACCACATGAATTTCCGGTAGTTCAACTTCGCGTGCAGCGTTATCTTCTCGCCGCAATTCTCCGGCACATGCAGACGGTAGTGCACTGTATCTGCCGCGCCCGGCGGAATCAAATGCACGTACACCGCTGCGCGCGTCGACCAGGCATTGCGCTTATTAATCACATTCCCGTGCCCATCAATTTGTCGCGAACGGTAAAAGTGCGCGCCTTCATCTACCTGCCCCTTGCCGTCCTCGCCCACGCGTCCGCTCCAGAAAATCGTCTGTCCCTTCTCATCCGTCGCCTGCAACTCGAGCCACACTTCGAACGCATCCACTGTCCCGCCCGGAAAGAAATGCCCCACATTCCGCGTTCGAACCACAACCTCCACATTTACGTCGTCGCCACGCCGCACTGCTGCATCCACGCGCCCCAGTGGTGCCGTAATTGCCTTCGCATTTCCTTCCGCCCCGCGCGGCCCACTCACTTCCGCCTCTTCTCCCACTGCAAACGTTGTCGAAAGCTCTTGCCCTCCGTGCGGAGCATTTCCTTTCGTCTCCGTGCCCGGTTTTTCTGCCGGAGCAATTCCAAAAATGTCCACGCTCACTTGTTTGTCCTGCAGAAAGTGCGTGCTCGCCGCAAGCTGCTCCGCATCTTCATTCGCCGTTGGTACCGCCGTGTTCGCGCCTGGAAACCGGTGCGAGTGCACCAATCCTTCCACCGATCCTTCATCCTTCGAAGGAATCATCGGCATATGGCAATCCGCACACGATTTCGAATTCGCCGGATAATAAAACGACCGCGCTCCCTGTCCTGAAATCCCGCTCGCTTGCCAGTTGTCGTATTCATTAAATCCGCGAATCCATCTGTACCGGTTCACCGGCACATCCAGATGTACTTTGTGGCAGCCCGAGCAAAACTCCGCCGTCTGTTCCCGCATAAACGGCTTTAAGAACACGCGCCGGTGTGGCTCCGGATTCACTTTCACCATAAAGTCGTGCACCGCGCGCACCACCGGATTCTCGCTCGCCGCCAGTTCATGCAGTTTCGGATACTCCAGCACGAAATCGCCCTGCCCCATGGTGCTCTTCACTTCCACGATGCTGTGGCACATCATGCAGCTCAGTCCCGCTTGCGCTGCCGGCGTGTTTTCAATTTGTCGAATCGGCGTATCAAACATTCCGCTGAAAAGCAGCGCTGGGTCGTGGCATCCCGCGCACCACTTCGAACTTTTCACTCCGGCAACGTCCTGCATGTACTCGATGCTCTTCCGGTACCACTGATTGTTGAACGAAGAAAAATGGTGCGCCGAGCTGTTCCACTGCTTGTACACGTCCGAGTGGCACCGCTCGCACGCCTGCGACTGCATAAAATATTTCGCGGGAATATTTTTCCCGTCGCGCGTCTGTACCGAACTCGGAAAAAACTTTCCGTTCGGCCCGTCACCCTCTCCGTCCATCGTCTCTGTAGAAAGCGGCGGATTCTTTATGCGATACGCATTCTTCCACGCAACATTGCGCGCCCACCACGGGCCGCCGCTCAACGCCGCCATCGCAACCAACACTACCGCGAATCGCAACGCCGCCCCTCCCGATCCCTCGCCCAGCCACTTCCGCGATCCCAGCCACGACCACGCCAGGAAAAACACCCCCGCTGCGCACAACGCAATATGTGCGTACAGCCAATTCTTAAACCGGTGCGGCGTGCCGATCTTGATGAGCACAATTCCCAAAATCGCGCCGAGCGCCAATAAACTCCATCCGAACCTGTTCGCAAATTTCTGCTCGCGCCAGCAATTCACAAAATATGGGACGATCAAAACCGTCAGCACCAATCCCGCGCCTAAATGAAACAGCAGCACGCCCGAATACGTCAGCGTCGCCGACGGGAAGCCGTATAAATAAATGGAACTTACCGCGAGAAGAACCAAAATCCGGGGCCGCCACAAATTCATCTAACCGCTCTCCAGAACAATTTCAGCCGTTCGATTCTACACTCGCCCAAAAACGACTGCGCGGCCGGGATAATTTGGGTATCCGGCCGCGCGATCAAGGGGTACTCCCGAGGGTGTAATGCCTAGAATCTGTAGTTCGGGTAGCGCATGGAACTTTGTTGTGCCCTTTATAAGTTCTCCCTCAAATCCCCGCAATAATGCAAAAGAACTAGAAACCGTATATTTCCGTAAGTTCCTTGGATTCAGTCAGTTGGTACGCTTTGCCAGTCGCCAAATTCTTGAATTCCTGCGTCCCGCCACTAGGCCAATCGACCACCACTCTCTCCATCCGGTCCCGCCCTCCCAATCCGAACGTCACCGGCAGCTCCGACTGTGACAAGTAACTCGACCCACCCTGCACCGTCCGCGCCTGCGTTTCACTGCCGCTATACAAACGCACCGTCGCCCCAATTGCATCGCGATTCGATTTCGTCCCCTGCAAGTGAAATCGTACCGCTCGATGGCCCGCGCTCTGATCATTTCTATACAAATAAGCCGGCCCATTGTTCGTCGTCATCAGCAAATCCAAATCTCCGTCGCGATCGAAATCCGCAAAAGCCAATCCACGCCCCACTTTCGCTTTCGCAAAATCGTTTCCCGCTTCCGCTGCCACGTCGCGAAATTTTCCCGCGCCGGAATTCACAAAAAGCTGCGGAGCTTGCGCGTAGCCCACATTCCCCCGAATATTCCGCACCGTCTCATCAATATGTCCGTTCGCCACTGCCAGATCCAGTCGCCCATCCAGATCCACGTCAAGAAACGCGCACCCAAATCCTAGTGTTGTCTTCGACGCAGCGCCGATCCCCGACGCCAGCGAAATCTCTTCGTACCCGCCCATTTTTCCCGCGCGATAAACGCCAACCATTTCATTATCGAAATTCGTAATCGCAATCCCGGCCCGTCCCGCATTTTCAAAATCCCCGATCGCCACTCCCATTCCCGCTCGCGCTTTTCCGTCCGGACTGAACGCAATCCCCGCTTCCACCGCAACATCCTTGAATTTTCCGTTCCGCAAATTCTTGTAAAGTTTGTTCGGCTGCGTATCGTTCGCCACCAGCAAATCCGGCCACCCGTCTTGATCGAAATCCAGCAGCGCCACGCCCAGCGATTTCGAACTCGCGTCAAACACGCCGCTCGCCGCCGTCGCATCCTCAAACGTCCCATCGCCGCGGTTTCGAAACAGCCAGCACGTTTCGCCTCGATACGCCTCTGGCGTGCAATATGATTTCTGCTTTCCATCCAGACTGCAAAATACATCATGTTCCGGCGACCAGTTCACATAATTGCACACAAACAAATCCAGCAATCCGTCGCGGTCATAATCAAACCACGTCGCCGATGTACTGAACGCTTGCCGTCCAAACAGTCCGCTCTTCCGCGTCACATCGACAAACGTCCCTCTGCCCGTATTCTGAAAAAGCCGGTTCTGCCCCACGCAGGTAATCAGCACATCCGGAAACCCATCGTTGTTGTAGTCCCCGACGGCTACTCCCATTCCGTACATCTCAGTGTCCAGCCCGGCCGCTTTCGTCACATCGGTAAACGTTCCATTCCGGTTGTTGCGATAAAGTTTCAGCGTCGATCTCTGCTTCTTGTGCCCCGCCCAATCCATTCCATTCACCAGCAAAACGTCTTGCCAGCCGTCGCCGTCATAGTCCAGAAACGCACAACCCGAACCCAGCGTCTCCGGCAACAACTTCCCGCCGTACGCACCACTGTTGTGTTGAAAGGAAATTCCCGCTTTTGAAGTTACATCCGTCAGCTGAAATCCCAGTCCTGGCGGTGAGGAGAAAATCTCTGGCGCGAAAAGGGAACTTGCCGCGGTCGCCCCCGCAACTCCATACAAAAATTCACGCCTCTTCAAGGCAAGCTCACCAATCCATTCCGAATCGCATACACCACAAGCTCTGCCGTCTTGTGAATCCCCAGCCGCTCCATGATGTTTGCGCGATGCACCGCCACCGTGTTCGCGCTCAACTCCAATTCGCTCGCAATCTCTTTATTCGATTTTCCCGCCACAATATGCTGCAAAATCTCCAGCTCCCTCGTCGTCAGCCCCGATTCGCGTTCGCCTTTCAGCGCTTGCGGCTTCGCCACCTTCGGGTCCAGCACCGTCTGCCCCGCCGCAACGCTCTTGATCGCGCCCGCCAGGTCTAGATTGAGCGCCTCTTTCAATACATAGCCGCGCGCTCCCGCCTCCAGAGCCTGTTTCACCAGCGTGTCTTCCGAATGCATGCTCAACATCAAAATCGCCGCTCCCGTATTCGCATTCACAATCTTCCGCGTCGCTTCCAGTCCATTCATCACTGGCATTTGGCAATCCATTACGATCACGTCCGGCCTTAATTGCGTCGCCAGTTTCACTCCCTCCGCTCCGTCGCTCGCTTCGCCCACAACGGTTAGAGTTTCATCATCTTCCAGCATTCGTCGGAACCCACGCCGCACCAGCGCGTGATCGTCCACCAGCAAAACCGTAATTTTATCCTCCATGCGCTTCCACCTTTTCTCTCGCCACGCGCAGCTTCACTTGCGTCCCGCCCGCCTCAGGCCTTTCATACTCCAGCGTTCCGCCAATCAATTCCGCCCGCTCTCGCATCGCCACCATCCCGATTCCATGCTCACCTGTCTCGCGCTTTACTCCCTTGCCGTGGTCTTCAATCTCCAGCGTCAACTCTTCCGGCGCGTAGGTCAATCTCACCCATGCTTCATTCGTCTCCGCATGCCGGCTCACGTTGTTCAAACTCTCCTGCACCACACGATACAAATGCACGCCCGCCGCGGTCTCTACCGGAAACTCCGCGCCGCTTTTTTGATAATGTACGTCCAGCCCCGTCTGCCGTTCCACCGTAGGAATGTACCAATCCAGTGTCGCCGCCAGTCCCGCTTCTTCCAGCAGCACCGGGTGCAGCGCTTGCGAGAGTCCGCGCACCTTGGTCAGCGTCGATTGCGTAATCTCTTGCACTTCTTCCAAATCTTCGCGCAACGGCGAATCGCCCGGCATTTGTTTTCCTGCTCTGGCCAGCAATGCCCCGATCGCGGTCAACACCTGTCCAAACTCATCGTGCAATTCGCGCGATAGATGCCGCAACGTCGATTCTTGCGTCGAAATCAATTTCTGCGCCAGTTCGCTCCGCTGTTCCGACAGCGCTTCGATCTGCGCAAAAATAATCCGGTTCGCCCGGATCAAATACAAACTCGTTAGTACGATTACCAGAAGCGCCGCGCTCAGGAAGAAATACAACTGCCGCTGCACCCCGTCGTAAATCCCTGTTATCTCCGCCGTCGCTTGCTCTTCCGCTTCGTTGTTCTGTACCAGGAATCGTGAGACAGCCGTACTCAGCGCCGCCTGCCTCGCCTGCAACGTCACCTGAATCTGATCCCGGGCTTCCTTTTCTTTTCCACTTGCGGCCAGCGCGAACATCCGGTCCGTTGCATCCCAGAATTGCGCTAGCGATTGGCTCAGCTGTGTCCGCTGATCCGCCGTGCGTTGCGCCGGCGCAAATGTGTCCTCGATTTTCAGTGCCGCAGCCAGGTCCCCGCGGATCCGTTCGAATTGCGCTGTCCACGCCGTTAGCGGATACGGCTCTCGGGCATCCAGCATGTCGCGCATCGCCAGCGCCAGCGAATTTAAATCGTTCTGCACGCGCAGAAGCTGCAGCGAATCTTTCCGGTTGCGATCCACCATGTTGCTCTGCAGCGCGCGCAATCCAGTCAACTGTCCCGTCATGTAGTAGGCAAACAAAAGCACCGCCGACAGCGTAAGCACTAGTCCAAAAAGCAATGCTGCGGTTGGAGAACGGTTTGAGCGTGAACGTTGCGGCATCGCCAGAGAATATACTGTGCAACACTACTTCACCAACCTGAGCAATTGCGCAGCCTCGGGCAAGCCTCCATACGAGTCCTAGGCCAAGTTCTTCGGACCAGTCAATTTCAAACGGCTGATACCGCTCGACTTATTGGCGTGGGATCCACTAGAGGTCACACCGGTATCGCACATAGCGCTTGGGCCGTGCGGAACTAACTCGGGCAATCAACCCATCTGCTTTTCTTCCAATCACCTTCGCGTTTTTCCTTGCCTAGAATATCGTTATTGTAGTAGCATGCCTCAACTGTTCGGTATTACACTCCGGGGCAGCCTTCGGGCTGCCCCATGCCTTGTCTGGAGGCTACATGTTCCCGCGTCGAGGACTTCTAGCAGTGTGTGTGCTGTTGTTTTCCGTTCCCGCCGTTCCCGCAAATGACGAAATCCCCAAGGCGGCATGGAAGCGACCCATCGGCAAACCCCCTGAAAATCCCGGCACAAAGAAAACTTCGCTCGACGGCGGACACATCGACGACGGTTTCTGGCAAGGCGCTCCCGTCGGCGGCTTCGGCGCCGGAACTTTTTCTCGAACCTTTCGCGGTGACTTCGCTCGCTGGCACGTGCAGCCCGGCATTCACAAATACCAACCGATCTACGCGAATCAATTCGCCATGTTCCAAAAATTCGAAGGAGATTTTGAAGGCGTCGCAAAAGCGCTCTTCGCCGGACATCCTTCGAATGGACAATTGAGCGCATGGAGTTGGGACTATCCTGTCGGCGCCGGCGACTACGCTGCCCTCTATCCAAAATCCTGGTTCGACTATCGCTATGACAAATTTCCCGCCCACGTCACGCTCGAACAGTTCTCGCCCATTCTTCCCAACAATTACAAAGAGACCAGCTACCCCGTCGCTGTCTATCGCTGGCATGCGGAAAATCCCACTAACAAGCGCGTAACCGTTTCCGTCTTGCTCTCTTGGACCAATATGCTTGGCTGGTTTCGCAATTCCGACCGCGATTTTCGCGCCGCCCTCAGCGAAGGAAATTACAATCGCTCCGCTTCCGAAAAGCTTCCGAACGCTACGATGAAAGGTATCGTCTTCGAACGAACACGCGGCGGCAATATTCCCAACGCCTGGGACGGCCAAATGACTATCGCCGCGCTCGAATCCCCCGGCGTCGAAGTCTCGTATGTCACCACGTATTCGCCCGATGGAAACGGTGCGGAAGTTTGGTCCACGTTTTCGAAAGATGGCACCCTCGCCACTTCTACCAAGCCCTGGCTCAGCAGCGGCGAACCGCTCGCCGGAGCCATCGCTGTGAAATTCACTCTTGCACCCGGCGAGAAAAAAATCGTCCCAATGGTTTTGTCGTGGGACCTTCCCGTCGTCGAATTTGGCTCGGGAAGAAAATGGCATCGGCACTACACGGATTTCTACGGAACCAGCGGTGCTAATTCCTGGGCTATCGCGCGAGACGGTTTGCAAAACGCCGCGGCGTGGAGCGATGCGATTGCCGCGTGGCAGGCTCCTTACATCAACGACGATTCAAACCCGGACTGGTATCGCGGCATGTTGTTTAACGAGCTTTACGTTCTCGCCGATGGCGGCTCGTTCTGGGGGCGCCCCGTCGGCGCGGATTCGAAAACACCTTCCACCTATTCCTTCATGGAATGTTTCGATTATCCGTATTACGAAACACTGGACGTTCGTTTTTACGGCTCGCTCCCGCTCGTAAAATTTTGGCCGGACATCGACAAACAAGTGATGCGCGATTTCGCGGACACCGTTCCGAAACATCTCGACGATCGCATGGCCTGGATCTGGAAATCGCTAGAAACGGGTAAAGCGGAATTTCGCGAACGCAAAACAAAAGGCGCCGTGCCGCACGATATGGGCGTGCCGAACGAAGATCCATTCTTTCAGGTCAATCAATTCAGCTGGCAGGACACCAACGGCTGGAAGGATTTGAATTCCAAATTTGTGTTGATGGTTTATCGTGATTACGTTTTGACCGGATCACGCGATACGGAATTCCTAAAATACAGCTGGCCTGCCGTTCAGGAAGCGCTTGCCTATCTCGGAAAATTCGATCGCGACAACGACGGCATTCCCGACAACGACGGCTACCCCGATCAAACGTACGACACGTGGCTCGTGCGCGGCGACAGCGCTTACTCCGGAAGCTTGTGGCTCGCGTCGCTTCGCGCCTCGGAGGAGATCGCGAAAAAACTCGGCGACGAAAAGGCCGCCACGCATTATCACGATTGGTTTTTGAAGGGGCAAAAAACCTACATCGCGAAATTGTGGAACGGAAAATATTTCCGGTACGACACCGAAAGCGAATACAAAGACAACATTCAATCCGATCAACTCGCCGGCCAGTGGTATGCGGATATGACCGGGCTAGGCGACATCGTTCCGCGCGACATGCGTGCGAAATCGTTGAAAAATATTTACGACTTCAACGTGATGAAATTCGCGAAGGGCGAAATGGGCGCCGTGAACGGCATCGCCGCCGACGGCACCATCATCACCACCAACGAGCAGGTCCAGGAAGTCTGGACTGGCACGACGCTCGGCCTTGCCGGCTTCATGCTCGGCGAGGGCATGAAGGACGAAGCGTTTCGCACGGCATGGGGCATCTACCACGTCAATTACGAAACCAAAGGCTACTGGTTCCGCACTCCCGAAGCGTGGGACATCACCGGAAATTACCGCGCTTCGATGTACATGCGGCCTGCGGCGATCTGGGCGATGGAAATGACCGCACCGCCAAAATCCGCCGCGCAAAACTCCGCGGAAGCAGCTTCAACCTCGAGTGCTGGGCCGAAGTAAACCGACAACGGTCAGAATCACGACGCATCCTACCAGGGGCACAATCAGGCCGACTCGCAGCGAGTGGGCGAATCTTGAAAGAACACCCACAAGCGGCGGCATCGTTGCACTGCCTACCGCGGCCATTGCGAACATTACGCCGCCAACTTTGCGCGCGCGCGAGCCGAACCATTTCGTGAGCCACGCGACAAAGATCGGATAGAGGCTGGACAGACCCAAGCCGGCGAAAAAGGCTCCAGCAAAGAGCGCAGCGGACGAATGAGCGGTTATGAACAAGAGTTCGCCCGCAGCGGCGATCACAAGTCCGCTGACAGCAACGGTTCCTTCCTTCAGGCGCAGCAGAATTGCCGCCGCAGCGCCGCGGCCGCCAAGCAAACCCGCAAAGAAAAACGTTGGCGCGAGCGTGAACGTATTGGTGAGCCACGTTGCCGCGCGTTGCGCATGTGTGGCGGCCCAGTAGGAAGTGCTTACCTCCGTTCCAACGTAGATGTAGAACAGAGTGGCGAGCAGGATTGCGACTCCCGTGCCAGCCGATTTCGAGCTCTCGGTTGTTTCCATGTGAGCCTCTGTGTGCGGCGGTTTTCCGAATTGCATGCGCACCAGCACGAGTCCGAGCAGAAGGGAGGCAGCTCCAGAAACACAGAGAAAGGAATTGATGTGTGACGTACGGATGGCGTACATCACGGCGGGCGCGGAGCACATAGCGCCGACGCCCCATGCGAGGTTCGCGATGTTGAGCGCGGAAGCGCGGCGGTCGCCGTATGATTCGCCGACCCAAAGATTCGTGCCGGGCGTTACGAACCCATACCCAAGGCCGTAGACCCCACTCGCGATAAGGGCTAAGAGAAAGGTCGGAGCATTAAAGAAGGCGAAGCCGATACCCATCAATACGAGACCAAGGGTGATGGCCGGCTTGAATCCTTTTTTCGCGATGAGCGGACTTGATAGCAGCACACCCGCGAGCGAAACAAAAAACTGTACAGCGGAGAAAAGGCCGGCGCGGCTGTCGTCGAGTCCCCATTTTGCCCGGAATACGGGAAGCAGAGCGCCGACGCCGTTGATGATAATTCCGTTGAGGACGAAACCGAGACACAGAAGGTAGAAAATCATACTCTGCGAAGAGTTTTGCGTGGACGGCTGGATTTGCGTTTCGGAGGACATCATGGCATTTTGCCTGCGCCAAAGTATTCGTGCAAATGCCGCTGACAGAGGCGAGCGGCCGGGAAAACCATCAGATGATTGATTGCGGATTGATTGGATTTGGATTGGGCGGGCGCGCCTTCCACGCGCCGTTTCTGGCTTCCGTGCCGGGGCTGCGGCTGGGCGCTGTGCTGCAACGCACAGGCGACGACGCGGCAAAGATTTATCCGGGGACAAAAATTGTGCGCACTTTGGAAGAGTTGTTGGCGATTCCGGAAATCCGCTTGATTGCGATTTCGACGCCGAATCAGACGCATGCGCCGCTGGCGAAGGCGTGCCTGGAAGCGGGCAAAGACGTGGTGCTGGATAAGCCGTTTACGACGACAGTCGCTGAGGCCCGTGAGTTGATTGCACTCGCAAAGAAGACGGGAAGATTGCTGGCGGTGTACCAGGAGCGGCGGTTGGATGGAGATTTTCGGACGGTGCAGAAGCTCGCGGCTTCGGGCGAGCTCGGACGGATTTTGAAGTTTGAAGAAACGTTTGACCGTTGCCGTCCGGCGATTCGCGAATCGTGGAAGGAACGTCCGGGACCGGGCACGGGAGTTTTTTTTGATCTTGGGCCGCACTTGATCGATCACGCGCTGATGCTGTTGGGAACTCCGGAGGCGATTTGGGCGGACGTTCGCGCCGAGCGGGAGAATTCGACGAACGACGATGCGTTTGATTTGACGTTCTACTACCCGAATGGATTGCGGGCGGATCTTTCTTCGGGGACGTTGATACCGATTCCACGGCCGCATTTTCGCGTGCTGGGTACGAAGGGAATGTACGTGCACCAGAGTCTCGATCCGCAAGAGGCGCTGTTGCGCGCGGGACACCCGGCGAGCGGAGAGGATTGGGGCGTTGAAAAAGAGGAAGAGTGGGGAACGCTGGCGGAGTTCGACGCCGCGAACGTGACGTTCAGAAAAGTTCCGACGTTGCGGGGAGATTACCGGGATTTTTACGCAAACGTGCGGGACGTGATTCTCGGAAAAGCGAAGCCGATCGTTACGCTGGAGCAAGCGTTGTCGGTGATGTACGCGCTAGAACTTTCGGTGGAGAGCAGCGCGAAACGCACTGTTCTGCCTTGGAAGTTGTAGGTTTCCGGCTTGCGCAAAGGGAACGCGCCGGCGCGCAGAATCGGCTATGCTAAGGGATAGAGAGGGAACGTGGCTCGCACTGTCGAACTTGCGCCGTCCATACTTTCCGCGAATTTCGCGAATCTGGCTGCGGACGCGAAGCTTGCGCTCGAAGGTGGAGGCACGCTGCTGCATGTGGACGTGATGGACGGACACTTCGTGCCGAACATCACGATTGGGCCGCCGGTGGTCGCGTCGCTGCGCAAGGCAATTCCCGACGCGATTTTTGACGTACACCTGATGATTGAAAACCCCGATCAATTCATTCCCGCGTTCGCGGAAGCGGGCGCGACGTGGATTCTGGTGCATCAAGAGGCGTGCGTGCATCTGGACCGCACGCTGCACCTGATTGCGGATCATGGCTGCAAACCGGGCGTCGTGATTAATCCCGCGACTCCGGTGCACGCTCTCGATGAAGTACTGGACCTGGTGCATCACGTTCTGGTGATGAGCGTGAATCCGGGATTTGGCGGACAGAAATTTATCAAAAACTCGCTGAATAAAATTTCGGCGCTCGCGAACGAACGCGAAAAGCGCCGGCTGGATTTCCGGATTGAAGTGGACGGCGGCGTCGCGCTGGATACGATTGGCGACGTGGTTCGTGCCGGCGCCGAATTGCTCGTGGCGGGCAATGCCGTGTTTGGCAAGGGCGACATCCGAGAAAACGCCCGGAAGCTTCTGCAGGCTGCTCGCTCCGCCACCGCCGCGCACGCTTGAAGAAAGTCCTGCCCGTCCACGGAATGAGTTGTTTAAATTCCCCCAAACTTCAAGCATTGTTTGCACAGATTTAGAGCGAGGTTTGCGCTCGGAGCCCACCTCAGAAGGCGGCCTCTACAAGAACGGACTATGGCGGGGCGGACGGGGCGCCTTGGCGAGAGTTCACACGGTCCAAAGCGGCGCTAGCCTCCCGCTCCATGGGGGAGCTTCGGCTGGACGGTCTGGGGATGAGTGCAATTGATGGACTTAGTGGGAAGTAGAAGATCGAGGGCGGAGGCCGAGGATGTTGGGGACGGGCCAGGCGGCGGAGTTGGAGTCGTTTTCGCGGAAGGAAGTTTCATAGCTGCCGTACATTTCCATCTCGAGGGAGCCGACGTTGAGATAGAGCTGGGCTTCGGGGCCACCTTCGAGATGCTGGGCGGCGACGATGCCGATTCCGGCGGTGAGGAGTTCGTTGTTGAGATCGTGCATGGAGAAGGGCGAACGCGAATAGATAAAAAGGATGCGGCCGGCGTCGTCTTCGCCGAGGGCGGCTTCGCTCCACTGCCGGGACTGCTGGCTCCATTGGTTTGTGCCGGGGCGCTTGATGAGGCGCAGATTTTGCAGAGCGGATGTGTAATCTTTCTGAATGTCCGTGAAGCGGACGCCGGGCGCGTCGAGATCGAAGATGCGGAATGGCGGCGAGTGCGAATCGTGCGGCGCGAAGGCGGCGACGGATTGATAGGAGTTTGCGTGGCCATTGTTGACGTGTGCAGCGGAGCCCATGTAGCCGAGATGAGTCTTGAAGTCTGTGGCGAACATACCGGCGTTGATGGCGGCGGAGAATTTTTTGCGTTGCGACCAATCGCGAGCGGTGTGGCCGGAGGATTCGCCGGTTTGGCTGATGCCGGCGGCTTCGAGTTGCCAGAGGTTGGGGTCGGCGCGGAGGATGAAGATCCGGGAGTCGCCGAGGACGGAAGGAGTTTTGGCCATCACGTATTTGTAGTCGAGGCCTTTCGCGATGGATTTCCAGCCGGAGTCGGCGCTGAGGGTATGGAACGACAGGAGACAGAACAGAAGAATTGCGGAGAGACTGATGCCATAGCTGAAATGGCGAGCCTTGCGCATGTTTGAGGGCAGTGTATCAGTTCCGAGGAGAACGAAGATGTGTCCCAGGAAAGGGTGCCAACTCCGACAGTAGGGTCAGTTTGAATTTTCCCTTATTGTGTCACGATTAAGAAAATTCAAACTGATGACCCACTACTCAAATTGCGCAGAAATGGTTCACGTAAGCGAGTTAGGCGGCGATGGAGACGACTTTGGATTTGCGCGCCGACTTCGTTGGCTTGGCCGTCAATTCGGCTTCGGCGCGAAGCCAGTCTGCGTGCGGATCGCCGGGTGCGCCGTTGCGCTCCAGATAGATGTGGTATGCGCGCAATGCAATCTCTTCCGGTGAGGGTTTCGTTTTTGCAACGCGAGGTGTTTTTGCCTTGGCGAGGGAAGAAGCTTTTGTTTTCGGCATGAAGCACTCCTTTGTATGCCTAATCTCATTTTAGGAGGAGGAGACGCGGGCCCGCATGGGTTGATGATGACGCGAGTGTTGTGATGAATACTCCGGAAAGTTTCGATACGGTGAAGCGGGAATTTAGATGGATAGGATGGCGAGTAAAAGCGCACACCTCGCAAGGTGGCCGCTACAACGGCGAACAGGAGCGCGAGCCAAAGGCTATGTTGCGGTATCGGCCGTTGACGGAGGCGGCCGGCTTCAGCAAGCCGGCCATAGAACGGCATGCCAAAGAAGAGCGGTCTGAAGTCCCGCCTCTAGATTCAGGCTGGCGCCACGGATTAGGTGCGGACGCACGCTAAAGCGTAGGCTGCAGCGACTATTGTTCCTGGTAGTTCCAGGTGAGGCCGCCGTCGAGGAAGAAAGTTGTACCGGTGGCGTAATTGGATTCGTCGGAAGCGAGGAAGACGGCCATGGAGGCGACGTCTTCGGGTTTGCCAAGTCGCTTGAGCGGAATATTCTCGAGCAGAGCAGCAAGCTTGGCAGGATCGTTCAAAAGTTTGGTATTGATGGGTGTTTCTATGGCGCCGGGCGCGATGGAATTGATGGTGATGCCAAGCGGCGCGAGTTCAATGGAAAGATTGCGAGTGAGCATCTTGACACCGCCTTTGCTGGCGCAATAGGAAGCAAAGTGAGGGAAGGGAAGTTCTTCGTGGACGGAGCTGATGTTGATGATTTTTCCGCCAGCGTTTTTTTCAGTGGAGGGGGCTTGCATGTGGTGTTTGACGAAGGCTTGCGTGATGAAGAAAAGGCCTTTGAGATTGACGTTGAGGACGGCATCGTAGTCGGCTTCGGTGACATTCCAGAAGTCGGCGTTGCGTTCGAGTCCGGCGTTGTTGACGAGGATGTCGATGCGGCCGAATTGAGTGACGGTGTCCGCGATAAATTTCTGGCCGTCGGAGACGAGGCCGACGTCGCATTGAAAACCGGCGGCTTTGCGGCCAAGCTTTCGAATGTTGGCGGCGACTTCCTCCGCGCCGGCTTTATTGGAGCGATAACAAAAGGCGATGTCCGCGCCTTCCTCGCCAAAGCGTTGTGCGATGGCGAGGCCAATGCCCTGGCTACCGCCGGTGATGGCGGCTACTTTTCCTTGCAAGCGATTTCCCACGAGAATCTCCTTGCTAACGTCAGGTCATAGGATGCACCAGCGCGATGAACGTTGCGTGAAATGCGCCGACGGACGCTGAAGCGTACGCTACCAAGCGACGCACGTTGTAGCAAACGTCACGGGACGGGAGGTCACGGCGCGAGAAGCAACGATTACTTCGCTGTGATGAGCGTTGCGGTGCTGGCAACGCATTGCCAAGCCTGATTCTGCTTGATCCAAGTGTCAATGAACCGTTCGCGATGAACGTAGGCCTTGCCCTTTTCGGTGCCCTTGACGCGAAAGATGCCCACGACGACCGCGGCATTGCCGTAAACCTGAACGTTGATCTGCTCATTCACGGCCTGTGACGGCTGATATTCGGGAGCTCTGATGCCGGCGAGGAACTCCGTCTTGTTGGAGAGGGTTCCGTCGATTTCGACGGCGACGAAGGTGCTGGCGAGCATCTGATCGAGCGCCTTGGTGTCTTTGAGTTCGATGGCGTGGCCCCATGCGGTTTCGAGAGCCAGGACGCGGCCACCTTCATCGCTCACAGGTGTCTGTCCGGAGGCGGCCATGGCCGCAGCGACGAGGATCAGAAGAATGGAAAAGAGCTGCTTCATGAAGGTCCCTCCGATATGACGAGCCGTGAATAGGAGCATAAAGCAATTGTTCTGCGGCAGGCGCAAAACCGACGTGTGATGTTCGTATGGCGCAACGAAAAGAAAACGGCGGCCGTCATGGCCGCCATTTTCACTAACTGTTAGGGCGTGAAGAGGGACGCGCTAAAAGCCCGCCCCTGCGGCACTGGCAGATTGCCAGTGCTACTAAGCGACGGTGACTTCTGGGCTGAGGTAGACGTCCTGAATCGTGTTGAGGAGTTGGACGCCTTCTTTCATCGGGCGCTGGAACGCTTTGCGGCCGGAGATGAGACCGGTGCCGCCGGCGCGTTTGTTAATGACGGCGGTGGCTACCGCTTCTTCGAAGTCGTTCGCGCCGGATGCGCCACCGGAGTTGATGAGACCCGCGCGGCCCATATAGCAATTCGCGACCTGATAACGGCAGAGGTCAATGGGATGATCGCTGGCGAGGTCGGTGTAAATGCGCTTATCGAATTTGCCGTAGCTGGAATCGCCCATGTTGAGCATCTGATAGCCGCCGTTATTTTCCGGAAGCTTTTGCTTGATGATGTCGGCTTCGATGGTGACGCCGAGATGATTGGCTTGGCCAGTGAGATCGGCGGAGAGGTGATAGTCCTTATCCTTTTTGAAGGCGTTATTGCGGAGATAGCACCAGAGAACGGTGGCCATGCCGAGTTCGTGGGCGTGAGCGAAGGCCTGGCTGACTTCAACGATCTGGCGGCCGGCTTGATCGGAACCGAAGTAGATAGTGGCACCGACGGCGGCTGCGCCCATGTCATACGCCTGCTTGATGGTACCGAAAAAAATCTGGTCGGCTTTGTTGGGATAGGTGAGGAGTTCGTTGTGATTGAATTTTACGAGGAAGGGAATTTTGTGGGCGTACTTGCGAGCGACCGAGCCGAGGACGCCGAAGGTCGACGCGACGGCGTTGCAACCGCCTTCCACGGCGAGCTTGACGATATTTTCGCCGTCGAAGTAGTCGGGGTTCTTGGCGAAACTGGCGCCGGCGGAGTGCTCGATGCCCTGATCGACGGGAAGGATCGAGAGATAGCCGGTGCCGGCGAGGCGGCCTGTGTTGAACATGCGATGAAGGTTTGCGAGGACGCGCGGATTGCGGTCGGATGGAGCGAAGATGCGATCGATGAAATCCGGGCCGGGAAGGTGCAGGCGCTCTTTCGCGATTTTGGGCGAGCGGAAGCCGAGGAGCGAATCCGTTTTCGCGCCGAGATATTGCTGGATGGAACTTGATGCCGTGGTCGTTGCCATTGCTTGCGTGTCTCCTTAAGTTGTTGAGTAGCGGGTCAGTTTGAATTTTTGTCTTATCAAGATCGGGGGTTGTAAGTACAAGCCCCGAGCCCCGTTGTGTCACGATTCAAAAAATTCAAACTGACCCGCTACCAGTCGTTGCCAATTCCCTTGAAAGCATGCCGCCCGCGGCGGAGTCGACGAGAAAAAACAATTTGCCGTTCGCCGGCTTGATGTATTGGGTCGGCAATTGGTCCGGTTCGTACGGGCCTTCGAGAACCGCTTTGAGCGCAGGCGCTTTGTCGGCGCCGGCAATCATGAATAAAACCGCAGCGGAGTTGTTGGCGACCGGCGCGGTGCAGGTGATGCGTTCGGTATACAGCTTGCCGACCCAAGTGCGCACAACCAGCCGACCATTATCGCGCAGTGCGGTGGTTCCCGGAAAGAGCGAAAGAGTGTGGCCCTCGTTGCCCATGCCGAGCATCATGAGGTCGAAGCGGGGAAGTTCGCCGGGCTTAAGGGCGAATTGAGTCTTGAGGATTTGCTCGTAGTCGAGGGCGGCACGTTCAGTGTCTTTCAGTTCGGTTTTCATGCGGAAGACTTGTTCCGGCTTGATGGGGGTCTTTGACGTAAAGTTTTCGGTGACCATGCGGTAGTTGCTATCGGAATGGTCGGGCGGAACGTGGCGGTCGTCACCGAAGAAAAGATGCATTTTGTCGAAAGGAAGCTGGGAGCGGAACGGTTTGGAGACGAGAAGCGCGTAAAGCGTTTTCGGAGTGGAACCTCCGGCCATAGCGACGCGGAAGATGCCGCGTTCGCGGACGGCTTGTTGAGCGGCGTTGACGAAAATGCCGGCAGCTTGTTGGGCGATGGCGGCGACGTCGGGATAAATTTGGAGTACGCGGTCCAAAGAAAACTCTCCTAGGCGTGAGCCTTGTCGGTGGCGCGTGCGGGGCAGTTAGCGGTGAGTGGCTCGTTGGATTCGATGTCACGCCAGGCGCGGCCGTCGCGGGCCATCATTTCGTCGGCGTCCTGCGGCCCCCAGCAACCGGCGGGATAGTTTGGAAAATCGCGGGCGGGGAGAGCCTTCCAAACGTCGAGCACGGGTTGGATGACGCTCCAGCCTGCTTCGACCATGTCCGCGCGCTGGAACAGAGTGGCGTCGCCGATCATGCAGTCGTAGAGAAGGCGTTCGTAGCCGGTGCTGTGCGAAGTGCCGAAGTCGCGCGCGTAGTCAAAATCCATGTGAACCAAGCCGAGCTTCATGACAGAGCCGGGGACTTTTGCGCCGAGACGGAGCGAGATGCCTTCTTCGGGCTGAATGTGAACGACAAGACGATTGGCGCGGGGATCCTTTATTGGCGTGCGGCTGAAGAGTTGGAACGGCGGCTTACGAAATTGAATGGCAATTTCGGTGACGCGCTTGGCGAGGCGTTTGCCGGTGCGCAGGTAGAAAGGGACATCGGCCCAGCGCCAGTTGTCGATGCGTAGTTTGAGCGCGACAAAAGTTTCGGTGTGAGAGTCCGGAGCGACTTGCGGTTCGTCGCGATAGGCGGAGAGTTTTTCGCCGTTGACGTTGCCTTCGCCGTATTGGCCGCGAACCATAGTTTGGAGGATGGTTTCGGGCGGCGGAGGCGTGACGGCGTGAAGAATTTCGGCTTGTTTGTCGCGGACGGCGTCGGCTTCGAAGGAAATGGGTGGCTCCATCGCAGTGAGGGTGAGGAGTTGGAACAGATGATTCGGGACCATGTCGCGGAGCGCACCGGCGGTTTCGTAAAAGCCGCCGCGGTGCTCGACGCCAACGGTTTCGGCGGCGGTAATTTGGACGTGGTCAATGTAATTGCGATTCCAGAGCGGTTCGAGGATGGAGTTGGCGAAGCGGAAGACCATCAGATTCTGCACGGTCTCTTTGCCGAGATAGTGATCGATGCGGTAGATCTGCTTTTCCGAAAGCGTCTCCTTCAATTCTTTGTTCAGCTGGATGGCGGAATCGAGGTCGTGGCCGAAAGGTTTTTCGACGATGACATGCGTCCAGCGGCCGTTGGCTTCTTGTGTGAGGCCAGCCTGACCTAACTGCTTGACGATGGGCGAGAAAAATTTCGGCGCGACGGCTAGATAGTGAAAACGGTTGCCGAGCGTGTTGTGCGTTTTCTCGGCCGCCAGAATTTGATCCTTGAGACGCTGATACGCGGCGGGATCGCCGAAATCACCCTGCACATAGTAAATACGCTCGACGAGCCATTGCCAGAGGATGTCGTCGACCGGACGGAGCGCGTATTCGCGAACTTCTTTGCCGAGCTTTTCGCGGAGGGCTTCGGTGGTCATTTGATCGAAAGAGAAACCTACAATGGCGAAGTCCTTCGGGAGGAGGCCTTCTTCCGCGAGGTTGAGCAAGGCGGGAAGAAGTTTGCGTTTGGTTAGATCGCCGCTTGCGCCGAAAATCACCATAATGCACGGAGGCGCGGGATGCGCTGCGGCTGTTGCCAGAATGCCGTTAGTCATCGGTCAGGTCCTTCCCGGAAAGTCCGGGAGAATAGATTTAATGTCCGGATTTCTTTTCGACGTGCCCGCCAAACTGGAAACGCATGGCGGAGAGAACTTTGCCGGCAAAGTCGTCTTCGCCGCGCGAAACGAAGCGCTGGTATAGAGATGCCGTGAGTACGGGAGCCGGTGTAGTGGATTCGATGGCGGCGAGGACAGTCCAGCGGCCTTCGCCGGAATCGGAGACGCGTCCGGAGAAGCGCTCAAGATTCGGTTGTTCGAGAAGCGAGATGGCGGTGAGGTCGAGGAGCCAGGAAGCGACGACGCTGCCGCGGCGCCAGACTTCGGTGATGTCCGCAAGATTGAAATCGTATTGGTAGTGTTCGGGATTGCGAAGAGGCGTCGTTTCTGCGTCGGTTTCGCGATGAGATTTTCCGGCGTTGGCGTGTTTTAGCACGTTCAAGCCCTCGGCATAGGCGGCCATCAAGCCGTATTCGATGCCGTTGTGAACCATCTTTACGAAATGGCCGCCGCCGCTTGGGCCGCAGTGGAGATACCCTTCTTCCGCGGTACCGGACGCCTTCTCGCGGCCGGGAGTGCGGGGGATGTCGCCGCGGCCCGGAGCGAGCGTTTTGAAGATCGGATCGAGGTGCTTAACGATTTTTTCTTCGCCGCCAATCATCTGGCAATAACCGCGATCGAGTCCCCAAACGCCGCCGCTGGTGCCGACGTCGCAATAGTGAATGCCTTTGGCGCTGAGTTCTTTGGCGCGGCGAATGTCGTCAATGTAATAGGAATTGCCACCGTCGATGATGATGTCGTCTTTTTCGAGTTTCGGAACGAGATCGTGGAGAGTTGCGTCGACGACACCCGCGGGGACCATAAGCCAGATGGCGCGTGGCTTGGAAAGTTTTTTTACAAAGTCGTCGAGCGAATCCGAGCCCGTTGCGCCCTCGCCGGTAAGTTGCTTGACGGATTCAGCGTTGCGGTCATAGACGACGCAGGTATGGCCATTTCGAATCAGGCGGCGCACCATGTTGGCACCCATCCGCCCCAGACCGATCATTCCAAGTTGCATTCTGTCTGCTCCTAAGCTGCAAATTGTTCGAGGGAAACTGCCTCTCAAATCAATCGAATCAGTTGCGAGGACGCGATTTGAATTCTTGACGCATTCTGCCACGACTCAAAAATTTCAAATCGCCTCGCTGCTCCTTCAGGAAACCGCTTGTTGTACGGCCTTGGAGAGCGCCTTGAGGCCGGACTTCAAATTCTTGCCGAGATGTACACGGAGTGCGCGACGGCCGCGCTCGGCGAGGACATTGAAATCGCCGCGTGCTTGCGCGGCCTTTACGATGCCGAACGTGTATTTTTGGCCAGGTACAGCAAGGTCGGCAGCGTCATCGTAAGTGATTTGGAGAAAGACGCCGCTGTTCGGGCCACCTTTGTAAGCTTGACCGGTGGAATGCAAAAATCGCGGGCCGAAGCCGAGGCAAGTGGCAAGCTTCTTTTTGTCGCGAACGACGTGACGGAATTCCTGGAGAACTTTTTCGTTTTCGGCGTTCATGGGGATGTAGCCGAGGACGGCGAAGTAATCGCCAGCGCCTGCACGGGCGAAATGTTTTTTTAGAACGTCCGCAAGTTTTGAGCCGCCACCAAGTGCCGCTGCGTTTTTTTCGTCGGCAAAAAGCTTGACGCCGGAAGCTTCGAAGAATGGCGACTCCGGCGGAAGGTGGCCCGTAGCTTCGTACTCAGTTGTGAGCTTGCGCGTTTCGATCTTGCTGGCTTCGACGTCGGGCTGATTGAACGCGTTGATACCGATGATGGAGCCGGCGACAGCCGTGGCGATTTCCCAACGGAAAAATTCCTGGCCAATGGCGTAAATATTGGGCAGCGTGATTCGCACGACCGGATGACCGGCTTTTTCGAGCGCGGCGACAGCAGCGTCCTGGGCCTTATTGGGTTTGGAAGCCAGTCGCAAATAAGCAAAGACGCGGTCGTTCCCGTAAGACGCGGGTTTGGCGAGTTTCTCCCGGTCGACGGGAATGATGCCTTTGCCAATTTTTCCGGTGGATTCGGCGAGAAGTTGTTCGAGCCATGCGCCGAGGTCGTAAATGCCGGGAGACGTGATGATGGTGAGTTTATCGCGTCCTTGGTTTGCGGCGGCGCCCATGATGGCGCCGAGAATCACGCCGGGGTTTTTGTCCGCTGCCGATGTCGCGCCGCACGCAGGGCCCATTTCATGACTAGTCTTGAGAAATTTCGGCACATCGAGACCCATCGCAGCGGCAGGGACCATCCCGAAATTAGAAAGCGCGGAATAGCGGCCGCCGATGCTCGGGAGGCCAGCAAAAATTTTCCAGAATTTGTCGCCTTCGGCGACTTGCTGCATTTTCGAGCCGGGATCGGTGACGGCAATAAAGTGACTGCCGACTTTATCGGCGCCGACTTTCGCTTTCACGCGTTCGAAGAAATATTGCTTAAAAATGTTTGGTTCGAGCGTGCCGCCGGATTTGCTGGAGACGATGCAGAGCGTTTTCTTGAGGTCGAGCTTTTTCTCGATGGCCTTGATTTGTACCGGGTCGGTGGAATCGAGAACGTGCATTTCCGGGAAGCCAGCGATTTTGCCGAATGTCATGCGCATGACTTCGGGACAGAGGCTGGAGCCACCCATGCCGAGTAGGATCGCGTGCTTGAACTTGCGTTTCTTCACTTCGGCGGCGAGCTCTTTGAAGACGCGAGCGTTGGCGAGTTGTTCGTCCACGATGCTCAGCCAGCCGAGCCAGTTGGCTTCATCCGCGCCGGTCCAAACGGTGGCATCTTTCGCCCACAAGCGGGCGACTTTGTTATTCGACTTCCAATCGGCGAGCGCTGCATTGACCGCTGACGCGAGATTGGCTGGGAGTTTATACGTCAGCTTGTTCAGACTCACGCAGACACTCCGGCATGCTTGGTGATGGCGTCGAGCAACTGCTTGAACGGATCCTGGAAGAGCTTCACGGCATCGGCGATTAGCTTGTCGGTGACTTCCTTCATGGAGATGCCAGCAGCTTCGAGATCGTTCATGGTCTTGTTCGCGCCATCGACATTTTCCGTGAGGCTCGGGCGCAATTTGCCGTGCTCCCGGAACGCATCGAATGTTGCGGGAGGAATGGTGTCGACGGTGTCCGCGCCGATGAGTTCTTCCACGTAGAGGACGTCGCGGTATTTCGGATTCTTGGTGCTGGTGCTGGCCCAGAGCAAACGTTGCGTCTGGCCGCCTTTTGCGGCGAGAGCCTTCCAACGCGCTCCACCAAAGAGCACCTGATATTTCGCGTAAGTGCGGCGAGCATTGGCGATGGCAACTTTTCCGCGCAGCGATTCAAGCAACGCTTTCTTGGTCGGGTCGGCCTCGGATTTCTCCATCGCATCAATCTTGCTGTCTACAAGCGAGTCAATACGGCTGACGAAGAAACTTGCGACGCTGGCGATGTGCGAAACATCCTGGCCCTTTGCGGCGCGCGTTTCCAAAGCCGCCAGATATGCTTCCGCGACTTGTTCGTATGCGGATTGCGCGAAGAGCAGCGTGATATTGATGTTGATGCCGTCTTCGAGGGCCTGGCGAATTGCCGGGATACCTTGCGTCGTCGCAGGGATCTTGATCATGACGTTAGGGCGGCTGACGGCCTTCCAGAGGCGGCGGGCTTCGTCGATGGTGCCCTGGGTATCGAACGCGAGCATCGGCGAAACCTCGAGGCTGACGTAGCCGTCGCGCCCTTTTGTTTCGGTATGGACAGACTTGAAGATGTCACACGCGTCCTGCACGTCGCGAATGGCTATTTTTTCGTAGAGCGCCATCGCGGTGGACGATTTCGCGCCGGCCGCCTTGATGATGTCGTTGTAATCGTCGCCAGCGGTGATAGCCTTTTCGAAGATGGCGGGATTGGATGTCATGCCGCGCAGGCCGTCTTCGTTAATCATTTTCTTCAGATCGCCGTTGAGCAAAATGTTGCGGCGAATGAAATCAAGCCAGGGTGACTGGCCGTACGCCAGCAAGCCCTTCAACGGATTCGCGCCTTGCGCGGCGCTCATGTTTGGGATGGTAGTGGTGGTCGTCATGCTACTTCTCCTTTTATACCGGTCGCTCTGCAAAACACTATCTTACCTCCGTGCAAATGGAACCGCCGAGGAATTCTCTGCTCGATCGCGAATTCAGTGAGACGCTTCGATTGCGGCGACCTTTGCAAGGCGGCGCTTGTGGCGCTCTTCGTTGGTAAAGCTCGCCGATAAGAAAGCTTTAACCAAATCCTCGGCCAGCTTTGAGCCAATTACCCGGGATCCGAGAACCAACACATTCATGTCGTCGTGCTCGACGCCCTGGTGCGCTGAATATGTATCGTGGCAAACGGCTGCACGGATCCCTTTGATTTTGTTGGCGGCCACGCTTACGCCCACTCCACTTCCGCAGATTAGAATCCCGCGTTCGCCTTTTCCCTCGAGAACGGAGTTACCCACAAGAAGCGCGAAATCCGGATAGTCCGATGGATTCTCGTTAAATGCGCCGACGTCCATTACGGCGTGCCCAAGGGAGCGGAGCAAATCGCCGACGGCATTTTTCAATTGAAAGCCCGCGTGGTCCGAACCAATCACGATTTTCATCGAGAACTCACTTTCCCAAAAGGGATTTGGCCGCGGACGCCACTGCATCGACGTTGAAACCGAATTTCTTGAGCAAATCCTTCAGAGGGGCGGAAGCCCCGAACGAGCGCATGCCGATGACCTTGCCCTTCAGGCCCGTATAACGCTCCCAGCCGAACGTAGAAGCCATTTCGACGGAGACGCGGGCAGTGACGTTCGAGGGAAGAACGCTCTCTTTGTACGCTGCGTCTTGTTCGTCGAACAACTCAACGCAAGGGAGACTGACGACACGCGCATTTATTCCTTCGGCTTTCAATTTTTCGTACGCATCAACGCACAGACTCAGTTCGGTACCTGTTCCGATCAGTAGCACATCGGGCTTTCCGCCAGGCGCATCGGCAAGAACGTAACCGCCTTTGGCGACTCCGGAAGCGGCGGCATATTTCGCGCGATCGAGTGTTGGCGTTGCCTGGCGTGAAAGAACCATCGCCACAGGACGATGCGTTTGGGCGACGGCTACGCGATAGGCTTCCGCCACTTCGTTGGCGTCACCCGGCCGCATGACGAGAATATTGGGCATAGCGCGCAGCGCGGCGAGCTGTTCGATCGGTTGGTGCGTCGGGCCGTCTTCACCGACGCCGATGGAGTCATGCGTGAACACATAGATGACGGGAATTTCCATGAGGCCGGCGAGACGGATGGCCGGTTTTACGTAGTCGCTGAAATTGAAAAATGTTCCACCGAATGGGCGCAATCCACAGAGGCACATACCGCTCATCGCCGCGCCCATGGCGTGTTCGCGCACGCCGTAGTGAACGTTGCGGCCGCCGTACTGGCCGGGAAGAAATTCGCCGGCCCACGATGGATCGAGATTCGTCTTGTTGGATTTTGCCAGATCGGCTGAGCCGCCGATGAACCAGGGAATATTTTTCGCGATCCCATTCAACGTTTTGCCGGAACTTTCGCGCGTGCCCATGCCTTTTGCGTCGGCGGGGAAGGAAGGAATGTCTTTGTCCCAGCCGGCGGGAAGTTCGCGCGCCTGCATTTTTGTGAGGTTGCCGGCGAGGTCGGGGAATTGTTTGGCGTAGCCATCGAAAAGTTTTCCCCAAGCGGAGCTGAGATCACTGCCGCGTTTGCCGACGCCATTCTTAAAGTCGTCGTAGACGCCATCTGGAACGAGAAACTTCGCATCTTCGGGCCAACCGTAGTTTTTCTTCACCAGCTTGATTTCGGCTTCGCCGAGGGGTTCGCCGTGCGCTTCGTAGGAATCCTGTTTGTGAGGCGAGCCGTAGCCGATGTGGCTGTCCACGACAATGAGGGTCGGACGATCGTTCGTGTTGAGAAAGTTCTGGTAGGCGGCGGCGAGTTCGCCGAGATTGTTGGCGTCTTTTACTTCGGTGACATTCCAGCCGTAGCCCCTGAAGCGGGTGAGGGCGTCCTCGCTGAAGGACCAGGAAGCAGGACCGTCCAGCGTCACGTGATTGTTATCGTAAATCCAGCAGAGATTGCCGAGCTTGAGATGTCCTGCGAGGGAAGCGGCCTCGCAGCAAACGCCTTCCATCATGTCGCCGTCACCGCAGACGGCGAAGACGTTGTAATCGAAAATCGTGAAGCCGGGCTTATTGAAATTCGCGGCGAGCCACTTTCCGGCCATGGCCATGCCAACGCTGTTGCCTGCGCCCTGGCCGAGCGGGCCAGTAGTGGTTTCAACGCCGGTTGTGAGATGCGATTCCGGGTGGCCCGGCGTGCGGCTGTCGATTTGGCGGAAGCGCTTGATTTCGTCCATCGAGACGGAAAGTTGGTCGAGGACTTTGCCGTGATGGTCGACGGCTTTGACGCCGGCGAGGTGAAGAGTCGAATAAAGAAGCATTGACGCGTGACCCGCGGAAAGAACGAAGCGATCGCGATTGGGCCAGAGCGGATTCGTGGGGTCGTAGCGCAAAACCTTTTGCCAGAGGGCATACACCACCGGTGCGAGACCCATCGGCGCGCCAGGATGGCCCGAGTTCGCCTGTTGCACTGCGTCGATTGAAAGTGTGCGGATAGTGTTTATGGAGAGTTGCGCGATATTCGATTGGCTCGCGATTGCTTGGCTCACGATGGCTCCCTCGGGGTCAGGGAATCCTGTTCCCGGTGCAAGTTAGATGCGGCTCCGTTACAACCGGAGGCAGGTTATCTTACGCCAAAATGAAATTAGCGGTCTATTCGCGGGCAGATTCGGGTGGAGACGCGAACCGATCAGGGTTGGGGCCGCACTTTAACGCGCGCCCCTTCGGCGAGTTTGCCGTTGGTTAAAACGACGACGCCTTGGCTGACGATTCCGTCGAGTTCGCCGCCGGCCTGTGCTGATGCGGGAGCCGCTGCTGACATCGCGCCGCCTTCGTGAGCGAAAGCCGGCGGATTCACATACCAGGCATAACGTTCGGCGAGTTTTTGGCCGGTAGCAGGGTAGTTGGGGAGCTGCAAATTGAGCGAATTAATGCGGTCGGTGAGGGGAGGATGCGTGCTGCCCCAGAGGCCGAGTGCTTGCTTGGTTTGCGGCGTCGCTGGTACGGCTGCGAGAAACTGGAGAAAATTGCGGAGGCCGGTTGGGTCGTAGCCCGCCTTGGACGAGAATTCGACGCCAACTTTGTCGGCTTCGGATTCTTTGTCGCGGCTAACTTGCAGCGTGAGAGCGCGGGTGACAACGCTGCCGGCTATGCTGATGAGTTCCGCGCCGGCTGGTACATGCGAGGCGGCTTCTTCTTTCGCGAATTGCGCGGTTTTCTGCGCGCGAATTTCTTTTTCGAGGTGGCGGCGATCCACGTGCGCGACTTCGTGGGCGAGGACTCCGGCAAGTTCGGCTTCGTTGTGCAGATTGGCTAGTGCGCCGCGCGTAATGAAAATGTAGCCTCCCGGCAATGAAACCGCAGTGACGACATCGGTGTCGAGAATCGCAAAATGATATGGGACGCTGCGGCCCGATTGCCGCGCGACCGTATTGCCGACGAGGTTTACATACCGGGTCATGTCGGGGTTTTCGTACACGTGGAAAACGTTGATGAGCTTTGCGGCAGAAGCCTGGCCGATCGCTTGCTCTTGTTCGGGTGTCCACGGAGTGTAAATGTCCGCGGCTTTTTTTACTTTCTGCGCGTTTTTCAAGACGCCACCGAGTTGCGCGAAGCTGGACTGCGGGAGAAGAGTCAATGTGAGGAGTCCCAAAAAAATATTTCTGAATTTCATGTTCGTCTCCATTGCCTAAGGCTTCTGCGGGGCCGCGTCGGGATTAAGGCCGCCGTCTTGCAGGAATTGCGCAAGATCGGAGGGGGCCACGGCGATCTGCGCCACTTGTTGTGCTTTCATTGCATCGACTGGAGTCGCCGCCGCTGTCAGCATGGCTTTTTGAACTTGCCCGTTCGGATCGACACCGTTGAAACCGAGCGTCGCGCTGTCTTTTGTCTGACGCGAGGATTTTAGGCCGATGGTGCCGCCGAAGAGGGGAGTAGGTTTGTCGCCGTTGGGCTGATTGCCAGAGGGCGGAGGATTGTTCGCTGGAGGACTATTTGGCGGCGGCGTGGTGGCTGGAGCATTCTGATTTGCGGGAGCGTCCTTCGAATTGCCCTTCTTTTTCTTGTTGTCTTGATTCTGCTGTCCAGGCTGCTGACCGGAACTATCCTGCTGATTCTGCGGTTGCTGCGGCAGCGTCAATGTCACGCCATAGACCGATCCGGCGAGAACTCCGGCGAGGAGCACCGCGCCCGCGCGCACTTGAGTCTTCATACCTCTACCTCCGTCACTTCGAACTGGCCAAATTTGGTGTTGCTTCGGAATTCGTCGCGGGCCCTGGCGGGCAGGCGCCCAAACCACAAAGCTCGTAAACCGTCGTTTCTATGGTCTTGCCTTTTACCTTCACCCCACCGAGCGCACGCACTTGTGCTTCTTTGCCAAGCCGGTTACGCGTTTCCTCGCTCACGATAATGGACGTATGGAACTCCTTGTTCAAGCTTTCAAGCCGCGCGGCGAGATTCACTGGATCGCCGATCACCGTAAACTCGATTTTCTTTCCGCGCCCAATATTGCCGAAAATTACTGGGCCAGTGTTGACGCCGATGCCGATCGCAATCGGGCCTTTGCCTTGCGTGGCCCAGTACGTGTTCAGATCCTTCACTTTCTCAATCATTTCGAGCGCGGCCTGCGAGGCTTCCTGCGCGTGATTGTGATCCGGCGTGAAGGCGCCCCAGTAAGCCAGAATGCCGTCGCCGATAAATTTATCCACGATGCCGTTGTATTTGAAGATGATCTCGGTCATGGCGGCGAGATAATCGTCCAGCAACGCGATGAGCTCCATCGGCTCGGATTTTTCGGTCATTGTAGTGAAGTTTCGAACGTCTGACATCAGAATCGTCAGCTCGCGCTTGTCGCCGTTCAGTCTCTCGATGTTGGCCATAACGTATTTGACAAGCTGCGGCGCGACGTAGCGTTCGAGCACTCCGCGCGTTTGGCGCAGTTCGCGGCCTGTCGTTACATAGCGTGCGGTGCTGGCGCCACTGTAAGACGAGGCAAGCGTGATGCAGGGCAGAATCAAGGGCAGAACGAAATGGATCGAGCTGAAGAGTCCGACGTTGCCGACGACGAAGAACAGCATTGAGCCAAAGAGAATCAGCACGCCGGCGCGAAACGAAGATTGCTTCCATTGCACGACGCCGCCGACCGAGGCCATGAATACGATAAGCGCCGAGCTAAGCCAAACCGGCGCTTCGCGCATTGCATCACCGTTTAGCAAATTGTCCATGAGCGTTGCGTGAGAGAAGAAGCCTGGTGGTTGTTTGTCCATCGGAGTGGGACGCGGCTCGTAGCTGCCGGCGGCGCTGGCACCGACGAGGACGATCTTTCCGCGGAAGGATTCGGCTGGGTGACGATGCTCGGCGTTGGGGCACTGCTCCGGATAGATCGAACAGATCACTTCCCAGAGCGGAACGCGTTTATAGGTGTCCACTTTTTGGTCGGGATGTTCTTGGGTGTTTGCCACGCCGCGCCAGAGCATCAGCACGCGGCCCTCACTGTCCACGGGAATCGATTTTCCTCCACGCATAAGCGATCGCGTCCCGAACCAGCTTTTCGTGGCTGTCCATCCTTCTTTGTATTCTGGCGTCGCTACTTCCACTGTTTTCGCGCCGAGCGAAAGATAAGCGTGGCCTTCGAACGCGAAATAGACCGGTTCGCGCCGAATCAGGCCACCTTCGTCAGGTGTGGAGGTAATCGAGCCAAGTCCGGCGGCCGCGCGCGCCAATTTGTCGAGCGGCAAATTCGAAGTCCACTTGCCGCTTTCTAGTTCATAACCGAAGCGAGTACCTTGCGCCGCGAAGTTCGTGACGTCTTGCCTCGACGATTGATCTTTGCCGGTCAGCTGGGTCGACAAAAAAGAAAAACCCAGCACGGTCTTGCCGGAACTTTGAAGTACGCGTGCAAAATCTTCGTCCATCGCCGGCGCTTCTTTTTGTTCGCCGGTGAACGCCGCGTCAAACACGATGGCGCTCGGTTGCCCCTTACTGACGTAGCGCACAATTTCCGTCCACACTTGCCGGGGCCACGGCCAGCGGCCGAGCTTGTCCTGCAATTCGTCGAAGCTGGCGTTGTCTATGTCGATGATCACGATGCGCGAATCGGCTTTCTCCGGTCGCGCCGTCCACTGCGCCCGTGCGTCGAACGCACCGTTTTCCAGCCACTCGCCTGGCTTAGTGAATTGCAATGCCAGTCCGAGGGCCGCCGACAATGCAACCGCAAGGTACACGCCCTGCCGGAAAGCCCGCTGCGTCTGGGGATTGGCTTCCATGTGTAGAAGATGTTAGTCGCGACTGGCCAAGGTGAATAGAGCCCCGCGCACCTTCATGTTGTACTGATTAAGTGTGCCGGCCGGTCAAACCGTTTCACGCCATTTTGCGCAAAACGCCGATCACCAGTCAATTTGGTCAGGAAAGAATTCGGAGATGAGGTCTTCGTAGAACGGAAGTATCGCCTTCGTATTCGGACGTTCTCTCCCCTTCGAGTACAAATCGTAAGGATTAAATTTCCGAACCCACTCGAACATGCGCTCGTCCTGCTGATTCATAAGATGCCGGTAAGCGCCATGCCGGTGGGCCGCGTAGAAGGAATGGTACCGCAGCATGTACTGCGCTTCTTCCGGGACGTATCTGCGCGCGACATGAAAGATGTACTCATCATGCCCAAAGGAGAGATGAACCTTGTCGAGCCCGCAATTCGGCTCGTATATGCCGTATTTGGTTTGGTACCTGCCGACGCTACGGTCGGGATTCGCCGCAAAGAATTCCGGGAAAACAATCTCCTCCGAGTATGCGCAACCAACCGGGAAGGTATCGCCCACCACGGCCCACTGTGGCTCTCCGTAGAGACAAAGGACTTTCCCGAGATCGTGCAAAAAACCGGCAAGGATAAACCAACGTGGGTGGCCATCGTTCCGGATGGCTTCAGATGTCTGCAGGAGATGTTCGATTTGCGTAAGGTCGGTGTCGGGATCGCTTTCGTCAACCAGCGTATTCAGATATTCAGCCATCTCCCAGATGCTTTTCTTGCCACGGTTCAGGCCGCAGTATTCCGCTTTCTTATTGACGACGAAATCGAACGTCTGGCCGGCATGATTCTGGCGATAAAACTGCGTTACGGTTGGGTTCGCGTCGGCTTGGTAGTTGCGAAATTCCTCTTCGGATTTGCCTTGGCGATACCGGGTAGCGACAAAATCGTCCCAGTCGTCGAGTTGGTTAAGAGGCCCATTGTTGGCTACGGGATTCATGACAAGTGTCCAGAGTATGAGCGCGTGCTGGCTTCCTTGCATCAGGTATTTACCCTACTAAAAGAAATCAATCGGTTGAATCAAAATTACTTGACTACGCAAATTTGTTGCGATATTTAAGCGCCGCACACATGCCTGGTCGGTGCCTGAGTGCAACATTTGTATACGCTTGCACGCGAATCTTGCCCAGCAAGGTCAATTCGCCGTGAGCCGCTTGGTGTCTTGCGGCGTGATTGCGCAGTGTCAACCCCTCGGAGGCAAAGCCATGCAAAAGCCGTATTCGTCATTTCTGTCCTCAATGATGAAAACTCCTTTTTTAACTCTTCTGTTCTTCGCAATCGCACTAAGCGTCTCCGCACAGTCCGATCTCGGCAGGATTTCCGGATTCGTTCGAGACTCGTCCGGTGGAACGGTGGCAAGCGCCAAAATTACGGCTCGCAATCAAAGCGGTGTTGAGCGGCAAGCGACTTCCAATGAAACCGGCTACTACGTCATTACGAATATTCCGCCGGGACTATATACAGTGACGGTGGAAGCCCCCGGATTTCAGAAGTATCAATCGAACGACAACAAGCTCGACCCGAGCGGTGATCTGGTGGTAGATGCCTCGCTGACGGTGGGATCCAACAGCCAAACCATCGAAGTGTCTGCGTCGACGGTGCAATTGCAAACGGAATCCGCAACCGTGCAAAACCTTGTTACGCGAGAACAGATTGACGCCCTCGAACTGAACGGTCGCAATCCGGTTTTGATGGCCAACCTTGTTCCTGGCACTCGAGGCGGCAACCTGGCAGGTCTCTCCTTCAACTTTAGCCAAGGCCCATCCAACATCAACGGCGCCCGCACTCCGGAGAGCTTGATTACTTTTGATGGTGCGCCAGCGGTACGCACTCGTTCTAACGGTACGAGCATCGGTGCCGCGGACGTCGACTCCACGCAGGAAATTCAAATCCTCACCACTGACTATTCACCGGAATTCGGACGCTCCTCCGGAGGGCAAATTCGCGTCGTATCCAAAACCGGTACGCAGAAGTTTCACGGGGCGGCTTACGAATACGACCGCAATACAGTTTTTAACGCCAATCCGTGGCTGCGCAATGCGAATCCCGCGACAACGCATATCACTGCTCCGATCCACTACAATCAGTTCGGATACAACGTCAACGGTCCTTTCTACATTCCCGACCATTTCAATTCAGACAAATCCAAAGTGTTCTGGTATTGGGGCCAGGAGTGGGTTCGCTATGTATTTACAGACACCAACACCATGCTTGTTCCCACACTGGCGATGCGAACCGGAGACTTTAGCGAGTTGCTTAATCCCAAAAACATTTTCTACGGGAAGGCCGTGCAGCTGACGGACCCTAAGACAGGTCTGCCTTTTCCCGGCAACATCATTCCCGTCCCGGGCACGGTCACAACTGGGTCGACCGCAAGTGCAAACGGTCTCGGCATCTTGAATGCGTATCCGGTGCCGAACCTTGCAACTCCGGTAGCCGGCTCCAACTGGTTCGAGTCTGCCAAGCACCCGCAGAACCAGCGCAAAGACACGATCGCTGTCGACATCAATCTAACGGAGAAACAGCGACTTCGTTTCCGCCGCGTTTATTTCACTTTCTTTGAATACCAACCTCTCGATGGCGGCAGCGGCGAAACGCCGAAGTTCTTTGATCGTCCGAATCAAACGAATTCGATCAATCATATCTGGGCCATCGGCCCCACAAAGGTGAACGAGGCACTGGTCTCTTTCAGTCTGGATCAGGTCCACATCCCGGTGGACGCCAAGAACTTTCTCGATCGCACGCAGGGGGCCGCACAGGGCGCCGGGCTATTTGGTACGAACTTTCCTTACATATTCCCGGCCAGCGAGAAGCTGCTTCCGAACCGCATCCCCACGGTAAATATGGGCAATTTCTCCGGTCTGAGCGGAGGGCCTTATCCTTCGCATTCGCAGGGACCTATCTACGTTCTTTCCGACAGTTTTACCTGGATCAGGGGAAACCACACGTTGAAATTTGGTGGTTCGTTTGAGCGGTCCGGCGAAAACGACAACGACGAAATCAACGTTCAAGCTTGCGCAACATGCACGAACAATCAAAATGGACAATTTCTCTTCAGCAACAACGGGGGAAATTTCATTCGACCAGGTTACGTTGCGGCTTCGACGGGTGCGGCTGCTGCGAATGCCGCATTGGGCCTGTTCGATACCTATTCTGAAATCGGCCACCGCGCTTATACCCTCTTCCGCTCTCATGTGTGGGAGGGCTTCGCACAAGATTCATGGAAAACGACGCCGAAGCTGACGCTGACTTTCGGAGCGCGCTACACGGTAATCGTTCCCTATCACGCGCTCTGGGGAAATATGATCCTTTTCGATCCGCGGTTTTACGATTCCAACAATGCTGTGACCGTCGACCCAGCGAGCGGCCTGATCACCGGAACTCCGACGATTGCGCAGTTGTACAACGGTATGGTCATCCCTGGGAGCTCGTTTCCCTCATCCGCCAACGGTCGCGTCCCGGAAGCCACATCGGGACTGTACGATGGTCTTTTCCGCGGCGTTCCCAACCATTACTCCGATATTCAGTGGGGTAATATCCAGCCGCGTCTTGGCGTTGCATACCAAGTCGGCAGAAAATCGGTCATTCGAGCTGGCGGCGGCCGCTTTATCACACGTCTCGGTGTCAGCGACTCGATCTTCCTGGGAGGAAATCCACCGTTCCAGCCCAATGCGAGCGTTTCCTTTGGCTCAGTCGACGATCCGGGTGGCAACGGCACGGCGCCAAGGCCGCTGGTCGTGACGACACAAAGCAAGGACTTTCACAACCCGGAGGCTTGGGGTTGGAACGTAAGCTTCGAGCGCGAACTTTTCTGGAAATCTATTTTCAGTATCGGCTATGTCGCCCGGCGCGGCATTCACTTGCAACGTGAGGCCGACATCAATCAGCCGACAACTGATGTAGTGGCCGCAAACCCCGGTGTGAACATCAACGCGTTGCGTCCATACAAAGGATTTGGTTCCATTCGCCAGACGGACAACGTCGCCAATTCCATGTACAACTCCTTGCAGATCACGTGGAACCGCCGCTTTTCAAATGGTTTGCAATTTGGCGCCTCCTACACGTTATCCAAGAGCATGGACAGCGGCTCGAACCAACGCGACGTCGTTCCGGATACTTACGACACTTCCATGCTCTGGGGACCTTCTGAATTCGACGCACGACACATTGTTGTCCTCAATTATCTCTACGAGCTGCCACTTTTCCGTCACCAGTCTGGTATTGCCGGTAAGGCGTTGGGTGGCTGGCAGATTAGCGGCATCACGCAGTTTCAGACTGGCTTGCCCTGCGGCGTTGCTGCCGCGGTTGACTATGCGAAGGTGGGCTTGGATTCGAACTTTGGCTGCGGTACAAACGGCCAATATTGGGTCGTCAACGGCGATCCCAAGATCATCGGCACATTCGGACCAAGCGGTCAGTGGTTTGCGACGACCAATGCTGACGGAACGCCCATTTTTACTGCGCCGCCTGCGGGGACTTTCAATACCCAGCGCGTCCGTAACTTGATTTATCAGCCCGGATTCACTAACTGGAACTTGGGGTTGTTCAAACAGTTTCCCATCAATGAGGCGATCGGCTTCCAGTTCCGCGCGGAAGCCTACAACGTCTGGAACCATCCAAACTGGTGCGGGAACGCCGGTTGCAGCGGCACTACTAACATCGGTCTCAATCCGACCAACCTCTCCACGTTTGGCAAAGTCCTTGCGAAGGGTAGCGGCTCCAGCGGCGGCAGCGAGCGCAATCTGCAGCTTTCGCTGCGCTTTTATTTCTGATTTTGCTTTTGTATTGATTCTTGCAACGATACGGCGCGCGAGGTTCGCCCGCCGGATCGTTGCCATCTTAAGGCCTACTGTCGGTCGCACCGCCCGCGAGCGCCGGCGCATTGCAGGATTATGCTATGTTTGATTTCTGCCCTGCCCGGGTGGCGGAATGGCAGACGCTGAGGACTTAAAATCCTCCGGGGATTTTTCCTCATGTGGGTTCGACTCCCACCCCGGGCACCAGTGTTTTCGTTCTCTCTTCCGCTGCAAACTTCACTCCTTGAGGGATCAGTTCGCGTGTCGGTGAAATCGATCGCAATCGTTGACTCCGGAACATCGGAATGACGAACAACAGTTTTATCCCGGCCGCACTCAAAGCGTTATCTCTTGACGGATGGCTTCTGTTCATCACGCGGTTCACCCGGTTGTTCGCGTACGGTTCGCTCTCCGTAATTTTAATTTTCTATTTGACCGGCATCGGCCTAACGGAGGCCCAGGCTGGACTCGTGCTGACGTTGACGCTCGTTGGCGACGTAGTCGTCTCGCTTTACCTCACGACAAGAGCGGATCGCATCGGGCGGCGGCGTATGTTGATCATCGGCTCTATTCTAATGGCGACTGCGGGATTGGCATTCGCACTGACCACCAATCTTTTGTTCCTCGTGATCGCGGGCACCATCGGCGTCATCAGTCCAAGCGGCAACGAAGTAGGGCCGTTTCTCTCAATTGAACAAGCCGCGCTTTCACATATCGTTCCAGCGGCGGCGCGCACGGAAGTTTTTGCGTGGTACACGCTTAGCGGTTCTCTGGCGACTGCTCTGGGGGCGCTGTGTGGTGGTGGCCTAGCGCAGACGCTGCAGCACTCCGCCGTGACTCATGTTCAGAGCTATCGCGCCGTCGTATTTTTGTATGCAGCCTTGGGCGCTGCATTAGCGCTACCTTTCCTGCGGCTCTCGAACTCCGTGGAAGCGAGCCCCGCTTCAAATGGTCCGGCGCCTCCCTCCAGCATCGCTCATTTATTCGGAATTGCCCGGTCACGCAGTATCGTTCTCAAGCTGTCAGGTCTTTTTGCGCTGGATTCATTCGCGGGCGGGTTCGTCGTACAAAGTTTCGCCGCGTATTGGTTCTATCTGCGCTTCGGTGTGCAGCCTGCCGCACTCGGCGCCATTTTCTTCTGGGCGAATGTGTTTGCGGGCATCTCGGCTCTCTTTGCATCACGGCTCGCGTCACGCATCGGCCTTATCCGGACGATGGTCGTCACTCATCTGCCTTCGAATATTCTCCTCATCCTCGTGCCGCTGATGCCGAACCTTTCGCTCGCGGTTGTTGTTCTTCTTCTTCGCTTCAGCATCAGTCAGATGGATGTTCCGGCCAGGCAGTCGTATACGATGGCCGTCGTTCCAGCCGAAGAGCGGTCAGCCGCAGGAGGTTTTACGGGAGTCGCGCGCACGACAGGCGCAGCCATCAGCCCGCTGCTTGCGGGACTCCTTTTTGCCCGCCCCAGCCTTATCAGCACACCATTCTTCATTGCTGGAGCGTTGAAAAGCATCTACGACCTGCTGTTGTATTTTTCGTTTCGAAAAATTCGCCCACCAGAGGAATCGTGATTCGCTGGACGCCAAAAGCAACTGGCCGCGGATGCGTTGTGTTTTCGCCTAGCGAAAATTCTCAATCAGCATGATTTGCGATTGCTGCCAGCCCGGCTGGTCAAACACTGCGCTCTTCCCGTCATGCGATGCGCCAAGCCAGAACGGCACAGTTTGAATCTCGCCAAGTTTCGTGACGGTGCGCTGAGCTGAATCGTACAGGCTGATCCACGGCCGGCCTTTTCCAGAAGGGCCTGCGAAGACGATTCCTTTGTCCACCACTGCCCAACTCGCCCAACTAAACGGTTGCAACTGCTGCGACACCAACCTCTCCGCGCCGCCATCCACGGGAACTTGCCAGATCTGCGGATTGGCATAAGCCGTTTTCGCGTAGTACAGCAATTTGCCGTCGCCAGATTCCAGCGCCGCATGACCGCCTTGCCTCGTCACCTGGACTGCAGCTCCGCCGTCCACAGGAATTTTCCAGACTTGGTATTCGTTGGTTCGCGTCGATGCAAAATAGACCCACTTACCGTCGCGGGACCAGCTGGGGCAGCGATTCTCGAATTCGTCGCGCGTCAGGATCTCCGGAGAGCCGCTACCGAGCTTGATTTTGTAAATTTTTGTTCCGTTTCTGTCCGACGCGTCGAACGCAATCCATTGGCTATCCGGCGACCATCGCGGCGTGCCCGCACCGCCAACTGCTGTCAGCTGCACCGGATTGCTCCCATCGCGTTCGCTCACCCAGATTTCCATAGTTCCGGACCGGTCGGACATGAATGCAAGTTTTTTTCCGTCCGGCGAAATCTGTGGTCCCGGCCCTTGATCCGTCTCGCTTGTGGATGGCACTAAAATGCGCTGCTCTTTTCTTTCCGAAGCCCGTTGCGGATCCGCCAGTTCCAGGTCCCAGATATTCAGGCTGTGCGTAATCCTTTGATACGCGAGCCGGTAACCGGCGCGCGCGACCGAGGGCCGCCATCCGCTGTCATTTATCTGTACCGCCACGGCTGTCGAATCCACTCCTGCGCGCCACAATCCCGGATGGCTGCCGAAGTCCGATGCGAAAATCACGCTCTTGCCGTCAATCGACCATTGCGGTGCGCCAAGAATTCGCGCGTGCTGCGAAGAGATCCGCGTCACGTCACCCGTCAAACACTGAGCCATCATCAGTTCTTCGGGAATGCCGGAATCAGGACTCCGCACGAACAAGAGTTTTTCGCCGTCTGCAGAGAACGCCGGACCCCAGTCTTCCGATTGCGGAGGCGCCACCGTAAGCTGCCGCACCGAGCCGCTCTCCATCGAGAGTAGGGCGATACCCTGTCGGGAGCTGAACGCAATCGTTTTTCCGTCGGGCGACCAGGCAAGTTCGCCGCGCCTCGGCGTGACGCCGTGCGTATCCAGCCTGCGCTCCTTTCCGCCTAACAACACGGTCAGGTTTTGTCCGTTGTAATCGACGCCCGTTTCTTTCCCCTTCGAGGTCGGTACCAGGAAAATTCCAATATCGTTGTTGTCGGCCGAACGTGTGAACGCGATTGTCTTGCCGTCCGGCGACCACGCTGGGCAACAGTCGTTTCCCTTGCTGGTCAGCTGCGTCACTTCTTCGTTTTCAATTCTCTTGATGTAAATGCCAGAGCCGTCTGGCTGCGCCGATTGCCGGCGAAACGCCACCGAATTGCCGTCGGACGAGAACGCCGGCTCGCTTGTCTCTTCGGCAAAGTTCGTCAGAGTCCGAATCCGCTGTTGCGGAACTGTCAGGTCACGCACGTCCCGGCCGCCTGCACTACGTCGGGAGAATTCCGCGAAACCAAAAAGAAAAATCGTGATCAAGATCGCCGCGGAGAGATACCAACGCCAGCGTCGGGATGGACGGGCATGATCAACCTGCGAAAGAGGAGGACTCAGGCTCGCAGCTGGCTTGTGCCCGGAGCCTGTGCCTATGCGGGGAACCTCAAGCGGTGTTGCAGCGCTCTCCTGTGTCGCCGTCGTCCCGGGCCGTTCGACAGATCCGATGAACCGGTAACCTCGCCGCGGCAACGTTTCGACATACTTTGGCGCTTCCGCCGAATCACTCAACGCTTCTCGCAACTTGTTGACTGCCGCGTTCAGTCCGTGATCGAAGTCCACAAACGTGTCGCTCGGCCAAAGTAGCGTACGAAACTCCTCGCGCGTCACGAGCTCGCCAGGCTTCCGCAGCAAGATGGCAAGAATTTCGAAGGGCTGGCCGACCAGCTTGATCTTCACCCCGAACTTCCAGATTTCGTGCGTGTGTAGGTCGGCCTCGAATGGACCAAACTTCACTCGTTCTGCGCTGCTCCCGTTCATCGCGTGTGACAAAGCTCCCGTGGACATACCGCAAGGTACGAGATTATGGACGTTTAGGTTGCCGAACCGGTCCCATCTTACCCCATTCAGAACGCGCTAAGACACACGACCAAGCGGAAATCGTCCTGGTAAGTTTTTTGTAATCAGCGTCTTAATGGATGACCTCCAAGAGCGAGAGAAATTACCCGAAACGTATCAACCCATGAGCTTCCGTGTATGGTCACCGCCAAACATTTCGTGCAACTTGCTCGTCGTCAGCAACGAGTGGCCAAGACAGTTGGCAAAAAATGGGAGGATTTATGAATAAATTTCAGTCGGGATTTTGGAGAGCCTTACTCGCGGCGGCGTTCGTGGCGTCAACGTTGACGGGCGTGGCGGCAGCGCAAGATGACCAATGCAGCCTGGCCGTGGTGTCGCGTTTGGCGGCGAAGGATCAGAAAGTATGCGACGGAAAGTTAGTGAAGGAATTGGCGGAAAAGGGGCACGCGTTCGAACAGAACCAGCTCGGCATCGCTTCCGTCCTGGCCATTGGTAGGGACTACACCGATGCCGAAGCGTTGAAATGGTTCACACGGGCTGCAGAAAAGGGTTACGCCCCAGCTCAGGTGAATCTGGCGGTCATGTACGCGAACGGTTGGGGCACTTCGCCGAACTACGGTGCCGCGTTGAACTGGCTACACGCCGCCGCAGCGCAAGGCTTCGCCCGCGCGTACACGAATCTGGGGATTCTCTATCTCAACGGGAAAGGTGTTCACCGGGATTACGTGGAAGCGGTTCGCTGGTTCCAGCTCGGTGCCGACGCCGGCGATTCTGATGCGCAAACTAATCTGGCGTACATGTACGGCAGCGGTCTTGGGTGTGCCAAGGATTTGAGCGCGGAACTGGCGTGGTATCGCAAAGCAGCAGATTCGGGCAATCCGCTCGCGGAACACAATCTGGCAGACATGTATCTTCGCGGCGACGGTGCTGCGCAAAATCCGGCCGAAGCCTTTCGGCTCTTTCAACGCGCTGCCGACCATGGCCACACCGGCGCGCGCATCATGCTCGGCTCCATGTACGCCGAGGGCATCGGCACCAAACGCGATTTGGCGACGGCCTACATGTGGCTTACCGCTGCATCGCTCGGCGGTGATCAGCGAGGTCGCGAGCGGCTCGTCGCCCTCGAAGCGCGTCTGAATTCCGCGCAAGTCTCCGAGGCGCGTGAACGGGCGCAGCAATTGCAGTTTGGCAATGGCCGTCAACTCACCGCTCGAGCCTTGGCACAGTAAAACCAACGAATTACGCAACCCTGAGAAGAGCCTTCGGCGAGAAAGGCCGCCGGCTCTTCCCGGTCGGATATTGGCAGCATCGCACTCAGTTCGTCACACCATGCGCAACTTGTTTGTGCGTCGGCGGCACTACTCCACTAGACTCGTCTGAGTACATCCCTTCTGAAGGGCGTTTGTGGAGGCACCGTTGGCATCCAACGATTCGTTCGACCTGATTGTGATTGGTTGCGGGCCAGCCGGCGAGAAAGCCGGCGCGCAGGCTGCGTACTTCGGAAAACGCGTCGCCGTCATCGAACGCGCCGCGAGTCCCGGTGGCAGTTGCATCAACACGGGCACTGTCCCAAGCAAGACTCTGCGCGAATCTGCGCTTTACTTTTCCGGACTCGGCCAGCGTGGCCTCTACGGGATCGATTATTCGCTCAAGGAAAATCTCACCGTTCACGACTTTATGCACCACGAACGGGAAGTCGTCGAAATGGAACGCCGGCGTATTCTGAAGAATCTCGAGCTCCACAAAATCGAATATATCCAGGGGCAGGCGTCATTCGAGGATGCGCACACCGTCGCTATTGGCTCGCGAAAGCTCACCGGCGAAATCATTCTTATTTCCACCGGCTCAAAACCGAATCGCCCCGCTGAAATCTCCTTCGACGACGTCCACACGTTCGATTCCGACACATTTTTGAAAATGGATCGCATTCCGAAATCGCTCGCCGTCATCGGTGGAGGCGTTATTGGTTGCGAGTATGCCTCGATCTTCATGGCGCTCGGCGTCAAAGTGACCTTGGTAGACGGCCGCGACCGTCTTCTCCCATTTCTCGATTCTGAAATCTCCGATCGTCTCCGAGACCGCCTTGCCGAACTCGGCATGAATTTCTGGCTCAACGAACGCCCCGTGAAAGTAGAGAACTCCGCGGCCGGAGCGAAGTTGACGATGAAGTCCGGCAAGGCTTTGGAAACGGACGCTGCGCTCTTTGCCGCGGGCCGCCGTTCAGCCGTCGATGGCCTCGCTCTCGAAAAGGCCGGCCTCGCCGTCAACGACCGCGGCTATATCGCTGTCGATGAAAATTATCGTACCGCCGTCCCAAATATTTACGCCGCGGGTGACGTTATCGGTTTTCCCGCGTTGGCTTCCACTTCGATGGAACAGGGCCGCGTCGCGGTCTGCCATGCATTCGGCTTTCAATATAAGCAGCGCGTTGCTTCCATGCTGCCGATGGGCATTTACACGATTCCGGAAATTTCCGCGGCGGGTGAAACCGAAGATTCCTGCAAGGAAAAGAAAATCGACTATTGCGTTGGCCGTGCCCACTTCGAAAACAACGCTCGCGGCCATATCTGCGGCGACACGTCGGGATTGCTAAAGCTGATTTTTTCTCCCGCCGACAAGAAACTTCTCGGCCTCAGCATCATCGGCGAATCTGCCACCGAACTCGTACATATTGGCATGATGGTTCTCGACAACGGCCTTACCATCAACGAATTCATCGATCAGGTCTTCAACTATCCGACGCTCAGCGAAATGTACAAATACGCGGCCTACGACGGCCTTGGCAATCTCTCCGGCCACAAACTTCGCGAAGGCTAAATAATATTTCTCGCGGCCGGGCGCGTTCACCGTTTTTTGCGTTAAGCTGGAAAAGTCACGCCATGCGAACCGTCGCTGCTCTTCTTCTGTTGTTTTTGTTCCTCCCCGGAGCCTGTTCGCCCAGTTCCGCGCCGGAAAAATTCTTTCTCGGTTTTGACCGTAACGACTATCCCGGCGACGAGGCGATGAAACTTTTTCGCAAAGAGTTTTCATTCACCAGCTACTGGCTTGGCACACCTCCCGGCGAAAAATCCAATTCCTGGTCTGGTAAACGCGGACTTCTCCGCTCGCAAGGCTGGGGATTTCTTCCGCTCTTCAACGGTCCTACTTCCGGCGAACTCCGCGACGAGCCGTACACGCTCAAACGAGTCGCCGCCGACACGCAGATCGCCATCGCGGCCGCGCGCAAGGAAGGATTCCCGCCTGGCAGTCTGATTTTTCTCGATATCGAAGAAGGCGGCCGCCTTCCTAGCACCTATTTCACCTATCTCAAGCACTGGGCCTCGGCGCTTTCCGATGCCGGTTTTCGCGCGGGCGTCTATTGTTCAGGAATTCCGGTCGATGAAGGCGAAGGTCTTACGTTGATCACGGCGGATCTCATTCGCGAGAAAGTTAAGCCGATCGAATTAGTCTATTGGGTCTTCAACGATTCTTGTCCGCCGTCTCCCGGCTGCGTCACTCCGCAAGATCTTCCTTCGCCCACAAAGAGCGGCGTCGCCTACGCGCAAATCTGGCAATTCGTCCGCTCGCCTCGCGACAAAGAAACCGCTCGTCACTGCCGTGGCTACGCGAAGAATGGCAATTGCTATGCAGCCTTCGACACCGCGCACAAATACCATCTGGATATGAATGTGGCCAGTTCCGCCGATCCTTCGGCGCTACGCTGAATTTAGTTGGTCGGATTTCTCGGAAATTTGAAATACGGCAATCGCACGCCTTCAATTAAGACTTGATCCGCACGCATCGCATCGGGCGCTTCGAATCCCTTTGTGCCGGCGCTCGTCACAAAATCGTCTTGATCTACGCCATCGCCGCTCACTCCCAATCCGCCGACGAGCACGCCGTTCTTGTAAAGGCCCGCGCTTCCCGGGAAAAAAACAATCCCGCTATTATTCCCGCTCGGCAAGCCGCTGCCCAACCCTTGCGAGCAAGGAAACGCGGTGTCGTGCAGATACAAATTGAAGAAAGGTCCCGGCGAAAGCGTTGAATCGTCAATCCCTGGCGGAAACAGCGGCTGCGAACCAAAACTGATCGTTCGGTTCGTCACTGCCGTCCCCATCGGCACACCGTTCAAATCCGCCGCTGACCGTGCACTGCTGTTGAAGTACACCATGTTCCGCGCTTTGCTCGCGGCCACGTCAATGCTGAACACCGTCGAATCATCCATTCGCCTCAGTCCAATAATTTTTCCGTCCAAATCCGCGACGGCAATTACCATTCGCGCGCGCGAACCTTCGGGCAGACGAATCGCGGCACGCGTTAAATTCGCTTCCGCTTCCGCGTTGTCGAGGATTGTTTTCACATCCGCCGCGGAAAGCGCGGATCCGGCCGCCGGCGCCACCAAATCGCCAAACTCCGGCGCGCCGGTTCCATTGGTTGCGGCGATCACCCACGCCCCGCCCGCAGCCGTCCCCGGTCCGATTCCATTTGGAGCGGTCGTGTTGGTCACCGCTGGCAACACCACTCCACCCAAAAAAACCGCGCCCGGCGGCGGCAATGCACCAAAAAATCGGCCAAATCCGCTCGAAGTTGCTCCCACAAACGCAGCGTACTCGTCCACGTCCATCGTGCCGCCCGTTACTCCGATTCCGCCTACCAGTGAATTTCCGCGATAAATCGGAATGCCGCCGGGATTCACCAAGTTCGGATCCGAATCATTCGTATCTTTTTTGCCGGTGATAATCCCCAGCGCTTTGGTTCCGCTAACAGGATGCGAAGGCAAAAATCCGTGCGTCTCGAGTTCCGCCGACAGCGTGCAGCCTCGATTTGTGTTTTCAATGCTATACAGATCCGCCGGCGGCTGATTCTGAACTCCTGGCGGCAAATGAATCCCGCTGATGAATCGTACTGTCCGCGAAGTCAGCGGCGCTTGATTGTTACTGAAAAACGCGCCCGTCCGCGCCAGCTCCACGGCCACATCATCCGCATTTTCCATCACGGAAAAATTTCCCAGCGATAGCGCGCCGGTCGGAGCGCCTGCTTTGTGAAACACGCCGAGTACTTTCCCTTGACGGTCCACTACAGCAATCACCAGCGTGTCCGTCGAAACCGAAGCAGCTGCTGCAGCCGCGATGTTCGTCACTTCAGTCGCCGTCAGTGCCTGAAACGCGGGTGGCGGCGGAGGTGGGGGCGACATCGAACTTCCGCCTCCGCATCCCGCGAGCAAATACGCCAACACACTCGCAATTGCTAGCGCCAACAATATTCCGGCACCCAGCACTTTCTTTCGCCGCGTCAACAGTGTCGTGGACGCAACAGGTTTCCGGAGACGGTGAATGGTGGCCATATCGAACGGTACAGGTGTTGGTAACACACTCGCGCCGCTCGACTCAACGCTTTTGCTTCCGCGCTGTCTCAACTCGCAACGATTCGTTCCGCGCCGCCTTGTTGTGAGGCGTTATGAAAAGTTGCCACGCCTGCGCAAAAGTCATTGCCCATACGCCGCCGATATTGTTAGCTAGTGGGCGACTCCTTGCTCCATTCCGGATATTTCCGGTCTCGATTCATGCGCAATCCGATCTCGCGGCATCCCCGACCCGCCCTTCGCGCAGCCTTCGCTGCCTGCGCCGTGTGTTTCTGCGCATCGGCGTCGAGTTATACCCGCAATCTTCATCAATCGACAACGCAACAACCTGCCGCGCAGCAATCGCGCCAAACCACAGGACAAATTCTTCGCGTCCCTCGTCAACAAGCGCAGAACTCCGCCGCACTCGACGGCATCATTCGCGACTCCGGTTTTTCGAACATCACCGTTCCAGTTCCGGGCGCGATTCTCACCTTACGCAGTTTGCAAACCAGCCAGACCGTGTCCAGCGCCGCGAATGGCGAAGGCATCTTCCGCATTTTTCCAATCCAGCCCGGCCACTATGAACTTCGCATCACCGCTCCCGACTACGGTCCATTCGTGATTGCCGACCTCTCGTTTGAACCAAACGACGTCGTCACTCTGGAAATTTCGCTCGTCACGACGGCCGCAATAGAAGCCCGCTCCCGCCTGCCGCGTCAGCCCGAACTCGGCCCTGCCCTTTCCGCAACCGGCGAAGAGTCCTTCGGCACGTACCGGGAATTTCGTCATCGCCTCGACGCCGATCCCGCTTACGTCCTCAATCCCACAGCGGAAGTTCTTCCGCCTGTCGCCGACGTTTACAACAAAGTTCCCGACCGGTGGCAATTACAGCAGCCCGAATATCGCCGCTACGACGCAAAAGGGGAATATCTCTACACCAAACCGCGCTGGTATGACCCTTTCAACCGCAACAAATTAAAAGGTGATGAACCCATCTGGCCGTCGAAGCTTGGCCAGCAAACTTTCCTCAATCTCACCGCGACC
>DATLVG010000039.1:0-3510 GCA_035577625.1 Candidatus Dormiibacterota bacterium
GCGTCATAGGAAAGTTTGCCAAACGCATGTACCGAAACTTTTCCCTTGTATCCAACCGCCAAGGTCGCTCCCGGAAATGCTTTGTCTTTCACCGCCGCTTCAATCACGTCAAACGCCGGCTGCAATTGCGCTTCGCTTCGCACGTCCATCGGCACAAGCTTCATCGACTCGGCAGGAACCTCAATTCCAAATCCCGCCTTCAAGCCGATTCCCGGAATCGTCACCGGCAAGTGTCCGCGAATCGGAATTTCTCCGAACAGCGCGCGCGCCATCGAAATTTGCGCCACGTCGCTGATTCCAAACGCGCCGATCCACGTTTCTGCCTGCGGAAATCGTTCAATCAAATAAGGACTGCCTAGCGCCAGCGTAATCACCGGCTTTCCCGATTTGTAAACCTGTTCCGCCAGCGCCGCCTGCTCCGCGGGCACATCCACATTACCCTTGCGGTCGCTTACGCGCACAAAGAGCGCCAGCAGCGCGATGTCGTAAGAATCCGGCGAAGGCAATTTCAAATTCGCCGCACTCGCAAATCTTGTATCTGCGCGCAACGTGGTCACCGAATCAAATCGCTTTCGCAGCTCGCGCTCCAAATCTTCACCGGGATATGGTTCCGGGTCCGCATAGAACGCCAGCAGCAGCGCGCGGCTCGGTTTCGTTCCATCCAGAGGCAAACGCTTCGACGTATCGCGCAGCAAAGTAATGCCGCGATCTGAAATGTCCTGTGCTTCGCCCTGCCATTTCACCGAAGCAAATTTCGTATTCAGCGCCGCCAAATCCACCAGACGGTCTTTATCCAACCCGAGTCGCGCCTTCGCTTCCAAAATTCTCCTCACGGACGCGTCCAATCGCTCGCTCGAAATTCGTCCGGATTTCACCGCCACTTGCAGCGCTTCAAACGCCGCATCCGGCACCGGCGGCATCAACAAACAGTCGGCTCCGGCCAGCACCGCCCGCACAGCCGCTTCACCCGGCGCAAAGCGCACTGTGATTCCGCCCATGTCCATCGCATCCGTAATTACAAGCCCTTCAAATCCAAGTTGGTCGCGCAGAACGCCCGTCAAAATACTGTGCGAAAGCGTCGCCGGAGTGTTCGGATCCGGCTCCAGCGCCGGAACATTTAGATGCCCCGTCATCACGCTGCCTACGCCCGCTTCAATCGCCGCGCGAAATGGAACTAATTCCACTTCATCCAGCCGCGCGCGATCCGCCTTGATCACCGGAAGATCGATGTGCGAATCCGCCGCCGTGTCGCCGTGCCCCGGAAAATGTTTCGCCGTCGCCAGCCCGCCGTTTTCATTCACGCCGCGAACATACGCGCTCACAAATTCCGCGACGCTTCCCGGATTTTCTCCGAACGACCGCGTGTTGATGATTGGATTCTCCGGATTGTTATTGATGTCCGCCACCGGCGCGTAAATCCAGTGCACGCCCACGTCGCGTGCTTCAATCGCCGTGATTTTCCCCATCGTGTAAGCGTCTTTTGGATCGCCGGCGGCCGCCACCGCCATATTCGTCGGGAACGAAGTGCCTTCGTCCAAACGCATCGCGGAGCCGCGCTCGAAATCTGCGCCAACCAGCAGCGGGATTTTCGCCTGCGCTTGCAGCTCGTTGTTCAGCGCCGCGGTTGGGTACGCCTGGCTCTTCTCGATACCCAGCGGTCCGATGCGCGTCACGATGATGAATCCGCCGGCGTGCAAATCGTTCACAAAGTGCAGCATCTGCTGGTACGCCGGTGAATCCGTCGAAGTAAATGTCCCGTGATACGTCGTGAAAAGCAGCTGGCCGATCTTCTCGTCGGTGGACATTTTCTTCAGCGTGGAATCCACCCATTGCTGCGCGGCCGGCGTCAACTTCTTTAGCGCCGAGTTTTGTGCCGCAGCTTTTGTGGATTTTTGTGGCGAGCTTTTGCTCTGCGAACGAAGGTTTTTGGCCATAAAAATTGTGACTGGAAGTAGAAGCAGGCACAGCACGGAGCGGCGTTTGCTCAAAGCGGATTCTCCCGGTACGCGTCGCCCTGCTCTGACTTGTTGATAACACACGCACACAGTGCGCACAACGCAGTTCGCTACAGGGCGTTCCAGAATATCATCGGCAGCGGAAACAAAAAGCAGAAGTTTGGGAGGCCCGCTTGCGGCGACGCGCTCGTTCGAGATTTTATTTTGTTTTTGCTTTGCTCCTCCTTGCGTTCTGTTCTCCGGCGAATGCGGCCGCGGGAAAAGCTGCGACGAGAAAAGGCCGGCCGGGGCGCGTACAGACTGGCCTCGACGTCCTCGAAGTTCAAAAATTCGCGCCGCTCAAGGGCAAGCACGTCGGACTCATCACCAATCACACTGGGCTCGACGCGCAGGAAAAAACGACGATCGATCGCTTGGCGCATGCCCCCGGCGTCACGCTTGTTGCGCTGTTTTCTCCCGAGCACGGCCTTGCCGGGAAGATGGACGACAAGGTCACGTCAACCAGGGAACCGAGCACAGGCTTGCCGGTCTACAGCTTGTACGGCGAAACGAAGCGGCCGACCGACGAAATGCTCAATGGCATCGACGCGCTCGTTTTCGACATTCAGGATGCCGGGGTCCGCTTTTACACCTACACGACGACGATGGGCTACTGCATGGAGGCGGCGGCGAAAAAGGGAATCGCGTTTTACGTGCTCGATCGGCCGAATCCGATTGGCGGAGAAATCGTCGAAGGGCCGATGCTTGACGACGACAAGCGCGATTTTGTCGCGTACTTTCCTCTGCCGGTGCGTTATGCGCTGACGATTGGCGAACTCGCGCAACTTTACAACACGGAAAATAAAATCGGCACCGACCTTCATGTAATTCAAATGAAAAACTGGCACCGGAATTATTTCTACGAGAGCACCGGTTTGCGGTGGGTTCCTCCTTCACCGAATTTGCGGACGACGAAGGGCGCGATTTTGTATCCGGGGCTGGAAATTCTGCAGAACGCGGGAATCTCCGTTGGACGCGGAACGGAAGCGCCGTTTGAAATTTTCGGCGCGCCATGGATGAACGGGGAAGACGTGGCGTCGGCGTTGAATGCAAAACATTTGCCGGGATTGAAATTTGTCGCGCAACCGTTGATTCCGGTTTCCGGTTTGTACGCGGGGCAGCGCTGCGGCGGCGTGAGTATCAAGATTGGCGAAAAATCGGCGGTGCGTTCGATGCGCATGGGGCTGGAGATTGCAGCCGTCTTGAAGAAGCTGTATCCGGACAAAGTGGATTTGGCAAAGACGATAACGCTGCTCGGCAGCGCCGCGACCGTAGAGGAACTGCGAATTGGCGCGCCGCCGGAAAAGATTGTCGCCGACTGGAAAGACGACCTCGCCGCATACGAAAAGACGCGCCGCAAATACACCCTGTACAAATAACGGCCGCGACGGTTTGGGAGAGATACCGTGAGACAGTGGATTTGCGGAATTTTGGCGTTGTTGTTCATCAGTTGCGCGGCATATTTGGGAATCATTCTTTGGAATGCTCCCGTTGATTCCGGTCCCAATCCGATTCC
>DATLVG010000040.1:0-3711 GCA_035577625.1 Candidatus Dormiibacterota bacterium
GCATAAACAACCGCCTCCGTCGGCCCAGCCGGCAAATCAATCGCGCAATCGCTCGACACGATCTGCTTCGCCGCCGTCACAAATTGATTTCCCGGCCCAAAGATCTTTTCCACGCGCGTCACGCGGTCCGTTCCATACGCCACCGCCGCAATCGCCTGCGCCCCGCCAATTCGCGCGATTCGCTTCACCCCCAAAATCTCCGCGGCCGCGAGCAATGCGTTATTTGGCCGCGGGCACGCCACAACAATCTCCTTCACTCCCGCCACTTGCCCCGGCACTACGGTCATGATCATCGTCGACACCAGCGCGAAACTTCCGCCCGGTATGTAACAACCAATTCGCTCAATCGGTTCAACACGCTGCGAAATCCGCACGCCGCCATCGGTCTCGATGCTCCACGCCTTCGGCAACTGCTGCTGCGCCACCTTCTGAACATTCCTCGCTGCGTGCTCGATCGCTCTTACCAGTTCTTTATCCGCGTCGCGCCGCGCCGAACGTATCTCTTGTCCGCCAATCCACACTCCCTCCTCACTCAAATCGATTCCGTCCAGTTTCGTCGTCCATTCAAACAGCGCTTTATCCCCGCGCTTGCGTACATCGGCCACGATTTCCGCCGCCACGCGCTCCGCTTCCACGTTCCGCGTTTCTCGCGCCGCAAAAATCTTCTTCTCCGTCGCCAAAGTTAGTTTCCGTATCTTCATCAGAGCACTATCTTATTCAACGGATATTCCACAATTCCTTGCGCCTTCGCCGCTTTGAGTTTCGGCAGGATCTGTCGCACTACTGCCTCTTCAATGATCGTATTGATCGCCACCCAATCCGGGTCGCTCAGCGCGGAAATCGTCGGCTTCTTCAACGCCGGCAGCACGCGCAACACTCCCTCCAAATCATCTCGGTGCACATTCAGCAGCAGCCCCACTTTGCTCGCCGCCGCAATCGCGCCTTGCAACATCAAAATCAAATTCTCCACTTTCTCCCGTTTCGCCGCGTCCGTCGCCGCTTTCCGATTCATAATAAAAACCGTTGCCGATTCCAGCACCGTATCCACCACGCGCAACCGGTTTGCTCGCAGCGATGACCCCGTCTCCGTCACTTCCACAATGGCATCCGCCAATTGCGGCACTTTCACTTCCGTCGCCCCCCATGAGAATTCCACTCGCGCCTTCACTCTAAATTTCTCCAAATATTTCTCCGTGATCCGCACCACTTCCGTCGCAATTACTTTTCCCTCCAGATCCCGCGCATCCCGAATCGCCGAATCCTCCGGCACCGCCAGCACCCACCGCACTCGCGCCAATCTCTGCTTTGCATACACGAGCTCCGCCAGCTCCTCGACGTCTGCTCCCGTCTCCACCACCCAATCGTGTCCCGTAATCCCGGCGTCCAGCGCACCTGTCTCCACATATCGCGCCATCTCCTGAGCTCGCACCATTAAACACTCAACCTCCGGATCATCGATCGTCGGCACATAACTCCTCGTCCCGAGCGTAATCTTCCAGCCCGCCCGCGCAAACAAATCTATCGTCGCTTCCTGCAAACTCCCCTTTGGAATCCCCAGTTTCAATTTCTCCCCGCTCATCGCTTTCCCTCCGGCCCATAAACCCGCTCTGGCGCAAACGTCTTCCGCTCTGCCACGCGCGCCTCTCCGCGTTCATCCAGCACACGATAAAAGCAACTCCGGTATCCCTCGTGGCAAACTCCTGGTCCCACCGCATCCACACGCGCCAGAATCGTGTCCGCGTCGCAATCAATTCGCAGTTCCCGCACCTTCAGTACGTGCCCGCTCGATTCGCCCTTCTTCCAGAGCTTGTTTCGCGAGCGGCTGAAAAACACCACTTCGCCCGTCTTCCGCGTCTCGGCCAACGCTGCATCATTCATGAATCCCAGCATCAGCACATCGCCAGTCCGAAAATCCTGCACGATCGCCGGAATCAGTCCGCCGCCTTTTCCAAATGCAAGTTCCACTTCTGCCTCCTCTTCAACTGGTCCAAAAACTCGCCTAAAAACAAAAAACCCGCTGGGCTCTGCATCGCCAGCGGGCTAAAGAGTGCTTTGTCTTTCGAACTTCTATGCACACTCCACTGCACGCGGCGTGACGCCGTGATGATGATGCCGGTGCGTGTGGTGCGTCGAAATCATGAATCAGTAGAGTAAGAAAACTCCAGCGAACTGTCAATCGGTAAGGCGGCAACTACCCAAGTTCGTCCGAAAAATGTAACCTCGACTGCGCAGGCTGTATCTCATACTCGACAAACGAGAGCCATAATCGGGCCGAGAGGCGGGAATATACATGACCGATAAACTGAAGAAGGACGATGCCGCTTGGCGCAAACAACTTACGCAGAATCAATACTTTGTGACCAGGCAGAAGGGGACCGAGCCGCCCTTTACCGGTGAGTACGAAGACACCGAGACCGCCGGCACCTACAAGTGCATTTGCTGCGGACAGCCACTGTTTCGGTCCGAAACTAAATTCCACTCAGGGTCCGGCTGGCCCAGCTTTTATGCTCCCGCCGGTGAAGAAGCCGTCGAGACGATAACGGACCTCAGCCACGGCATGCGTCGCGTCGAAGTGAAATGCAGCAAATGCGACGCTCACCTTGGCCATGTCTTCGACGACGGCCCCGATCCTACCGGGCTTCGCTATTGCATTAATTCTGTAGCGTTGAAATTGGACGAAGGCTAACCAGTTAACTAGTTAGGGTTGAACTAAGCCGCTGGGCAAGAACAGGCAACGAGTTCCGCAGCCGGGTCGCGTTCCCACACGCCAAGCAACAGCACTTTCGATCCATTCGGGTAGCGAAATATGTAGTAAACGCTTTCCGGGCCTTCCACTTCGAAGAATCCGGGACGCCGTGGATCCGGCCGCGACGGCGCGTCGCTGGCGATCAACAGGCGCAATTCCGCAACTTGTTCAGGCGTATGATTCCTGAGGTCTTCCAATACAGGCGGTAGCTTGTGTAAGTTCATCATTTTGGTTCCGTTCCGCCACATCAACTGGTCATTCCCTCTGCTAATAAGACGAATCAACTGGGAAAATGTTTCATCAAAAAGCGTTCAAAAAATGGCGCCGCCGCTGGACGCACAACTCCTGGCGGACCCTCTTGATCCGCCCATTTCCAGTCTAAATTGGCCTGCTAACGACTCCGTCACCCGTTCGTTTGTTCTATCCCAATTAGTAATGCGTACCCGTCGCGCTCCGTCGCGCATCTATTAATAGAACCGTTTTGCGCGCGTAGTTTTGGCGAACGCTACTACTGAAATCGGTACTTGCGCGAACGCGGTGTTTCTTGCGATAGTGCCGCATGTTTGTTTCAAGGTGGACATCCAAGTGAAAAAATCGGCTAAGAAGTCCTCGGTTACCGAAAAGAAGAGCTTTAATACCGACAAGAGACGGAAGCACCATCACTGGCTTGTCACGATCGCCTACGCGGACGGAGAAAAATTCGGACGCGTCTATACCGACAAGGATAAGGCCACAAAGTTTGCCGATCGCCAGCGCAACTCTCCCGTGGTTAAATCCGCACGCGTCGCACAGGTCTCGTAAGCAAGGGTTTTCACGCGGTCAGAACAGCCCAGTTCGTCGGGCCTTGTAGCTTGTCGCGTCTGCGTGGTATAAAAGAAAAGTCAGGTAAGCGGCCTTAGTATAGTGGTAGTACGGAACCTTGCCAAGGTTCAGGTGTCGGTTCGATTCCGATAGGCCGCTCCATT
>DATLVG010000041.1:0-29146 GCA_035577625.1 Candidatus Dormiibacterota bacterium
CCGGATTGCACCTCAGCGTTCGTGCGGCTGCAAAACCATGCAAGTTGGCGGACGGTTCGCTCGCCGTGCTAAGCCGATCGGTTCGTGATGAGTTTGCGGGCGCTTCGTACGGCGGCAAGTTCGGTTTGGCTGCGGCGAGAGGGAACGCGCAAATAGCCGCCGAATTTTTCCTCGTGTCGAGCGACTCATCAGCGGGCCCGCCGTCGATATTTTCCTCCGCGAGCGCAGTTTCAATTACTTTGCGCACCTGATTCCTCGCCGCTCGAAAAACGCGCCCACTCCGTCGAGGCGCACACCCTGTACGACAAACAATTAGCTTCGATCGCTATTCAAGAGGCAGTTGAGAGCGATCCGACCAAATCTAAATGTTCGTATAAGAAACTCAGGAGAACAATTATGAGCAGTTCACGAAGGAATTTCTTCCGGAATGCAGCGATGTTTGGAACCGGACTATTGGGTTGGGGCGAAAGTCTGCGCGGGCAGATGCGCGGGACGACCGGGGGCGGGAATGAACGGCCGAAACGGGGCTCAAAAGAAACGCCCGCAGCGCCAGTGCACATGATCACGCCAGACGCGGGCGACCTACCACACGAGATGGACGGCAACACGAAAGTGTTCCGGCTCATCGCGGAGCCGGTAAAACGGAAGGTGGTTCCATGGAAAACGCTCGACGTGTGGGGCTACAACGGCAGTTGCCCTGGACCGACGATTCAGGTTACGCAGGGCGATCGCGTTCGCGTGATATTTGAGAACCGCCTTCCAGAAAGCACTTCGATGCACTGGCACGGACTGGAAGTGCCGATCGAACAGGATGGCGTGCCGTGGATCAGCCAGAAACCGACGGCACCGGGAGAAAGGTTCACGTACGAATTTACGGTGCATCAGGAAGGAACGTTCTTTTATCACGCGCACAGCGCCATGCAGGAAATGATGGGCCTCATCGGAATTTTCGTTGCGCACCCGAAGGAAGAATTTGCGCCGCGTGTTGAGCACGACTACGGCATCGTGCTGCAGGAATGGGCGGTGCTTCCATCGAACGGCGTGCCGAACAGCGCGTCGATGGAATTCAATTGGCTAACGTTCAATGGGGTGGCGGCGCCGCTGACGACGCCGCTGATCGCACGATTGGGCAGCCGTGTCCGACTGCGCTTCGTAAATCTGGGAATGGATCACCATCCCATTCACTTGCACGGAAATCAGTTCGTCATCACCGGGACGGAAGGCGGCCGCGCACCAGAAACGACGTGGTATCCGACGAATACGGTGCTGGTTGGCGTGGCGCAGGCTCGAGTCGTGGAATTTGACGCGAAATATCCGGGCGACTGGATGATCCACTGCCACCTGCCGCATCACATGATGAATTCGATGATGGACTTGCTGCGCGACCGGCAAATTTCGACGGCTGACCTGACCGAAGAAGGCGCGATGGAGCAGATGCAATCGCTGGCGGCAAGCGCGAAGTTCTCGCATGTGCATCCTTCGCCTGTGGCGAAAAATGCGGAAGGGACTCCGGGCTTTCCCCAGGATGCATTCATGGAAATGGGAATGGACGAATTGGTGGAAAAACCGGAGACGCATGGACTGCCTAAAAATTGGAGCGCGGGGATGATGGGAATGATGACGATGGTGCGGGTGCTGCCCGAAGAGAAGTACGAGGAGGTTACGAAGAGGATAAGCGGCCGTGCCGTGGCAGGAAGCGAGCAGCACCATGAATCTTAATCTGAGCGACACGCCGAAGGGTTTGACCCCGAAATGGCGGAGAAACTTTTTGACGATTGCGCTGCTGTTGAGTGTTGGCACACCAATCGTTTCCATCCGCGCGGTGGCGCAGGAACCGCAAATGCCAGAGATGCAAATGTCGACAGGACAAGACGCAACGCAACATCCTGCGATGAACAAGCCGGCCGTGCATGCGCTTCCGCGGTTTGGGCAGGCGCAGCGCGATGCTCACGAAAAACTGTTCACACTGGAAGAAGCACAGCAGATCGCGCGAGAGAAAAATCCGACCTTGCGACAAGCGGAAGCCGGGATCAAGGCGGCGCGGGCGCGGGAACAGCAGGCGGGACTTTTGCCGAATCCAATCGTGGGATACTCCGGCGACGAAATTCGTGGTGGAGAAACTGGCGGCGGCAAACAGGGATTCTTTGCCGAACAACGAATCGTGATGGGCGGAAAGTTGGGCAAGGCGCGGGCGGTCTTTGCTAAGGACACTTCGCTGGCAGAAATCGAAGCGGAAGAGCAAAGGATTCGCGTGGAGACGGCCGTGAAGATGGCGTTCTACCGCGTGCTTGCAGCGCAAGAGCTGGCGGATATACGCGCGCAACTAGCGCAAGTGGCCAACGAAAACGCGATCACCGAGCGGCGATTGGGAAACACAGGACAAGCGGACGAAACGGAAATTCTGGAGGCGGAGCTGCAAGCACACCGGCTGATGCTCGCGCGACGAATGCAGGAAAATACGCTGCGCGAAGAATGGAGGTCGCTGGCGGCAGCGATGGGAGATCCGGAGAAGGAGCGGGCGATCGTGGCGGGAGATCTGGAACACGGCTGGCCGGAGTTGGCGGACCAGGAGGTGCTGGAGGCGATAGCGAAGAATAGTCCGGCGGTGCGAATTGCGAATGCGGCGGCGACGAGGAATGCGGCGGAAATTGTCCGCGCGAGACGCGAAGCGATACCCGATCTGCGCGTGCGCGGCGGTTTGCTCTACAACAACGAATTGGCCGGCACAGTGCCGCGAACAACCGGTTGGGAGGGAACGGCGGAGGTCGGTGTCGAAATTCCGATCTTCAACCGCAACCAGGGAAATGTCGCCGCGGCGCTCGCGGAAGGCGATCGCGCTGAAGAAGAAAAACGGCGTGTTGCGCTGACGCTGCGCGCGAGGACCGCGAATGTGCTCGACCAATATTCGAATGCTCGATTGGTGGTGGAGCAATACGGCCGGGAAATTCTACCGCGCGCTCGAAAGGCCTACGAGCTGATGGAGCAGCGGCATGGCGAAATGCTGGCATCGTATCCACGTGTTCTGGAAATGCAGCGCCGATTGTTCGAGCTACACATGGAATATGTGGCGGCGCTGGAGAGCGTCTGGACAAGTGGAATTGCACTCCAAGGATTCCTGCTGACGGACGGTCTCGAAGCGCCAGCGCGGCCGGGCGAAATGGATCGGCCGATCCGCGAAACGAACGTACCGATGCCGGAACGAACTATGGGGCCGGAATCGAGCGCGCCGAGACCCTAGGCGGCTCCAAGCAAATCACGCGACGATCATCCGGTCGAGTTGTTCGCCCAGGTCAGGCGCTGTGCGATCCCAGTAGTGCGTGTGAGCGCCGAGGCCGATGCAAGCGTCCACGCGGGTCGCCTGGGAATGGTCACCATTGTCGTAGAAAATTAATTGCGGGCCGTCGTTGGAATGCAGACCGCTCGGTTCGCGGACAGTCGGGCGAACGTAGACATCGTTAATCCAAACGGAACGGCCAACGTAGTCGCCACTGCGATAAAAATTGACCCACTGTTGCAAACCGAGTTGTGCCGCAGGCGGCGGCTCACCCAGCGGAATCAGTTCTTTCGGATCGCTCGGTGCAGGATGCTTGCTGGTGTCTTCCGGAATGGCGCGAATCCATTTATACAAATGCGGAAAGAAGCGGCTCAAGAGTTGGCGCAAGGGACAGCCCATCGAGAAGAAATAAACTGGGATGCCTTCCAACTCCGGGCCGGCGAAGGTGAAACTCGTCAGGTCCGGTTCGCCTCGCTGGCGAAGAAAGCGAAAAAGATCGGCAGTGATGAGCGAGCCCAAGCTATGAGCGACGATGACGATTCGATCATAGGAACGCCGGCCGTCGCCTTCGCGGCAGGTGTGAAGATGATGAAGAAGAGCAGTATAGCGTTCGACGATTTTCGCGCGTGGTGTGGCGCCCGCAGGAGAGGTGCGAAGGTAGTTGTCCACGTCAAGAATGGTGTCGAGGACGGCACTCAAATATTTGACGAGCAAACCGGCCAGAACAGCAGCAGAGCCGGCAAGAATTCCCCCGAAGGAGAGCAACTGACGGCCGCCCTTCGCCATCAGAGGCAACTTATATAGATAGAGTAAAAACGCGTCGCCCGCCGGATTCGATGAATAATAACGCCAGACGCCGTACCCCAGCGATGCGAGAGGCACCACAAATGCGGCGATCCACAAGAAGATCACCGTCCAGCGGAAATGGCGGAAGCCGGACGAGAGCCAATTTCCCAGGAGAATCGAGCGGACATTGCTGGCAGCGCGGGCGGGAGCAATTTCGTAATAGATAGACGGGAGCACTATCAATATCAGAAGGAAAAATCCAACGCTGGCGAGACCGACGGAAAGAATCATTCCTGGAGGCGCCGACTGCACGATTAAGCCCTGGAGGAAGATGCCGGCATTTTGTACGGCACCAGGCGCGGCCGGAACTGCAGCTGGGCAGCCAGTTGGACACGCCGGGTTGGAAGACGAGCTGGACGAATCTCTCACAGCGGCGAGTAAGCGATCTGTCTCATTGGGAGTGAGCGCCATCCACTGCAGCGGCTTCGGAAGCCACATCGTTCGAGGAGTGATGCCGCAATAAAGATCCGCGCGCGCGGAAACAAAGTGGTAAGCCGCGCTGCCGGTAAAGACGGCCAACATGAGAATAAGAAGCGCTGGAACGGCGACAGCGAAGCGAGCGGTACGTCCGGCGGCCCGAGCACGAGCTAGAGGCGCCTCGTGTCCGGATTTAAGTCCGAGGCGCAGGGAGCAGATTCCTTCCATCAAGAAGGTCAGACACGCCAGTAGCAGAAAGCAAGTCACAAGGATCCGAAGAAGAAGAAAGACGTACTGAACGAGGAGGAAGGAGGTCATGCGGAGAGCGGCTTCGTCATAGGCGCCTCGCTGCCAGAGCAGACCAAGGAAGGCGATCGTGACCAATGCAATGAAAATTGCGCCCAATTGGCGAGCACCGATGCGAACCTGGTCGTACTGAACGAAGATGACGTAGGAAACCGCGGCACCGAGAATCCACCACTCAAGAACAAGAACGAGCGGCGCGAATTGCTGATAAAAGCACAATGCAACCGCTACGATGACGCCCAAAAAAATCCCGGGGACAAGCCAGAACCACCAACTGCGCACGCCAAGAAACGGTTCTCGACGAAGACTGAGGTAAAGAGTTGCCAGCAGGGCACAAACGGACAGGAACGCGCCGGCGACAATCGCTCGCTTTGCACCGACGGGGAGCAATAGCGGCAACGGAGCGAGCACCACGCCGTAAATCAGTACCATCAGCGGCAGAATGGCGAGTGTGAGCAGGCGCGTGGCATACGTGTAGGCGCGAAAATAGAGAAACCAATCGAGCTTCCCGATGTTTTCCAGAGCCGCTTGGTCCAGGGCGATGCGACCGAGACTGGTGAGATGCAGCAGAAGTTGGTAGAACGAAAAGAAGAAGCGCAAGAGCGAATTGTTCGGACGCGCGAGATCGGCCCAATACATTTCGTAAACGTGGACGTCTTGCGACCGGTTGCCTGAGGCGTCCAGCCGCTGCCCATCATGGCGCCAGGTCGAAAAGCTGTTTTGCGTGGGGTCGCCGGAGAATTGATCCAACTGCATGCGCATGAACTCTGTGGAGACGTCGATCTCGCGAACGCTCTCGTGGCGCTCTTTCCGGTGCTCAGGCGACTCACCCTTCTCACCAAACCAGGCGGCCCAACTATAAAGGTTGCGAAAGGCTCCCCGGCGCTCTTCAAAAGTCGAGGCGATGCCTCCCTTGTTCGCTTCCTTGACCAGCCTGATTTGTTCAGGGCTTTGCGCCGCGCGAAGTGGAATCTGCACCTGGCGGACGGCGAACGGCGTATAGCGATTGTGGCCATTGCGTGTGCCGTCGGATTCGAGACCCGTGAGCAGGTCGGCAACGGCTTGGGCCGTCGCGCCCGACTCATGATGTCCAACACCGTGGATAGCGATTACGGCGACATGGTTGGATTCTGTTGGCACAGAGGCCCTCCGGGGAAAAGTGGGTTCTTGGGCACTGCGTAGGGGAGAACTACGGTGCGGGTACGTTATCGAATCGTATCGAAAATGGCAACCCTCTTTTTTGCGTTGGGTAAGGTTAACCGGCGCATTCCTCGCAGCTTGCGTGGGCTCTTGGCGAGTGCGAAACACTGGTACTCCGGACGGATTGACCCCCAGAAAAATCGCTCAGTACTGTCAAAGATAGGGCATGGTGTCGCAAGTCGGTTCGCGATGCCAAAAGGAGGGGCCAAGGCTAAGGATGAGTCCCTGCGCTTAAGCACCTGAAGACAGAGCCGATATATTGATAATGGTCACTCTGACCAAAGCCGGGCGGTATGAAATCCAGGGCGAACTTGGACGCGGCGCCATGGGTGTCGTCTACAAGGCCGTCGATCCGGTCATTGGCCGCACGGTGGCCGTCAAAACGTTGCGACTCTCCGAAGAAGGCACCGGCCTTTCTCGACCCGAACTGTTGAACCGGTTTCAGACCGAAGCGCGTGCTGCGGGCCTACTAACGCATCCGAATATCGTGGTGGTATTCGACGCAGGCGAAGAAGAAGGCCTTTACTACATCACGATGGAGCTGGTGGAAGGCAAGAGCCTTCAGGCTCTGCTCGATTCCGGACAAGCGTTTCCGCTGCCGCGCGTACTGCGAATCATGGAACAAACGTGCAGCGCGCTTCACTTTGCGCACGAACGCAACATCGTTCACCGCGACATCAAGCCCGCAAACCTGATGCTCACCGCCGATGACACGGTGAAAGTGACGGACTTCGGCACGGCAAAAATTTTGCAATTCGGCACGGTGCAGCAAACTGCGCATGTGATGGGCACGCCCAGTTACATGTCGCCGGAGCAGGTGAAAGGGCGTGTCGTAGACGGCCGCAGCGACATCTTTTCGCTCGGCGTTTTGCTCTATGAAATGATCACTGGCGAGAAGCCTTTCCCGGGTCAAAACATCACGACGGTCATTTACAAGATTGTGAACGAAGAGCCGGTTCCTCCTCGACAGATTGACCCGTCGATTCACACTGGATTGAGCGCGGTGGTGATGAAGGCGCTCGCGAAGGAGCCCTCTGCGCGTTATCAGAATTGCCGCGACATGCTGGAGGATTTGAAAAACTACCGCTCTATCGCGGCGAACGATAGCCCCGCGTCAACCGTCATGCTCACGGGCTCACCGGACGATACGGTCGCGACGCCGGCGCACCGGATGGGCCGCAACGAAGAATTGCAGACAGCACATACGGCGCGCTCACTGCAAGCACGGGCGGCAAGCCCAACGCAGACGCCCCTTTTGCGCCGCACGGCCGCGATTCAACCCGCTGAGCCAGCTCGCAAGAGCAGCCCATTTCTGACCGTATTTCTTGCGTTGATCCTCGTCGGCGTCATTATTTATGGATACCGGAAGATTAAACCGGTGTTTGACGATGCGCGGCAACAGAATCAAATTCAGAACGCCGCTCCAGTCAACAAAGATACTGCAAGAAATGCGGACGACGATCCCGCTGCAGCGAGCGGGGAGAAAACATCTGACCCTTCGGACGCAGCGACGGCGAACGAAAATTCGCAGCCTACCGAATCTGTCACTCCTCAGCCGGTAAAAAAGACGAATGCACAGCCCGTCAAAGGCGCTGCTAGCTCTTCCATGGCCGTGGGTGGCTTTTCTCCGACCGCCGCGGAATACAAGGGGCGAATCGAAGAAGCCGCATCGGAAAAAGGCATTGCTGGAAAACTAAAAATTCATGGAACCGGAAACACGCTGACGCTTTCCGGAAAGCTAAGGCCTTCCGAACATGGAGAGCTTCTGAAGTTCCTAAAGGGTGCACCAACCGGCGTGCAAGTCGTCGACGACATCCAGTATGACGACACGCCGGTAAGCGGCGGCGGCGCCCCAGAACCCGGGTCGCATCCCGTTCCACCGCCAGGGCGTGGCGCAATTCATGTAATTACAAATGTCGTCGGGGCGACGGCGGTGGTCACAGGCGCTTACAACTACTCTTCACATTGTGAAACGCCTTGCAGCTTTTCAAATCTTGACCCTGGCGGCTACAACCTCGAAGTCAAGAAGACCGGATTTCAACCGACGCAGACGGCGCTGCAAATTCGAGCAGGGCAAACGCTCGACCAGAAAATCAATCTGGAACAGACCGCTCTTGGTCTGTACATCGTGACGCATCCCGCAGGCGCGGACGTCTTCATCAATGGCGATAAGCAATCAGGGCAGACGCCGCTCACGATTCCTCTGGCGCCGAACACCTACAACCTTGTGCTGCGAAGGCAAGGGTTCGAACCGTATTCGCAGAGTGTGGCCGTCAAGGAAAACGCGCAAGCGCAACTCGATATCGAGCTGAAGGAAAGAGGCGCTCACGTGGCGTGGGCGCAGGTGGACTCCAATCCCCCGGGCGCGGAGATTTCGGTTGATGGCATTCCAACCGGCAAGCAGACTCCTGCACGCGTGGAAATAACCGCTGGCATCCATACGATCGTCCTTAGGAAGGATGGCTTTCAGCTATCGCGACGTGCGGTGGAGCTGACAGAGGGCGGAACGGTGTCAGTCAACGAGAAGATGCGCCAGAAATAAGCTCCCGCCAGACGTTCTTTCAGCTCCCCAATTTGTAACATTTTGTTACAGCTATGGGTGTTTAGTTTTAGAACTATCGGCTCTGTTCGCTGTAAACAAACGACTTACGGTGTTTCAGACGGGGAAGGCATCGTGCTCCGTACTTAGAAGGGCCTTTCTACCCGCTGGACATGCGGATGCAAAGGCCGCTTGGGAAACGCCGACACCGCACTCAACGCGTTGAGGTGGGCACGGAAGACAAGGAATGCTGTGGCTTTCAGGGCGATTGCAAATTCGGATCACGAAAAGGGCGGGAGCCAAACAGTTCCCGGTGCGCCAGCCAACAACACCTCGGCCTGGTCCCGACCCGTCGCGCCTAGCATCGTTTCTCCCTATTCGCCTTCTGAGCCGACGGCCGTAGATGTGCAGCGCTGCCTGAAGGATCTGCACATTTTGTTCCGCGCCGAGCGGCTGTACCAACGGAATCATCCTCGCGTGCTTGAGAGCCTCGAATCAGCTTACGAACAAATTCGTTCTTTCGCGTTCGCAATGAACGGAATCGCACTTCGCGTCGAGCGAAGCGCCATCGTCATACCGAAGTTAAGCGAAGCGCCGTTGCCGGACGTTCGCGGCGAACTTCAGGCGCTAGCCATCGAACTGCAGCGGGTCGGCATCCAAACGTTGATCTTCGAACGGCGATTTCATGTAGGCGAACTGGACACGCTTGCTCAGCTCATCAAGGCCGCCTTGCTAAAATCGGAGGAGTCGTCAAAGAAGAATCGCGCGTCCTGGTGGACGGCAAAACTACTGGAGCATGGCGTGGAAGGAATTCAAGTCAACACGCAGACGGACCGGAAAGTGGACACGGTGCTTGCGAGCTTGATCGCGGCACTCGTGGCATTCGGCGGAAACGCGCCGCGGGAAAATGCCGATGCGCCGATTGCACCGCCGAGTCTCGAAGATTTGAGCACTGTGCTGCGGTTGCTCGCCCGCCTGACGCCCCCGCTGGAAGCAGCACGCGGACTCGCTCCGGAGGAAGCGGCGCGTTCCATTCACGGAGCACTGGAAGAAGCGAGCCGCGACACGGTCCACATGCTCCTGAGCGCAATTTCTCAGAATGGCCCGCGCGACGCGGAAAAGCCGCAGCCGTATCTCCTGCGTCTCTCCGAGATTCTTGTGCTGGAGTTCATCGGCGCCGAATTCTATATCGGCCAAATATCTCCGCAAGCGGTGCGCGCGTCCATTTTTAAACTGGCGGATGTACTCGTTACCTCCGGAACTTATAAAGGCCCTCACTCTTCACAACATTTCTCCACCTTGTCCACGGCATGGGCGTCCGAGAAACACCGCGAAAAGCTGCTCGAACGTTTTTGGGTGGAACTCCCTCCGCGCGAGAAATCGGCTGTATTGCGGGGGCAGGAAGTCTGGTGCGTACCGGTTTCGGCGCTGCGCCAGGCGCTTTCTCAACTTGCCGACGCGGGTGTGGACGCACCGCGCCGCGAAGCAAGAAATATTCTTCTGAATTACGCAAGACGCCTCGATGTCCTGGAAGTTACGGCGCGGCGCGAAATCGCAGCGGGACTCAATGAGCTCTCGCCCATCATTGAATCGCTTTGGCCAAATCAATTTCCGGAAGACCTGAGCCGTGGCACGCTGCAGGCCTTGGGAAAAGAATCACAACCGGAAACCGCGGCATTGCTTGCGGCTTTTCTAGAGACCCTCGGCCGAATTGCCGTGACGCGCGGTGATTTTGCGGGGCTGGAAAGCATTTTGATCGGGCTCGAAAAGACTCCGCGCGAACCTCAGTTCGCACACATGCAGGCGTTGGCGCAACGCCTCATCGCGCAGGACCGCTGGATGATGTTGATTGACGCCGCGCTGGCGAATCGCGCCTTGGATCCGGCATTGCCGCGGTTGCTGCAGCGCGACCCCGAGCGGCTGCTCGATCGGTTGACGTTGTTGTTGACCGACCCGCGCGGCTTCGAATACTTGCCGGCGATGTCCCGGCTGCTGCGCGCGATTGGCGTGCCCGCCCTGAATCTTCTTGAATCGCGGCTTTACGAAGCCCGGCGTCAGCGTGTGAGTGCCTCGATAAAACTTTTGGCCGCCGCCGATCCCGAACGCCTGCTTCGCGGTTTGCCCCGAGCATTGGCAAGCTGGGAATGGAATTTACAAGATCTCGCGGTGAGCGAACTTTCGCGCCCGGCTAATGCCGCTTCCATCCAGAGCTCCGCATTTATATTTTCCGCGATTCTGGCGGATGCACATCCTCTCGTTGTCCCAATGATGATTGACCAGATTGGTCTCGCGATGGAAACCACTGCAGTTCCGCAAATGATGGAAATCGCCGCAGGTGAGCACGACATTCTTCGCGACCAATTCGTACGCATCAAAGCCATCGAAGCTCTCGGGCGAATGCGTGCTACAGAATCCAGCGAACTACTGCATTCCATTTGCGAAAAGCGGGAGGGGCTAACTCACGCCGAGCCTGCAGGTTTGCGTGCCGCGGCGGAAGATGCGCTAGCCATGATGGAAAATCGGCCGACGTCGGCTCGCGTCCGAGCGGCGTTCGAATCAGCCACGCAGTCAGGCGCCAACTTCGTTGTCCCCCGTCGTTATGCCCGTGTTCCACTCGAATCCCCGTTGCGGGCGCAGATCGAACAGGGCGCGGCAGGGCTCGCGCGAGTTAAAACGATCAGTCTCGGCGGCGCTTTTCTGGAGTCACCGAAGAAATTGACGGTCGGCGATTCTATCAAGCTAGAAGTCCGTGCCGGACTGAAGAAGATTCAGTTCACTGCAGTCGTCCGCAATATCGGTCCCGATGGAAACGGCGTGGAGTTCGTGCACATGAAGGACGAAGATCGCGAGAAGCTCCGCAAACTCGTCCAGCGCCACCTGCAGTTCTAGAGCAGAATCCACTTGCTTTGACGTCATTTGACGCCTCTTGCCGCCATTTGCCACTTGTGTGACTCGCGTCACTCTCGTTAGCTTGTGCTTGTCTGTTGCGTAGTATCAGACTAAAGTTGCAAACCAGTTGACGTTACAAGAGAAGCCGGGTATTTATTCTCTTGTCACGCAGGGCGGTACCCCCGCCGCCGCTAGGGGTAGCGGCTGATTCGGAAACGTAATTCGGAGGCCTCCATGGGACGCAGGCAAAGTGTGTGCGTGTGGATGTTGCTTGTCATTTTTATTCTGGGTTGGGCAGGAGGCGCCGCGGCTCAGAACACGGCTTCCCTATCCGGCACAGTGATGGACCCGTCGGGCCTGGCGGTTCGCGGGGCGAAGCTTACCCTTACCAGCAGCACTACTGGCGCGGAACGAACGGCAGTGTCCGATGAGGGCGGTCGCTACAGTTTCCTGAGCGTTTCTCCGGGAACCTACAAATTAACTGTCGATGGCGGCGCCAACTTCGCCGTTTACGCGAGCGAAGCCGTTACGGTGCGCGTCGGTGAAAACGCCACGTTCGATCCGCGGCTTGAGCTTCGCGGTGTACAACAAACTGTGCGAGTAACGACGGAAACCGCCAACATTGAAACGTCCAAGAGCGAAGTTTCCGACACGATTGATACTCGCCGCATCGACGGCCTGCCCATCAACGGCCGCAACTACATCAACTTCACGCTTATCGATTCCAAGGCAACGCGCGACGTTTCTCCGACGATTGGTCCCGCGCCGAACAGCGGCCTCAACGTTAGCGGCGCACGCGCACGTTCGAATGGCGTTACGGTGGACGGCGCAGACGCGGTGGACAACTCGGTCAACGGCATTCGCGCCACGGTGTCGCAGGAAGCCGTTCAGGAATTCCAGCTGATTCTCAGCAATTACAATGCGGAATACGGTCGTGCCACAGGCGGCGTCATCAACATTGTCACGAAGGGCGGCGGCAACGAATTTCACGGCGACGCGTTCGGCTTTTTCCGCAACAAATCGTTTCAGGCGCGCAACCCGTTTTCAGGCGAAGTCGATCCCGCAACTGGCGTCCTCAAACCGGTAAAGCAGCCCTTCACCCGCGTCCAGTCAGGACTCACAATCGGGGGCCCGCTGAAGAAGGACAAGACTTTTTTCTTCGGCTCCTATGAATACACGCAACGAGAAGAAACGGGATTCTCCAGCATTGGTGTAAACAATTTTGGTCTTTCGCCATTTAATTGCGGAGGCTGCGGCCTGGATGGCTTGTTGATGACGTCGGATCAATCGACAGCGGTCCTTCAGCTTCTGGGCACAGGGCAGATCAATGCCGCGAAGTCCTACGCCGCGTTGGTCGGCTCTGCGTCGAGTGTCGCACTGTTTGGCATCGACCCCGGTTTGATCTGTGGGCAAGCCGGACTCTGCGCGTTCGGATCTCAGGCTGCCCGCTTTCCACTCCCCGTTAACTGCCCGGCGAACACGACAGTGGGCACAGTCTCCTGCACCCCCTTTGGGGTCGGCATCGCCACGCTGCCACAATCTTATGCGACTTTAAACTCTCTGCGCGGCAACTATCCGGTCGCGGAAAAGACCAGCCTGTGGTCTTTCCGGCTTGATCAGAACTGGACCAGCAACAACCACTCCTTCCTTCGCATAGGAATATCGCCTTCGTTGGTCACCGGACTTCCTTCAACCTCCCAAAATCAGGTGTTCGGGCAAAATTCCGGGTCCCGCGCGGGTTACAACCAGTCACGCGACTTCGACATCGTCTTCCAGCACGACACGATTCTAAGCAAGTCTGCCGTCAATCAATTCCGGTTCCAGTATGCCCGGCGCGGCCTCCATTTTGGTTTCTCTCAACAACCCGGAGGAAGCGAGATCGGCGTGAACATTCCAGGATTTGCATACTTTGGCCGCGAACCTTATTCAACCGTGGATCGCATCGAACGCCGCACTCAGTTCACCGACACTCTTGCAAAAACCTGGGGGCATCACACTTTTAAGTTCGGCGCCGATGCAAACCTCGTCCAGCTTCGTTCGACCAAGGCTCAGATCTTTGAGCTTGATTTCGGCGGTGACGTTAACTTCGGTGGTCTTGCGGCTTCCACATTTTCTTCCCAGTTTGGATTTCCGTCCGACCTTCCCGGCCTAACCGGCGCTCAAGCGTACGGCCTCGGAATCCCGACCACCTACATTCAAGGCATCGGCAACTCAAATCAACCGTTCGACAATATCCCCTTCGGCTTCTTCGCACAGGATTCCTGGCGCGTGAACAACAAGTTGACATTCAATTACGGTGTCCGTTACGACGTGGAAATCACTCCCCTTTTCAAAGCTGCCACGGACGTAAATGCGGCTGCGGAAAAAGCCCTGGGGGTGGTGGAGGGTATCCCGCGCGATTACAACAACATTGCTCCACGCGTCGGTATTGCCTGGGATCCAGCCGGAAACGGCAAGACTGTGGTCCGTGTCGGTTATGGATTGTTTTACGACCATCCGCTCCTCGCTGTCGCATTTGACTCCGTTACAGCGGATGGCGGTCGCTCGGTTCAGCTTCTCTCCGCGGGAGGCACGCCTTCTGCTTGTGGGTTAGTCACGCCAGATTGTGCGACAGCGGGCGGCCCCGGTACGGACACTCCTGCGAACCTCAACGGTTCATCCATTTTCCAGGGCGTCCTGAACGCTCTGCCCAATATGTTTTATGATCCTCAGCACCAACGTTTCGATCCCCTGGCGTCCGGATCTATTTTTGCAAATCAAAGTTATCTGACCAATGGATTCCCCTTGCCGATTCTTCCTTTCACCCTGCCGCTCAGCGCGAAATTCAAGTACGGCTATGCGCAGCAAGGCAACGTCACAATTGAACGTGAGATTGCCGGTTCATGGAAGCTCAGCGCGGGTTATCAATACACGCGCGGTCTGCATCTCAATCGCCCCGTTGACATCAATTCGACCAATCCGGTCCTGCTTGCGAACAATTTGCTGAACGCCAACCTCGCTGGTCTGAAATTCACAAACCCGGTGACCGTGGTCGCACCCAGCTCTGACGTCTTGCCCACCGCAACGACTTGCGGCGTGGCCGTTTCCGCCCCGGGCGCGGTTCCCGGAGTTCTGGGCGCGCTCTTCGGCTGCCCGGCCCCGCTCGCATCGTTCGACGGGCAATTTGTGAGCACGCCGGCATTTTTTAATTTCTTCAGGCCATCCGGCCCGAATCCGTCCTTTGCTCTCGGGCTTGCGCAGCTGGCGCCGCAGTGCGCGGCCAGCCCGACCTTTACGTGCGGGTTCCAAGTCCAGCAAGCTCTAGCTAACGCCGCGCATTATCCCGTCGGCACCGTGCCCGTTCCATTCAACAGCGTGGACGCGCAACTCTCCGACGCCAGCTCGTGGTATCACGCGCTCACCGTCAATGTCGAGAAGCGCTTCTCAAAAGGCTTCGAACTCTTCTCGAGCTACACCTGGTCGCACTCCATTGACGATGGCACCGACCTGCAGTCTCCTCTTGAACCGCAAGACAGCCGTTTCCCTTTCTTTGAGCGCGCGAATTCCGTGAACGACCAGCGACATCGCTGGGTAACGAGCGCCGTCTTCCAATCCGCCGCTGCGAAAAGCGGCGATGGCGCGTTCAAGCACGCTTTCGGCGGTATGACCCTTTCGCCGATCATTGAAGTGGCCGCGGGCCGGCCGTTCAACATCATCACCGGCACCGACACTCGCCTCGACCTCGGCGCGTCGCAAGCCCGTCCTTCGGTCGTCACCAGCGGCGGCACGACTTCCCCCTTCATTCCCGGTATACAATTCGGACCGGCAGACCAATGCCTGGCGAACGATGGTTCAACATTCTCGATACCGGGCATCACACCGCCTGCCGGTTGCAACGGTAACCTCGGCCGCGACCGCTTCAACGGCCCCGGCTTCTTTCAAATCGACTTGCGCGTAAGTAAGGAAATTCCGCTCGGCGAAAGGTTGAAGCTGAACCTGATCGCCGACGGCTTCAACCTGCTAAACCGCACTAACGTCGCCGCCGTGAACCAACTCTGCGATCCGACGGCGGGCGCGACGTGCTTTGCAGGCCAGCCGACGGCTTCCTATGACGCGCGCCAGTTCCAGTTCGCCTTGAAGCTCGTGTTTTAACTCCAGCGAACCGAAGACTTTTCACGGGCTCACGGTTCAGCCGTGAGCCCGTTTCTCTTTGCGCGTGTTTTCAGAATCGCCGCATGCGCGTAGAGTAGATAAACGTAATCGCAACCTCATTCTGGAGATGGCATGACGGCCGTTCTCATCGCGGGATTGCTTATCGTCGCGGCATTGGTGGCTTGGGTGGCGCTGCAAAACGCGCTAAGCCAGCGGCGCACGCAGAATGTGGAATCGCAAATGACCGAGCTGCGCCGCGATTTACAGACTATGGCTACGGCACAGGCGCAAAGTGCCGGGCAGATCGCCTCGATTGGGCAATCCGTCACGCAGCGCCTCGACAGTGTGACCAAGACACTGCAGGACGGCGTGAGCCAGTCCGCACAGATTTCCGCGCAGTCGCAAGCGGCGATGGCCAACGAGCTGAAAAATTCCCAGCAAACCCTCGGCGAAATTCAGAAGCAGTTGGGCGCAGTTCAACTTGCTGGTAGCCAAATGTCGCAAACCGCCGAAACGCTGCAAAACATTCTGGGTGGCGCTAAGACCCGCGGCTCGTTGGGCGAAGTTACATTGGAGCGGCTGCTTGAAGATTGCCTTCCGAAAGACCGCTATGCCCGCCAACACCGGTTCAGCAGCGGCGAAATCGCCGATGTCGTAATTTTTCTGCGCGACAAACTCTTGCCGATCGATTCGAAATTTCCATTGGATGCGTATCGCCGCATCACGGAAGAAGGGGAAGACGCACGCCGCGCGTTTGCTAACGCCGTCAAGAATCACGCCGACGCCATTTCGAAAAAATACGTCCTGCCCGAAGAAGCGACGCTGCCTGTTGCTCTCATGTTTGTGCCCAGTGAAAGCGTCTACTACGAATTACTCATGACCACGGACGCCAAGTCCACGCCGCTCGACGAATATTGCCGCAGCAGAAACGTCGTAGCCGTTTCTCCCAACACGCTTTATGCGAACCTGCAGGTCATTTTGATGGGATTGCAGGGAATGCAGATCGAGGAAAACGCGAAAAACCTTCGCGCGAATCTGGCAGGTTTGCAGTCGCAACTTCGCAAGTTCGTCGACCCGTTCGAGAAACTAGGCACCCATCTAAAGAACGCAGCGCAAAGTTACGCCGAAGCGGACAAACGGTTTGAAAAAGCGGAAACCTCAGTGGAGGCGATGCTCGCGGGGGATTCCGTGCCGCAAATCCAGGGAGACCCGCAGCGAACCTTGGACTTGCCTATAGCGAATAAGCAGTCGGCTTAACGAGGCGGCTTCACCACCACGGGCACCAGCCGGATCGAAATCAAGAATTTGCCGCGTTTTTTCCCTATGACTTGAAATTCAGCAATATTTTCCGCCTCGCCGGAACTGAACGTCTTCACAGGGTTTCCTCCCGCGAGGTCGGCAATATCCGGCGCAAGATTCCGGGCTTCTAATTGCAGTTTCTCCTGTGTACCCACGACGCTAACGCGCAAAGTTCGCTTTTGCCCAGGCTGCAATGGCGATGTGTCCGCCGACAACTTTAAGGTGACCAACAATAGATTGAACCGTGCAGGCTCTTGCTTGCCGCAAGCCACCGAAACTTCCGCCGGCCCCACCGGAGGATCGGGCGGCGGCAGAATCACCAGTGAATCCGGGGAAGACGCCAGGACCAATGCCGATTGGCCGGCGATTGTCACTTCATTCTTATCGGCGTCGCCGCAAAATCCGGTTCCGGTCACTTCAAACCGGTCCAACGCGGACGCGATGCGCGGTGCTTGCTCAACGCGCGCGGCACCGCCTCCCTCCTGCGCAGGCAGCACGGTCGTGGCTACTCGACCGGGCCGCCCTTCTATCGATGCAAACAGAACACCGGCCGTCAGTGGCGCAACAAACAAGGCGCGCCCCGTCGTGTCGGTTGTAACTTTGTCGCCGTTCGAAAAGTGGATCGTCGCGCCCGGCGTCAATCGTCCACCAACGTCGAGCACCGCGAGTGTGGCCCGCTCACCGCTGACCATACGCCTGGGCACGAGCAGGATTCTTGCGTTGGAGGCATCGGGCGCTTCCTGCGCATCCGCGGCATAACAAAAGACGATCGCTCCGAGGCACAATACAACAACGAAACCATCGAGCGTTCGCCTCATCCTCAGGACTTCACCGCCACGCGATACACCTGCGATTCCACAAACATCCGAAACAACTCGGCGTCCACCTCTGCGTCTTCCACGCACAATTTTAAAATGTCCAGCGCCCGGTCCGTCGGCACTGCACGTTTGTAAGGCCTGTCCGTCGCGGAAAGCGCGTCAAAAATATCGCAAATCGTCATCATTTTAGCCTGCACGGGAATTTCCGCCCCCGTCAAACCGGCGGGATATCCCTTGCCATTCAATTTCTCGTGATGCGCTCGCGCAATCTCCGGAATCCGTTTATATTCTTGCGTCCAGGGAATTTGCACCAAAAATTGAAAGCTGTGAACAACGTGTGATTCGATCTGGCGCCGCTCATCCGGCGCAAGGCTCCCGCGCGGAATCGAAAGCAGTTGCACTTCGTTTTCCGTTAAGTACGGCCGCTGTGAGCCACGTTGATCCCGGTAAGTTCTCCGCGCAATTTCCCCAATAAATCCGGCATCGCTTGAAGGCATCACTGTCGGCTCGTTCGCTCTTGCCACAAATTCCGCGCATTGTTCGAGTTCCCTCAGCAGTGCCACGGCCTCCACCTCGATTGCTTTGATTTTTTCCGCGGCCTTCTTTTTTGAGAGCTTCAGCAGGGCGTCCACTTTCTTCTCCGCCGCATTTGCTTCGATGTCTCGCCGAATATAGTCGAACCGGTCCATCAGCCGCGCATACTGCAGCGGGTACAATTTCTTCGCCTTAACCAACACTTCCTCTCGGACGCCGACTTTCCCGAAATCGTGCAGTAGCGCCGCGTAGCGAATCTCTTTCAACTGCTCGCGCGAAAATCGCAACCCCGCGTAAGGGCCGCTCGCCTCGCGATCTACCACTTGCGCCAGTGCCACAGTCATCGCGCAAACGCGCTGCGAATGGCCGGACGTCGTCGGATCGCGCTGTTCGATTGCAGTTACCGCCGCATTCACAAAGCCGTCGAATAAATTCTCAATATCGCGGTACAAACGTGAATTCTCATACGCTACCGCCGCCTGCGATGCCAGCGACAATCCCAACCGCACGGCATGCTCGGGAAATGCATGAACATTCTTCGCCACCGCTTTCGCGTCGCGCAGACGTGTTTTCCATGTGCGCTTGCAATTCAAAAGCTGCAGCACACCCAGCACTTCGCCTTTGCCGTTTTTCATCGGCAACGCCAGAAGCGACCGCGTGCGGTACCCAGCCTGCTCGTCGAATGACTTGTTAAATTGGAACGGCACCTGCTTCGGTACACGATACGCATCGGCAAGTTCCACGACGTGCCCACGTAAGGCGCAATATCCCGCGATCGATTGGTCGGTCAGCGGCAGCGTGGACTCCGTGAACGGAAATTCGACACTATCGTTTTGCGTCAATTTGAATCGCAGATCCACCTTGCCCGCGGTTCGTTCCAACAAATACAACGACCCGGCGTCGGCAACGGTAACTTCACGCGCCTTCTGCAGAATCATTCCCAACAACCGGTCGACATCCCGGGTCTCGGAGAGGGCAATTCCAATTCGGTTCAGTTCTTCGAGTTCGTGGTTCACGCGTGACGCGTTCAGGCGCCGCCGTTCACGCTTGCCCCCATCGGCATGTTTGTTGCGTTTTAGCCGCATTTTGGCCAAATTTACTTCACTTTTCCTTCGATGTGGGTTCGCACAACTCCCGCAGGGCCAACAGTATAGCCAATCTCGCTAGTTGTGTAGTCAATCTGTGAGTAATCAGTAGGGCGCACTGCCTTTCGCGCCGGTGGTGGCTTTGGTAGCGTTGAATGAGGTTGCCCGGCTTGGTGTGTGCGTCCGGGTGCTCGAGACAGGGAGTGTTTGTGCGCATTGTTAGCGGCGGCGCGACTGACGTGGGGCAAGTTCGGTCGAACAACGAAGACTGCTTTCGGCTCGTGCAGTCGCTGAACCTGTTTGTCCTGTCCGACGGCATGGGTGGCGAAGCGCACGGCGAAATCGCCAGCGCGTTGGCTGTGGAAACCGTTGTAAAACACTGCATCGAGGCGGAATCAAATTCATCCTTGCCGACTTACGGCAATCCCGTTCCCAACCTGAATGCTTCCACCAAGCGGCTCGTCAGCGCGGTGCATCTCGCAAACAAAAACATTTTTACCTCCGCCGAAGCTCACCCCGAGCAGAGCGGGATGGGTGCCACGCTTACGGCGCTTTGGATTCACGACAACGCGCTTAGTATTGCTCACGTCGGCGACAGCCGCGCCTATCTTCTCCGCACCGGGATGCTGGAACAACTTACGAGCGATCATTCTCTCGTCGCAGAGCAGGTTCGCCGGGGCATCCTCACCGCGAGTGAAGCTGAACAGAGCGAAATGCAAAGCGTTTTGCTTCGCGCACTTGGCACGCATTCGGAGGTCGAAGTCGATTCCGAAGAGCAGGCACTTTTCGCCCACGATGTGCTTTTGCTTTGTTCAGATGGTCTGACGCGGATGGTCACCGACCCTGAGATTGCAGGCACTCTTCAGGCTGAAACGGATCCACAAAAGGCCGCTGAGCGTCTCATTGCAATCGCTAACGAGAACGGCGGCTCCGACAACATTTCTGTGATCGTGATTCGTCTGGAAGACGAATCCAAAGGATGGCTTTCCTGGCTGCGCCCGGGGGGGCGCAAACACGCGAGCTCAAACGGCTCAGCGGGAGGACACTGAAATGCCCAAACTCAGCCTCATGTTCGAAGGTAAAACTGTTAAAGAAGTGCCCATCGGCAGCCGTGCGGTCACGATCGGCCGGTCGCCGGATAACGACATTCCGGTGGACAATCTTGCCGTCTCGAATCATCACGCTCGCGTCTATTACGAAGGCTCGCGCCTGGTCGTCGAAGATCTCGACAGCCTCAACGGCACTTTCGTCAACGATTTGCGCATCGAGCGCGCCACGCTACACGACGGCGATTCGATCCATGTCGGTAAGCATTCCATCAAAGTTGATGCTAGCCACGACGCCCCGATGCCGTATGACATGGGTCGCAAAGCAGCCGCTCCCTCGATTAACGAAACGATGGTGCTGGATACGAAAGTGCGCCGGGACATGCTGCAGCAGGCCGCCGCGATGGGTGAGCGTACACAGTTCGCATCGGGCCGCCTCAAGGTTCCGACTGTGATCGTCCTAAGTGGAAAAACGGCTAGTCAGGAATACGTCCTTACGAACAAGCTCACCACCATCGGCAAATCCTCGATGGCAACGGTGCGCTTAATCGGCTGGTTCAAGCCGCAAATGGCCGCGCAAATCAGCCAGCGCGACGACGGCTACTACATCGGCCCGGGCGATAAGACTCCGACCGTGAACGGTACTCCCATTCCCGGCCCGACGCGGCTTAATGATGGCGACATCATTGAAGTCAGCGGCGTGCGCATGAATTTCATTTTCAGAGAGTAGTTTGGTCTCTCTAACCAAAAGCATTGTGACTTTTCTTCTTTGTGGATTTGTCGCGGTGCTTAGAGTGCGGCTTTCCTTATTTATAGAAGGCGTTTCTCGAACCAAAGTTTCCGTTTGTTAATTTCGTGTTCTGACCAGGATCGCTACCGCCTATGCCCGATTCAACGCCCAATTGGAGAAAGGGTCGAATCGGCTACAGCATCTACGAACTCCTCCTCTCCTGGTGGCGCCATCGCGCCTCCTTTCTAATCAGCCTCGGCATCACTTTAGCCTCCCTGACGCTTTACTACTTCACTTTTCTAAAGGAAGACTCCGCACCAATCCTGGAGTTCTTCAAACGATTCGAATACAGCACGCTGGACACCCGTTTCCGCTACCGTTCTCCCAAATTAACGCCGCCGGACAACCGCATCGTCATCGTCAGTATCGATCAACGATCTCAAGAGATCCTCGGAAAGTGGCCATTCTCGCGCAAATATTTCGCACAGACGCTGGATGCGCTTCATGATGACGGCGCAAAGGTCGTCGCTTTCGACATAACGTTTGACAAGCCGGACCTAACTGCGGAGCCAGTTCGTGCTTTGTGGATGAAACTGGAAGAAAGGAAGAAACGCGGCGAAAAAATAGATCCGAAAACCGACCAACAAATTCGAGAAGTGGCGCGTGAGTACGACGTGGACAGCCAATTCGGCGAAGCGATCAGAAGATTCGGGCCTGTAGTGCTCGGTAACTTTTATATGTCGGAGGGCGAGGTCCGCGGAATCGATAGCGGAGTTCTTGATAAGTACGCCGAAATGGTGCAGTGGTATGCGCTCAACCGCAGATCTCTACGGTCGGCCACAGGCAAAGAAGACTTCGTCACTCTGCTCAATAACTATGAATTTCACGGGATGATGTACAACGCGACGATCGCGAATATTCCACAATTGGCAAACGCTGACAATAATCAGTCCGAACTGACTGCTGTCGGTTTTTTCAATGCAGCCTCCGACGCCGACGGAGTCCTTCGCCGAGGTAGCTTGGTTCTTCCGTTTGGTCGGTCGAACAGCGCCAACGATATCGACTTATATGGGTCCATGGAAGTGGAGACCCTTCGGCTTTATTTCGGCCTAAAAACCGAGCAGATAACGGTGAATTACCTCCCTGATGGAATTGACACAATTGCGTTTGGAGACCGTCTCGTTGTTCGCCCGGATTGGCTGGGACGCGTGCTAGTCAACTATCGCGGTCCTCGGGAAACGTACCCTTATTATTCAATCGCTGATGTGGTTCAGAAACGAATTCCACCAGGAACCTTCAAAGATAAGATCGTGATAGTCGGGGCCACCGCTACCGGCATCGCCGATCTTCGAACTCCCCCGTACGGCAACATCACTTATCCCGGAGTGGAACTGCATGCGAATGTTGTCGACAATCTGCTCAATCATCAATCGCTAGTTCGCGGCCCAGCCCAGGAGTGGTTTGATCTTGGCCTAATGCTGCTTTTCGGATTGCCACTAGGCTTCGCAATGGCACTCGTTCCGCCACGATGGATGTGGTACGGGATGAGTTTGATTCTCGGCCTGGTCGCCCTGGATTATTTTGCTTTCTTGCGCGGTTATTGGCTGAACTTCACGTTTCCCGCCATGACCCTCACCGGGAATGTGATCCTCGTATCCCTCTATCGCGCTCTCATCGAAGAAAAAGAAAAGCGCCGCGTCCGCACCGCGTTCGGCCAGTATTTGAGCCCTGAAGTAATCCGGCGGCTCCTTTTAAACCCGGAGCTCGTCGAGCCGCGCAAAACCGAAATCAGCGTCATGTTCAGCGATATTCGCGGCTTCACGACAATTTCCGAAAAACTAGACGCGCAGGACCTAGCGCACTTTCTTAACCTCTACCTTTCGGACATGACGCGCATTGTATTCGATCGCCACGGCACGCTCGACAAATATATCGGTGACGCCGTCATGGCGTTCTGGGGCGCTCCGTTCGAAGAGCCGGGTCACGCCACCCGTGCCTGCGAATCCTCATTGGATATGATGAAGCGTGTGATCGAGTTACAAAAACAATGGGAGGCCGAAGGCAAACCGCGTCTCGATATTGGTATCGGCCTCAATACCGGTGTGGCTAGCGTCGGAAACATGGGCTCATCACTGCGCTACGGCTACACGGCTCTCGGCGACTCCGTCAATCTCTCCTCGCGCCTCGAAGGCCTAAACAAAGACTACGGCACTCACATCATCGTCAACGAGAGCACCTACAATGCTGTAAAAGACTCGGACTTCGTTTTCCGCGAACTCGACCTCATCCGCGTGAAAGGCAAGCTCCAACCGGTCACAATTTATGAGCTGGTCGGCCGTGCCACCGACGTATCCACCGAAATCAGAAATCTCCTCGCCCAATTTGTCACGGCCCGCGCACTTTATCAATCTCGCGGCTGGCTGGAAGCCCAACAAGCCTTTCAATCGATCTTGGAATCGAATCCGACCGACGGCCCGTCTCGCACCTACTGGAAGCGCTGCCAGGAATATCTATTCGATGAACCGCCGCTAAATTGGGACGGCGTCTTCACCATGGACCACAAGTAAACGTTAACTCTGCTCGCCACGCATCCGGCCAATTTGGAATCCTCCGTATCATGTGACTCTGCCAGCTTCCCGCGCATCCATAAACAGTGTGAAAAATTGTTTCCGCTTCTTGGTTCGCGCCGGCGCTGTTGCTACGATATGTCGTCATGAGGTCGTTCGCGGCGTACCCGAAATTTCCATTTCGGGAGTCTAAGTACTAGCAGGTTGCGGTCAGGTTTTGGGTTTCCGATGAGTAGTGTAGGACCCGCCTAAGGATTTACATCCGGTTATGTGGATTGTCCGATTAGCGCTTCAGAGGCCATACACGTTTATCGTAATGGCGCTCGTCATCATCCTGATGACGTTCGTCGTCGTGCCGCGCACGCCCACGGACATTTTCCCGGACATCAATATTCCCGTTATCAGCCTCGTCTGGACTTACGGCGGGTTGCAGCCTCAGGAAATGGAACAGCGCATCACGGGCAACGTCGAGCGCGGAATTTCCACGCTCGTCAACGACGTTGAACACATTGAGTCCCAATCGCTCCCCGGAATCGCCGTTATCAAAGTCTATTTCCAGCCGCGCGCCAACATTCAAACCGCTCTCGCTCAGACCGCCGCCATCTCGCAAACTTTTCTCCGCTTCTTGCCGCCCGGCACGACTCCGCCGCTCGTCATTATCTATTCCGCTTCCACTGTTCCCGTTATCCAGCTCGGCCTCACCAGCGACACGTTGAGCGAGCAGCAGCTGTTCGACTTCGGCAATAATTTTATTCGTACGCAACTCGCAACCATTCAGGGCGCGGCGACACCCTTTCCGTACGGCGGCAAACAGCGTCTCGTATCCGTGGATACGGACTCTTCCGCGCTCCAGGCGCACGGTCTTTCCGCGGTTGACATCGTCAACGCTGTCGCCAATCAAAATTTAATCCTGCCGACCGGCACCGCAAAACTCGGCCAGCTCGAATACACAGTGGAAATGAACGGCAGCCCGCAGAGCGTCAACGAACTGAATGACCTTCCGGTAAAAACCGTCAACGGCGCCACGACTTATATGCGCGACGTCGCCCACGTCCGCGACGGTTTTTCGCCTCAAACAAACATCGTCCTCGCCAATGGCCAGCGCGGCGTCCTAATGAGCATCTACAAAACAGGCAACGCCTCCACGCTTAGCATCGTGGATCGGCTCAAAGAGATGCTCGCTTACAACGAGTCCGCCTATCCAGCAGGCCTCAAGGTCAATCAACTTTTCGATCAATCGCTTTTCGTGCGCGCTTCCATTGAAGGCGTCCTTCGCGAAGGCCTCATCGCCGCCTGCCTCACCGTCATCATGATTCTCCTCTTCCTCGGCAACTGGAAGAGCACGCTCATCATTCTCATCTCCATCCCGCTTTCAATTCTCGTCAGCGTTCTCCTCCTCAGCGCCCTCGGCGAAACCATCAACATCATGACCCTCGGCGGCCTCGCGCTCGCCGTCGGCATCCTCGTTGACGATGCTACCGTCGAAATCGAAAACATCAATCGCAATCTCGCCATGGGCAAGGACACGATTCAAGCCATCCTCGACGGCGCACAGCAAATCGCCGTCCCAGCCTTCGTCTCCACACTCTGCATCTGCATCGTCTTCATCCCAATGTTCTTCCTCTCGGGCGTCGCCAAATATCTCTTCGTCCCACTTGCCGAGGCCGTCAGCTTCGCCATGCTGGCTTCGTACATGTGGTCGCGAACGATTGTTCCCACGCTGGCGATGTATCTCTTGAGCGCCGAAGACGAATATCACGCTGAAGACCACGTCGGCGAAAGACAAGGCATTCTGCGCCGCCTTCAGCAGGGCTTCGAGCGCGGCTTTGAGCGTTTCCGCGATGGCTACCGCGATGCCCTTGAACACGTTCTCGACCATTCGCGCGTCTTCGCAGCCTGCTTCCTGCTTTTCTGCGTATTGTCCTGCATGATTGCGTTGGTTCTCGGCCGCGATTTCTTCCCCAGTGTCGACGCCGGCCAGATCCGCCTTCACATGCGTGCACGCACCGGCTTGCGCATTGAAGAAACCGCTCGCCTGGTCGACCAGGTCAATCAGACCATTCGTGAAACGATCCCCAAGAATGAGCTCGTCACCGTTCTCGACAACATCGGCCTGCCTTACAGCGGCATCAATCTCACCTACAGCAACTCCGGCACTATCGGCACTTCCGACGCGGAAGTTCTCATTCAGCTGAAGGGCGACCGTGCGAAGGGTACCGCAGACTACGTCAACACCCTGCGCGAACAGTTGCCGCAAAAGTTTCCCGGGGTGCAGTTCTACTTTCAGCCCGCGGACATCGTCACCCAGATTTTGAACTTTGGCACGCCCGCTCCCATCGACATTTCCATATTGGGCCCCAACGCCAATCAACAGGGCAATTACGCGTTGGCGGAAAAACTGGCTGGCGAACTGCGTCACATTCCCGGCGCCGTTGACGTTCGCGTTCAGCAGGCCTTCGACGCCCCTACGCTTCACTTCGATATCGATCGCACCCGCGCTCAGTACGTTGGTCTGCAAACGCGTGACGTCGCGCAGAACGTTCTCGTTTCTCTCAGCTCCAGCTTTCAGACCGCGCCCAGTTTCTGGCTTGATCCCCACAACGGTGTCAGCTACAACGTCGCCGTGCAAACCCCGCAATATCGTGTGGACAATTTACAGGCGTTGCAAAACACTCCAATTAACAACACCACTCCCGGCACGCAGTCGCAAATTCTCGCGAACCTGGTCACGCTGCAGAATACCGTTCGTCCCGCCAGCGTTTCTCATTACAACGCGCAGCCTATGATCAACGTCTACGCTTCCGTTGACGGCCGCGACCTCGGCTCCGTTGCCGACGAAGTCTACAAACGCGTCAACGCGCTGCAAAAAGAAGTTCCGCGCGGCAGCCATGTCGTGATTCGCGGCCAAGTGGAGACTATGCGTTCGTCCTTCATCGGCCTCGGTGTCGGCCTCGTCGGCGCGATCGTTCTTGCCTACTTGCTGATCGTCGTCAATTTCCAATCGTGGCTCGATCCGTTCATCATTATCACCGCGCTTCCCGGCGCGCTTGCCGGTATCTGCTGGATTCTTCTTTTTACGCATACCACGCTCAACGTTCCGTCCCTCACTGGCGCGATCATGTGCATGGGCGTCGCCACGGCAAACAGCATCTTGATGGTTTCTTTCGCGCGCGAGCAGCTGGCAGAAGGCAAGAACGCTCGCGAAGCCGCTTTGGAAGCCGGCTTCGTCCGCATCCGGCCCGTGCTCATGACCGCCCTCGCAATGATGATCGGCATGGTGCCGATGGCAACCGGCCTCGGAGAAGGTGGCGAACAAAACGCCCCGCTCGGACGCGCCGTTATCGGCGGCCTGCTTTTTGCCACCGTCGCTACCCTGTTTTTCGTGCCGTGCGTTTTCTCGATGATTCACAGCAGACTTGAGCGCAAGCGCGAACGGGCAACAGCCGGCATGGCTTGAATTTTATGAATCGGGACACAAAGGGTCTAAACTCAAGCGTCCCTGCGGTCGAGGAATTGGATCTCTTGCATAGTTCGTCGTTTTAAGGGAAGGTGAATCTCAGTGGAAGCTCAGATGGAACCCGGAAACAGGCCTCGACGCAATGGTATCTTTGCGCTTTTCTTCTTTATCGTCGTGGCACTCGTGGTCGTCGGCGCGTTAACTTTGATTCAGCGCCGCGCCCAGTACCGCGCCCTCGCGAAAGAGACCGAGACGCTCGCGATCCCGACCGTTACCGTCATTCACGCCACTGCGGAAAAGGGTCAGGAAGATCTCGTCCTCCCCGGCACCATGCAGGCTTACGTGGAATCCCCCATCTACGCCCGCACCAGCGGCTACGTTAAAAAGTGGTACCACGATATCGGCACTCGCGTTCGCGCGGGTGAGCCCTTGGCGGACATTGACACTCCCGAAGTGGACCAACAGCTTTCACAAGCGAAGGCCGACTTGGCAACTGCCCAAGCCAACGCCAATCTGTCGCGTATCACCGCCGCGCGCCTTCAGGAACTGATCAAAACCGATGGCGTCTCCAAGCAGGAAGTTGACAATGCCGTTGGCGATCTGGCCGCAAAAGAAGCCACTGTCAGCTCCGCTGAGGCCAACGTTCGCCGCCTGCAGGAACTCGAAGGCTTCAAGCGCGTCGCTGCGCCGTTTAGTGGCGTGATTACGCGGCGCCAGACCGACATCGGCCAACTCGTCAATGCAGGCAATGGCGGCGCATCGCAGGAACTTTTTTCCCTTTCGCAAACCGATCCGCTTCGCGTCTACGTCAACGTGCCGGAAGCTTACGCGCCGTCCATCCACGCTGGACTTTCCGCCTACCTTGAACTTACGCAGTACCCAGGCAGGAAATTTGAAGGCAAAGTCGTCCGCACCGCGGAGTCCATCGACCTCGCCTCCCGCACTCTTCGTGTCGAAGTCGATGTCCCGAATCGTGCCGCCGAGTTGCTTCCAGGCGGATACGCGCAAGTCCATCTTGCCGTCCAAGTCGGTGGTGAGCGTGTACAAGTTCCTGTCAACGCGCTCCTCTTCCGCGCCGAGGGTCTCCGCGCCATCGTCGTCGACGGAAGTCACAAGCTTCATCTGCAACCGATCACCATCGGCCGCGATTACGGCACCACGCTCGAAGTCTTGCAAGGCATCACCTCATCCGATTGGATCGTTCTCAATCCCGCCGATTCGCTCGATGACGGACAGACCGTCAACGTGAAGGAAATGCAGCAAAAACCCGGCCCAGTCCCGGCAAATTCCACAACCCCGTCTCCTGCAAATCAGGGCGCAAGACCCGCTGCAAACTCCGGAGCCGCGCATTGATTCGCCGTTTCACGGCAGCGTCCACTTCGCTAGTCTGCACGGCCATCCTCGCCGGCTGTACCGTTGGCCCTAAGTATCAGCGCGCTTCCGCCCCGGTGCCTGCGCATTGGGATGTGGCTGAACCCTTTCGTGAAAGTGCTCCTGCCGACTCTCTTCCGAAAGGCGAGTGGTGGGCCATCTTTCATGACGACACGCTGAATTCGCTCGAACACGACGCTGTCGACGCAAATCAGACTTTGAAAATCGCGGCCGCACACCTCGACCAGGCGCGCGCTTCGGCTGCCTTGCAAGTCGCCACGCAGTTCCCTCAATTCGGGACGACGCCGTCCGCGCAGCGCCAGCGCCTATCCGGTAATCGCCCGACCAGCAGCAATTTCCCCTCGACTGGTGCCGTAACCCAATCAACTTTCGCGCTGCCCTTCACCGTAAGCTATGAAGTCGATCTCTTCGGCCGCCGTCGCCACTCCATCGAAGCCGCGCAAGGGGCCTATCAAGCCACCGCGGCCGACTTCGAAAACACGCGCCTCATCATCACCGCCGAACTTGCCGGCGATTATTTTTCATTGCGCCAGGTGGATACGCAAATCGGCATTCTTCGCCGCACAGTGGACACGCTTTCCAAAGGTCTTGAGCTGGTGAACTCGCGCCACAAAGG
>DATLVG010000042.1:0-19310 GCA_035577625.1 Candidatus Dormiibacterota bacterium
GCCGTCGCCATGAACGCTGGAGCGGCATTGGTCTACTCGACCCGCGTTTTGGACGCCGTCGAGGCTAAGTCGGCCGCAGCGCGAGCATAGCGGACGGTCAGGCCCGATTTTCACCAACCGTCAGATCGTCTCATGCTTGGCCTGACATCTCAGGGTGAGACCTAAACCGTCAGCCCGTGACACCAGGCTCAGACGTTTTTTGCCGGCGATTACCATTGTTACAGAGCTTTCATCAGAGCCGATTTCTAACTATCTGGAAATGCTGGCGTTAGGCGATCCTTTAACGTTAAACCTTCTGGCACAAAATCGTAAATTTCGCATGCGCGTGGCCCCTTCCGTGCACCATTTCCCGACAAGGCAAGGTGTGTGGGAGCTCCCTCCTGCAGTTCTTGCAATTCCGCTGAGGGGTCATACCACAATGGATCGTTCAACCATAACCCGCAAACTAGCGCAGCTCGCATGTCTCGCATTGGTCTTCGGTTTGGGCTCGGGCATCGTTTTCTCGCAAGACACCGATCGCAAGATTCTAAAGAGGGTTGAGCCGGAATATCCCGCTGTGCTTCGCGACAAGGGAATTGGCGGAGTCGTGAAGCTCCGCGTCACCGTGCGCCCGGACGGCACAGTCAAAGACGTTCAGACCATTGGCGGAAACGCAGTATTGGTGGAAGCCGGCACGCGCGCCGTCAAGCAGTGGCGCTTTTCTCCGTCCGACAAAGAAGCCCCGGTCGAAGTCACGTTTCATTTCGGCCCTCGCCAATAGATTAGTCGTAGTATTCCTGACCGAGGTGCGTGATCAGTTCCTCGCCCATCATCCACCGCAGCGTGTTTTTCAGCTTCATCGATTGAATGAAAAGGTCGTGCTCGGGATACAGTCCTGCGCCTGTCATCGGCGATTTGAAATAAAAGCTCAGCCATTCCTGAATGCCGCGGAATCCTGCGCGCTGCGCCAGGTCCATGAACATCACGAGGTCCAATACGATCGGCGCCGCCAGAATCGAATCGCGGCACAGGAAATCGACCTTGATCTGCATCGGATAGCGTAGCCAGCCGAAAATGTCGATGTTGTCCCAGCCTTCTTTGTTGTCACCGCGCGGCGGATAATAATTAATGCGGACCTTGTGATACATCTTGCTATACAGCTCCGGATAAAGCTGTGGCTGCAAAATGTATTCCAGCGCGCCGAGCTTCGATTCTTCCTTCGTCTTGAACGAACCAGGATCGTCCAGCACTTCGCCGTCGCGGTTACCCAGAATATTCGTAGAATACCAGCCGTCCAGACCCAGCATGCGCGCCTTGAATGCCGGCGCCAGAACCGTCTTCATCAGCGTTTGGCCGGTCTTGAAATCCTTGCCGCTGATCGCCACGTTGTGGTCCATTGCCAGCTTCTGAATCGCGGGAATGTCCACCGTCAGGTTCGGCGCTCCGTTTGCGAACGCCACTCCGCTCGTGATGCACGCCCACGCATAGAGCATGGAAGGCGCAATCGCCGGGTCGTTTTTCTTCATGCCTTCGACGAGCTTTTCCGGCGTCGAGTGCACGTCTTCTGGCTTGATGAAAACCTCGGTCGAGGCGCACCAGCAAGTAACCAGGCGCGAAACCTTTTTCGTTTTGCGGAAATTCTCGATGTCGTCTTTCAGTTGCAGCGCCAGCTCGTACTTGTTCTTCGCTTTCTTCACGTACGTGCCGTCCAGCCGCTTTACGTATTCGCGGTCAAACGCAGCTTTCATCGGCTTGATCGTCTTGAGGAACGGCTTCACTTTTTGCAGGTCTTGATAATTCAGCACGCCGGCTTTTTCCGCCGCCTGGTACGCATCATCCTTGAAAAGATCCCAGCTCCCGAAAACCAGGTCATTGAGGTCTGCCAGCGGAACAAACTTCTTGATCAGAGGCGAGTTGTTGTCCGTGCGTTTCCCAAGACGAATCGTTCCGAGCTGCGTGAGCGACCCCACCGGCTGCGCTTTTCCTTTGCGTACCAACTCCACGCCGGCCATCAACGTTGTACTCACCGCGCCCATTCCGGGCAGCAGCACTCCCAGTTTTCCTTTGGCTGGCGCAATCTTCGCAGGCTTTTCCATTCTGCTCCCTCAAGCAGGCGGCCACTCGTGCGGCCGTCGATTTTAGATTTTACAGATTAGTGCAGCGGGCACGGCACCCGGAATCCGGGAAGTGGGTTCGGTTTTGAATTTTCTTGGCCCGTGACAATAAGTCGAAAATTCAAGCTGACCCACTACCGAAATTCACCCCAAGCAAACAAGCAGTATCGCGCAAAGCGAAGCGCTCTTGCAAATGGGACGAAGCGACAGTTGTGGGTCGCTTTCGGTTTGGCACTCAACGACAGTGACTAATTGGGTGTGGGCACGCGAGAGGGGAGGGGCTGGGCATTGATCGAATTATGCGGTCAGGCCGACTAAGCTGTTGCATGCCTGGCGGAAGGGAGTGTCTTGATATCAATTTTCTTTGGCAGCGCGCTCGACGCTACCGGGGCAACGATTTCCAGCACGCCGTCCCGATATTCCGCGATGAGCTTCTCGCCATCGACTCCCACCGGAAGAGTAAGACTGCGCTGGAACGCGCCGTACGTAATCTCGTGATGGAAGAACTCCTGGTTGTCTGTCTCGCGAGCGTCGCTGCGCTCGCCGCTGATCATGAGCGTATTCGCTTGTATTTGAATACTGATTTCCTTTGCGTCCACGCCGGGCACCATGATCCGGCAATGGAATTTCCTGTCGTCCTTGTCTATGAAAGATTCAACCGGAGCAGTGAACCCAGCCGCAAGCCAGCTTTCCTGGTGACTCAAGGGGGAACTAAGGAAACGGTTGAACACTTGATCGAAATTTCTCCGAAAGTCCAACAAATCTTGCACGAAGTTGTCACGTACCACTAGATTGGTCATATGGATCTCCTAAAAGATTTTTTCTGGCGGGTGGGAACCAACAGAAGGCTGGGAGCTGAGGGAACACCGATTCCAGCCGGAGAGTTTCTTTTAGTCGCCTGCATCACCGATGTCAAGGCGGAAACTCGCAGCTACTTCGCGCGGCGGCGAAATCCGCTCAAATTGGCGGGCACGCAACCGAACGTGTAATTTTTCCCTCGGGGAAATCGACATCAAGACAGAAAACTGGCCGGAGTAGAATCGCAGAGTCGTCTTTTATGGGCTTCAGCGGAGGATTTCAAGCCCCTACGAACGACGGCGCTGCGAGGAAAGGATGGAACTCGCCATGGTAAAGGCCACCAGGCACGCAATCGCAAAGGCCAGCAGATAGACAACCACGAATACCCTCCGCCAAACACCCTTTAGATGGCACGTGACGTTCCATTGTTATTTGCAGCTAAGCTCATTGTTTTCAGTAGCGTAAGTACTAGAACCGCAGGAATCTTCCTTCCGCTGTGTCCATTTCCTTTCACATCGGTGCGTCCGTTTTAGAGCGCTTAGCGCAAAAGAAAACCCCGGAAAGCGACTATTTTCCGGGGCCAATTCGTGAAGTTGAAAAGAAGTTCTAGGTGCGGTTGAGCCGAATCGAGCCATCTCCAGTGTGAATCGTCAGCGACTGGCCGCCTCCGTTCATCTTTCCGTGAATCTGCGAGTTGCTGAACTGGCCTTCCACGGTGACCGGTATACCCAAACTGATTCGGCCATCGTTCGTACTCGCATCAATATTCGCGTTCAGATCGCCAGGCAGCGTCAAATCCACGCTCCCGTCGCCCGTGCGGATGCTCCAGGCGCTTACTACCTTCGACCCCGGTTGTGCATGAGCGTTAATGCTGCCGTCGCCCGTGTGAATGTTCAGCGTGTCGAAGCGCCCGTCGAGCGTAATGTGTCCATCGCCGGAATCCGCTTCAATTTTGCCGTCCATATCGCGGCCTTCGATGCTGCCGTCGCCGGTGCGCAGCCTGATTTGGCCCTTCGCGCCATCCACTCGGATGTGGCCATCGCCCGTGTGAATATCAAGGTTTCCCGTGATCGTTTGCGCTTCCACCGAGCCATCGCCGCTGTCCACGCTTAAATCCGCGTCCTTCGGCATCCGTACTTCCAGACGCAACCCACGGTTCACGTGAATGCCCCAGCTCCAATGCGTCGTCTCGCGGGCACTCAGCTCCACGCGATCGCCGTCCTGCTTCGATTCAATCTTCAGGTTCTTGTCCAGCGTGTAGCCGTTGTAGATCACGCGCAGCTCGACTTGCTTCGTGTCACCCGTCGTCACGCGCACGCTTCCGTCATTCGTATCCACATGAACGTTCGCCCGGCCGGAAACCGTATAGCTCTTCGTCCACTCCTCGGCGCTTGCCGTGGCCGAAAACAGCGCCGCGGAAAGCATCGCCGTCGCGCACAAGGGAACTGCCACCCGGGTCACCCGTAAAAAGGGAGTTTTCATCGGTTTAGTCCTCATTTGGCCGTATTTGGCCGTTCTATAGGGAATGTACGAGGCCTCGTCTCAAAATGTTCCCGCCTTACCGGCCCTTCGGTCAAAGCCCCTTGGTCGCCTGCTCTGGGTTTGTGTAGCTCTCGGTTTCTGTAGCTCTGAGTTTGCGTAGCTTAGGGGCTTGCAGCAGCCCCGTTTGAGCTTGGCAAGATTGCTCGTATCATCCTCAGCGCCGCCAAAAGCTCGACCCTCGCCCAGTTTTCATTTCCCCTTGGCCGCCTGCTTCTTCCGCTGTGCGCCCGGCTTCGGCCTCAGCGCCGCCAGGAACTCGTTGACCGGTAAGGTGTTAATGACGTCCTTCGAGGTGAGCCAGCCTCTCCGCGCAGTGGTAACTCCGTATCGGATAAAGTTCAAATTCGCCGCCGTATGCGAGTCCGTGGAAATGACCACCTTTACGCCCCGCTCTTTGCACATCCGCAAATAAACATCCTTCAAATCGAGCCGGTCGGGGTAGGAATTGCACTCCATCGCCACGCCATACCTCGCGCAAGCGTCCAGAACCTTCTCCATGTCGTAGTCGAGCGCGTCGCGCCGCAGCAGGAGCCGCCCCGTCGGGTGCGCAATAATCTGCGTGTAAGGATTTTCAATCGCCGCCAGCATCCGCTCCGTCATCGCCGCCCGATCCAGATTGAAATACGAATGAATCGAGCAGACCACCACATCCAGCTGCGCCAAAATCTCGTCCGAATAGTCGAGCGAACCGTCCTTCATGATGTCTACTTCGGACCCAGCCAGCACGCGAATTCCCAGCTTCTTCTCATTCGCCGCGCGCAGTTTCTTGATATGCGCCTCCACGCGTTTTTCGTCCAGTCCGTTTGCCACTGTCACTGCCTTCGAATGGTCCGTAATCGCAATGTACTCGTGTCCCAACGAGTGCGCCGCTTCGGCCATCTCTTCGATGGAATTTTTTCCATCGCTCGCCGTCGTGTGCATCTGCAAGTCGCCCTTCAGGTCCTTCAGGTCGATCAACCTTGGCAGCGTGTGCTTTTCCGCTGCGGCAATTTCTCCCGTGTTCTCGCGCAACTCCGGTGGAATAAAATCCAGCTTCAACTTCTCGTAAATCTCTTCTTCCGTCCTTCCCGCGACGCGCTTTTCACCTTTCAGCGTCGCCAGCTGATATTCGTTCAGCGTCCACCCCATATCGTTCGCGCGCCCGCGCAACGCCACGTTGTGTTCCTTCGATCCCGTGAAGTAGAGCAACGCCGCGCCGAAATTCTCTTTTTCCAGCAGCCGTACATCCACTTGCAGCCCATTCTGCAGCGTAAAACTCACTTTGTTCTCGCCGTGCGCCAGCGTCTGATCGATTCCCGGATATTTCAAAATATGCTCGGCCAGTGCGTCCACTTGCTTTTGCGCGGTGTGACCATCCGCGAGCGTCACCAGCAAATCCAGATCGCCCACAGTTTCTTTCCCGCGGCGCAGCGATCCCGCAGGCGTCACGTTTTCCGCCGCTTTCCCGGCCTTCTTGATGTGCGCGATGATCTTTTCCGCGGCATCCTCCGCCGCATCCAAATGGAATCGCCCGGTTGACTTTTTAAAAACCTCCACCGCCTTCAAAATATTCTGCTCGCTTTTTTCGCCGAATCCTTCGAGCGACCGCAGCTTTTCCTCTCTGGCAAGCTTTTCCACGTCGGCAACCGTGGCGGCCTTGAACTTCTTAAAGAGAAACGCCACTTTTTTCGGCCCGAGTGATTGCAATTGCAGCAAATCCAGAATCGTCGCCGGATATTTTTTCAGAAGTTTTTGCCGCAGCGTGTAGTCGCCGCTCTTTACGATTTCTTCCAGGTGCTCCACCATCCGGTCGCCGATTCCCGGCAATTCCTTCAATTTTTCCGGCGTCTTTACAAGCTGCTCGATCGATTCGGGCAGGGAATCAATCAATTCTGCCGCCTTCTCGTAGCTGCGGTAGCGCCCGATGATCGCTCCATCAATTTCCAGCAGTTGTGCGGTCTCCCGCAAAATTCGCGCAATCTGTTTGTTGTCCATGCGCCAGATTATAAAAGGGAATTCTTTCTCTGTCTCCACTCTGTCACCCGAATCGCAGGGTTTTGTAGGGGCCGCCTTCCGAAGCGGTCCGTCCCCGCGCAAAAACATCGCGTCGCCGCCAAAAAAAAAGGCCGGAAAGGGGGCGCTCCCTTCCGGCCGTATAAGTGCAAACCGCTCTCACCCTGCTTTTTGTACGTTTGATGCTTGTGGTCCTTTGGGTCCCTGCACAATCTCGAATTCCACCGGGTCGCCTTCCTGCAGCGTCCGGTAACCGTCTCCAACTATGGCCGAGTAGTGGACAAAAACGTCCGGACCATCCTCTCGCCCAATGAAGCCGTATCCCTTCGAGTTGTTAAACCATTTTACGGTTCCTTGCACCTCGATCTGCCTCCTGACGGTAGATTCATTTGTTTCACGGACACCACGCGGAAGACCCAGAATTAACACCGGTGGTAGTGCAACGGGCGGAGTGTACCAGAACGAGACATTGAGTCAATAGAACCTGACAGAAACCTTATAAATATTCAGCAGGGTTATACGCGCTTAAAATCGATTTAATTAACGTTTTTTTGTAACTTTGCGTATTGGCGCCGTTTTTCGTATTGGCGCAAGGAAACGGAAGTAGTAAAGCAGCCCAGCAACCGACTTGGCGTCGTGCAGTTCGCCCAGGTGAATCATTTGTTCCAATTTGGCGGGCGCATAGAGAGTGGAAACAATTTTCTCATCGTCTTCTGGCGAAGCTTGGCCCGCAACGCAGTCCGAAGCCAGCAGCAAGAACATCCGCTCTTCCAAAAAGCCGGGCGTCGGGTACACATCGAGGAACACTTTCAGTTTTTTCGCCCGGTAGCCCGTCTCTTCCGCCAATTCCCGCGCCGCGGCTGCCTTCGGATCCTCTCCAGGCTCCATTCGACCGGCCACCAGCTCCAGCAAGAACTGCTTCGTCGCATGCCGGTATTGTTCGATCATCACGATGCGCCCGTCGGGAAGGACTGGCAGTACCACAACCGACCCGGGATGCGTGATCACCTCGCGCTTCGTCCGCAAACCTGTCGGCTCGATCAGTTCGTCCCGGCGTAATCCGAACACCGGCCCTTCGTAAAGCATCTCGCTGCTCAGAACCTGCGCCGTCTCTGGTCTCTTCGCGGCCTTTTGCTTTGCCATGAGCGCTCCTCGACTGAATCCCGTGTTCCGCAGTCTAATCGAACTCGCCGATTTTTCCACGGTGCGTCTTCGTTGGACCGAAGCCTTAATTCCTTCCTCCTCTCTGATGTGCCCTCTGTGACTCTGTGGCAAATCTGCCTTGGTCTTTTCTCTATCTTCTCTGTGGCCCTCCGTGTTCTCTGTATAATTCCTTCTCTTGACTTATTCTGTCGGTTCTCGGTCCCTTTGTTCTCTGCCTTTCTTTTGCCTTTCCAACGCGCCTATACTGGGTCTGGCCCCCTATGTCCATCAACACCCTCATCGTCGACGACGAAAAACCCGCTCGCGACGAACTCGCCTTTCTCCTCAAAGCATTTCCCGAAATAAATCTCGTCGCTCAAGGCAAAAACGGCCTCGAAGCCGTCAATTTAATCAAAGAACATTCGCCCGATCTCGTTTTCCTCGACGTCCAGATGCCAGGCCTCGACGGTTTCGGTGTCCTCAAAAAACTCGTCGAACGCAAAGCCCGCGTCCCGCACGTCGTCTTTGCGACCGCTTTCGACCACTACGCCGTGCAGGCTTTCGACGTGAACGCCGTCGACTACGTCTTAAAACCGTTCGACAAATCGCGTATCGCCAAAGCTATCGCCCGCGCCCGCCGCGAAATGGAGGCGGACACCAGCCCCGCCGAGCGCCTCGAAAAACTTGTCACACAGCTCGGCGCCGCAATTCCCGCTGCGTCTTCCGCTCCGGTAAAGTTGCTCGTCAAATCGCAGCAGCGCCTGCTTCTCGTGGACGCTGAGGATCTGGTTTTTGCAACGATCACAGACGGCCTTATCTCCGTCTGTGCCCGGGAAGCCGATGGCACCTCCAACTACCGCACGCTCGAAGAGATGCACGCCGCCCTCGACGCCGACGTCTTCTGGCGCCCGCACCGCTCCTACCTCGTCAACATTCATCACATCAAGGAAGTCGTTCCGTGGTTCAAATCCAGCTACATGCTAAAAATGAACGACAAAAAACAGACCGAAGTCCCTGTCTCCCGCCAGCAAACCAAACGCCTCCGCGAACTGTTTAAGCTGTAGCAGAAGCCGTGCGAAAAGGCGTGTTTGGCGGTAACTTAGCCAAACAATGGACCGCGATCCTCAATTTCCGGCAAATGTGGACGCACCAGTCTCCTCCCGAGCAGAAACGACTACAGAGTGCGTCATCTGGGCGATCGTCACGTTCCTCTTCCTTGTGGGGATAAAACGGTTATTCAGGTGGTCGCTGGGACGGAGCGACGTCCTGGATGCGGCTCTATTGTCACTCTTGTAAACTTCGGCTGGCCGGCGCTGGAGCGGTATGCAGAGCGTCGCAAATCTACCCTCGTCCACAAAACCCTGCCACTTCCGTGAATTCAACAGTCGAATCACTTTTTGTCAGCATCGGGTGACACACGACACAATGGATTTTTCTCTGGAAGACCAACAAAAACTGATTCGCGACAGCGTCCGGCTTTTGTAGCGTGGCCACCCCTGGCCGCGCGCGGTGTAATCGCAGGCGAGGGCAAATCGTCGCAGGCAAGAGTGCCTACGCTACTCACGCGCGCTTGCAACGTGGCCTGTGTTAGCATCGTTCGTACACTTCGTACAACGGACTGATGGATTTTTCGCTTAGAGACCACCAAAAATTGATTCGCGACACCGTCCGGCAATTCATGGAGACGGAAGTTCGGCCACTCGTCAAAGAACTGGAACGCGAAGAAAAATTTCCCCTCGAAATCATTAAAAAGCTGGGAGAAATGGGCTGCTGCGGCATGCTCGTGCCGGAAGAGTGGGGCGGGCCGGGGCTCGACACGGTTTCGTATGTATTGATGCTGGAAGAGGTTGCGCGCGTGTACACCGCGATGTCTACCGCGCTCGGCGTGACGAATTCGGCAGTGCAAGCGCCGCTTGCGGAGTTCGGCACTGGCGCGCAGAAGCAAAAATATCTGAAGCGGCTTGCCAGCGGAGAAATTCTTGGCTCGTTCTGCTTAACCGAAGCCGCAGCCGGCTCCGACGCTGCTGGACTCCAGGCAACGGCTATCAAGCTCGGCGATTCATATTTTCTCTCCGGCGCAAAAACCTGGGTCACCAACGGCAACCACGCCGGCGTCTACATCGTCTTCGCAAAAACCGATCCCGCTGCGGGCGGAAAGGGAATCACCGCATTTCTCGTCGAACCATCCTTCAAAGGTTTTAAGATCGGCCGACACGAAGACAAGATGGGCCAACGCTCCTCGCCGTCCGTCGAAATTCTTCTGAACAACTGCGAAGTCCCGGCCGAAAACCGCCTCGGCGAAGAAGGACAGGGGTTGAAAATTGCCCTCAGCGCGCTCGATGGCGGCCGCATCGGCATCGCCGCGCAGGCCGTCGGTCTCGCGCAAGGCGCGCTGGATGATTCGATCAAGTACGCGAAGCAACGCAAAGCGTTCGGAAAATCCATCGGCGAATTTCAGGCGATCCAGTGGATGCTCGCCGACATGCAAACGGAGATCGAGGCCGCGCGCGGTCTGACATACTATGCAGCGTGGCTCAAAGATTCCGGCAAATCGATGGGTTCTGCGGCGTCCAGGGCAAAACTGTACGCCAGCGAAATGGCCAACCGCGTCGCGTACAAAGCCGTGCAAATTCACGGCAGCCTCGGCTACTCGCGCGAAACCGACGTCGAACGAATGTACCGCGACGCCCGCGTAATCACGATTTACGAAGGCACCAGCGAAGTCCAGCGCATGATCATCGCGCGGGATTTATTGAAGTAATCAGTATTCAGTCGCGAGTATTCAGTGCAAGCGTCTTGAGTCGAGCGGTTTTACTGACGACTGACGACTGAGAACTCGAGGCAAAGAGGTCGAGCGAACCTTGGCAACCAACAAGAAACGCGTCGTAAGCGGCATGCGGCCGACAGGCAAACTGCACATCGGCCATTACTTTGGCGCGCTGCAAAATTGGGTCCGTCTGCAAAACGATCCCGAATACGACTGCTTTTATTTTATTGCCGACTGGCACGCGCTAACGAGCGATTACGCGGACACTTCCGCCGTCGCGCAAAACACCATCGAAATCGTCACCGATTATCTCGCCGCCGGCCTCGACCCAAAGAAGTGCATCATCTTTCAGCAATCGCTGATTCCCGAGCATGCCGAACTTCATTTGCTGCTCTCGATGGTCACGCCGCTCAGCTGGCTCGAACGCGTTCCCACCTACAAAGAAGCCTTTGAAAACGTGAAGGACAAAGACCTCCACACCTACGGCTTTCTCGGCTATCCCTGCCTGCAAACCGCCGACATCGTCATTTACTCGCAGGAAGGCACATCTCTCGTCGTCCCTGTCGGCGAGGACCAAGTCTCCCACGTCGAACTAAGTAGAGAGATTGTTCGACAATTTAATTTACATTTCGGCTTTGACATCAGTGAAGACTTGCGTCGGTCCGAAAACCACGCTGCACGAATGGAACTCAACAAGAGGGTGCAAACAGGAGTGTTCCATGACGGAAACCCAATGCCGGATTTTGCGTGGCTCGCTTGGAAAGCTGCCCTGAAGAAGATTGCTTATGAAATAGGCCTAAAGAACGCGTTTGCCGAGCTTCCTGAACACTTAAGAAAATTCTATGTTCTGAAAGAGCCGCTGAACGAGCCCTCCGTGATGTTGACCAGGACTCCGCGCATTCCCGGCCTTGATGGCAGAAAGATGTCAAAGAGCTACGGCAACGCCATTATGCTGAGCGAAGGCGACGAAGACATTCGCAAGAAAACGAAAGTGATGGTCACCGACCCCGCCCGCAAGCGCCGCACCGATCCCGGAAATCCGGACGTGTGTCCCGTCTACGATTGGCATAAACTATTCTCGTCCCCGCAGACCCTGGAATGGGCAGCGAACGGCTGCCGAACTGCTGGGATCGGGTGTATCGAGTGCAAGACGAAAATGGCCGACCACTTGATCGAATGGATTGCGCCGATTCGCGAACGCCGCCTCGAATGCGAAAAGTATCCGAAGCGGGTACTGGAAGTAATCGACGAAGGCTCGAAGCGCGCCCGAGTCGAAGCGCAAAAAACAATCGGCCGAGTCCACGAAGCGGTCTTCGGCTGGGAGAAAAGGCGCGCAGAGATTGGGCGGTTGTAGAGGCGGCCTTCCGAGGCCGGCTCTTGCGGTCGATGCAAAAAGGCGCCCGCTTCAGAAAGCGGCCGCTACAAGGGTTTGTGCTTTCGATTGTGACGACTGAAAACTGAGGACTGAAAAAGCTTTTCATGGCGACGCCGTACAAAATACAGATTCCGCTCTACGAAGGTCCGCTCGATTTGTTGCTCGATTTAATTAAGCAACAAAAAATGAGCATTCACGACATTCAGATCTCCAAAATCACTTCGCAATACCTGGACTACCTCCACAAATTGGAGACTTTGAATGTGGATGTTTCGGCGGAATTTATTTATATGGCGGCGACGCTGATTTACATCAAAAGCAAAATGTTGTTGCCGCCGGACCCTCTCGCGTTGGCGGAAGGCGAGCCGGAAGATCCGCGCGAAGAATTGGTGCAGCGATTAATCGAACACGAAAAGTTCAAAAATGCAGCTCAACTTTTGTACCAGAGACAGCAGATTGAAGAAAACGTCTGGTCGAAGCCGGACAAATCGCTTTACAACGATGAAGGCACGGAAGGCGAACTGGTCGTTTCACTTGTGGATTTGGTGAAAGTGTTTCAGCAGGTGCTCGAGCGGCGCAAGGAAGTGGCGCGGATCGAGTTGCAGCACGAGCTCTTTACCGTGGCGCAGATGATTTCGCAATTGCGTTCGCAGATTCTGGCGAGCGAAGATTCCAGCGTGAACCTGATTCAGTTTTTTGAGGCGTGTCCTTCGCGGCACGCGATGATTGTTGCATTTCTTGCTGTGCTGGAAATGGTGAAGCTGCAGGCCGTTGGACTCGCACAGGAAAAGCAGTTCGGCGCTATTTTGCTGAAGAAGGCGAAATCCTTCGACACCGTGTTCGATGAGAAGGGCGAACTGAAGCAGATTGATCAGGAGTATCAGTAGGAATAGAAAAGTACGGGCCTAAAGACCCGCCACTACAACGGCAAATTCTATGACCAACGAAGAACGGAAAGCGGCACTCGAAGCAATTATTTATGCAGCGGACGAGCCGGCGACGATCGAGCAACTTGCCGGCGCGGTCGGCGAAGAAAAACTAGTGGTACAGTCGGCGCTCGACGAACTGGTTGCGAGCTATGGCGCGGAAGAGCGCGGCATCGAGATTCGCGCCGTAGCGGGCGGCTACAAGATGTATACGAAACCGCAGCATCATGATGTGGTGCGGCGGTTCATCAAGGGCTTGCGGCCACCCTTGCGGCTTTCGATGCCTGCTCTCGAAACGCTGGCGGTGATCGCGTACAAGCAGCCGGTAACGGCGCCGGAAATTTCTGAAATTCGCGGCGTCAATTCCTCTGGCGTGATTTCCACATTGCTTGACCGCCGACTGATTACGACGGCCGGCCGGAAAGAAGTGATGGGGCGGCCAATTTTGTACAAGTCGTCGAAAGAGTTTTTGATGCGGTTCGGTTTGAGCGATCTGGACGAACTGCCGAGCTTGAAGGAATTTGAAGCGCTGGCACGCGAAGCCCTGGGCAGCGACGTGGGTGTGACTATTGGTACGCAGACCGAAGAAGAAATGATGAATGCGCCGACCGCGGACACACTGGAGAATCTGCCGCCGGAAGATGGCAGCATCGACAAGGAATTAATCGAGGAAGAAGTGGCCGCCACGAACGAAGGCATGCCCGCGGGCGAATTGGACGAAGAGCCTCGCAAGGCGGAAAGCGCTGCGGCGGGTGAGTGATCTAGTCTCAGTTTTTCAAGGTCGTTGACATCGAAGAGAGATTTCTCCCTCCGCGGACTCCGGTCGAAAAGACGGGGCCGGGTAAGGTTGCGAACCAGACTATGCAAGAGAGACTGCAGAAGATTATTGCGCGGGCGGGGATTGCTTCGCGGAGGCATGCCGAGCAGTTGATCCTGAGCGGGCAGGTTCGCGTGAACGGCCACGTTGTGACCGAACTTGGGACGAAAGCCGATCCGGAGAAAGATCGCATTGAAGCTGCGGGCCGCACCGTGGAATCCGAAGAGCGGCGCGTGTATTTGCTGATGAACAAGCCGCCGGAAGTGATGTCCACGCTGGCCGACCCCGAGGGGCGCAAGACGCTGAAGAATTTGTTGCGCGGTTTTCCTTCGCGTGTTTATCCGGTTGGCAATCTGGAATACGCCGCGACGGGATTAATTTTTCTTACGAACGACGGCGATTTGGCCGCGGAGCTTTTGAAAAAGTGGGAGCATCTGGAGCAAATTTATTACGTGAAAATTAAGGGCATGCTGACGCTGACGGATTTGGAGCGAGTCGGCAAAGAAGCCGGCGTGAAGATGCAGACGCTGCGTCAGCCGGGTGCGGCGCGCGGACACGGTGCGAATTACTGGTACGAAGTGACGATGCGCGACTCGAAGCTCGAATCGCTACGGCGCGTGCTGTTCCGGGAAAAACATCCGATGGAGAAATTGAAACGAGTGGCGCTCGGTCCGCTGACAGTTGAAGGAATTGCGCCGGGGCGATACCGGTTGCTACAGGCAAAGGAAGCGCAGACAATTCTTGCGATGAAGCCGGCGGCGAAGAAATTCATTCCCAAACAAGAGCCATCCGAAGAAAAAACATACAAACGTAGTTTTCACAAGCGCGCACGCTGAGGCGTACGCTACACGTCATGCCGAGCGAGCGACTGCAAAAAATATTGGCGGCGGCGGGAGTGGCGTCGCGGCGCGCGTCGGAAGAAATTATTAAGGCAGGCCGAGTGACTGTGAATGGAGCCGTTGTCACAGAGTTGGGCACGAAGGCCGACCCTGAAGTCGATGAAATTTCTGTGGATGGCGAGCCGCTGAGAAAGTGCCGGCGGCTTTTGTATTTTTTGCTGAACAAACCCAAAGGCTATGTGACCACGGTGAGCGATCCGCAAGGACGCGCCACCGTGATGGATTTGCTGCCCAAAGACGTCGAGCGTGTTTATCCAGTGGGGCGGCTCGATTACGGGAGCGAAGGATTGCTGCTGATGACGAACGACGGGGCGCTGGCGCAGCTTCTGACGAAAGCCGGATCGCACGTTCCTAAAACCTACGTCGTGAAGATAAGCGGGCGGCCGAACGAAAAGGATATTGCGCGACTGCGCGCGGGAATTTCGATTCCGCTGGAAGACGGCCGGCGAGTGAAAACTTCTCCCGCGAAAATTCGTTTGGCCGAAAACACGCCGAATCCCTGGTACGAAGTGGTGCTCATTGAAGGGCGGAACCGGCAGATTCGGCGGATGTTCAAGGAGATTGGGTTTGATGTGGAGAAGATCAAGCGCGTGCAGCTCGGGCCGCTGAAGCTGGACGTGGAGCCGGGGAAGTACCGGTCGCTCACGGTGCGGGAAGTGGCGGCCTTGAAGGCCGCGGCAGGGACCTCCCGCGCTAAGCTCCCCGCAAGTTACTGATTCCTGGTAAAGCATTCCCTCGCAGCGGAAAAAGAAAGCCAGAGTGCCAAAACGGCTGTTTTCGTGGAGCTGTGGAAGTGGTTTGTTTAACACAGAGGACACGCGGCTTGAGGGAGAGAGAGATGGGCGAGATGACGGAATTGTTGGGGATGGCGGCGGAGCTCGGCGCGAGGTATGTGGAGGGAGTTGGGAAGCGGCGGGTGGCCCCGGGCGCGGAGGCGTTGGCAGGGTTGGCGAAATTTCGAGAGAAGATGCCGGAGGGGCCGACGGATGCCCGCCGCGTGATTGAAATGCTGGATCACGTGGGGAGTCCGGCGACAGTGGCCTCGACGGGCGGGCGTTATTTTGGATTTGTGATTGGCGGAACGTTGCCGGCAGCGATGGCGGCGAATTGGCTGGCGGGAGCGTGGGGACAGAACGTGGCGTTGCGTGTGATGTCGCCGGTGGCGGCTGAGCTTGAGGATGTGGTGCTGGGGTGGATTTGCGACGCGTTGCGGTTGCCGGCGGATTGCGATGGAGGACTGGTGACGTGCGCGACGGCGGCGAATTTTTGTGGATTGGCGGCGGCGCGGACCTCGCTCCTGACGCGCGAAGGTTGGGACGTGGAAAGCGACGGAATGTTCGGCGCGCCGCCGATTGAGGTGATTGTGGGCGAAGAGTATCACGCGTCGATGCAGAAGGCGTTGAGTATGGTGGGATTCGGAAAGAATCGCGTGACGCGGGTGCCGACGGATGCGCAAGGGCGGATGCGTTTGGATAAGTTTCCCAAAATTCTGCCACGAAGCGTGGTGTGCATTCAGGCAGGGAACGTGAATACGGGGGCGTTTGATCCGGCGGAAGAGATTTGTAAGCGCGCGAAAGAGGCGGGCGCATGGGTGCATGTGGATGGCGCATTTGGATTGTGGGCGCGTGTTTCACCGAACTATGACGCGTTGACGCGCGGACTTGAGATGGCGGATTCGTGGGCGACGGATGCGCACAAGTGGCTGAACGTTGGATATGACAGCGGTGTGGTGTTGGTGCGCGACGGAATGGCGTTGAAGCGGGCGATGGCGATGTCGGCGGCGTACTTGCAAGGGGGAACGAAGCGCGAACCAATGCATCATGTGCCTGATTCGTCGCGGCGAGCGCGGGGAGTGGAGTTGTGGGCGGCGTTGAAGTCGCTGGGGCGGAGTGGCGTGCGGGAATTGGTGGAGCGGACGTGCGAATTGGCTCGACTGTTTGCGGAGAAGTTGCGTGGGGCGGGATATGAAGTGTTGCACGACGTTGCGACCAATCAGGCGCTGGTTTCGTTTGGGAGCGAAGAGAAGACGCGGGAAGTGATCCGCCGTGTGCAGGATGAGGGAACGTGCTGGTGCGGCGGGACGGTGTGGCAAGGAAGAGCGGCGATGCGGATCAGTGTGTCGAGTTGGGCGACGACGCGAGAGGATATTGAGAAGAGCGCGGAGGCGGTGGTGAGGGTGGCACGGGGAGTTTGAAGATGTGGCCGCTGTGCCTGGTTCAGTCGAGCGAAGGTGGGGCTGCGATCTTGCCAAGATCCTTCCGCGCCGTAGCCGGCGCGCACCCTTTTTCAATAAACGAGGGCGCGCGCAAGAGAAGCCGGGCCGCTCCGGTCGGGATGACAGGCTCTAAATTTGTCGGCAAACAGATCGGCCAGGGTTCGGATTACACCGCCAGAGCGGCACGCTTCGGAAAGCGGGCCCTGCAACTGCCCGACCAGATAGGTGGTTATTGGAGCGGGAAGAGGTCGAGGTTGCGTTTTCCGGGGAAGATGACGGCGATGTATTTTCCGTCGGGAGAGATGGCGAAGTCGCGGGTGACGCTGCCGTGAAAGATGGGATTGAAGTCGGGTTGGGAGACGGGAATTTCGTGGTCGGCGGCGGGAGTGGCGAGCGGCGGGACAGGAATCCAGCAAAGTTCGGCGGTTTTGCGTTCAGGAGCGCGTTTGAATAAGAGACGCTTTTCGTCGGGCGACCATTCCAGAGCGCCGGGGCCGAGGCGGATGCGGGCGACGCGCGTCGGCGCGGCTAAGTCGCGCACTTCAATATTCTCTTTATCAATGTAATAAGCCGCGAGTTTTCCGCTTGGCGACACGGTGAGGCCGCCTTCGTAGCCATCGAGTGTGGCGATTTCCGAATCGTCTTGCGCGAGCAGATCGAGATGCTGAAGGCGCGGCGGGCCCGAGAGGGCTTTGTCGCGTTCGATGGCGATGGCGAAATTGGTTTTGGGAAGCGGAACGACAGAAATAAAAGTGCGGCCTTCGAAGAGAGAGCCGCCAGTACCGTTGGCGATCGTGGAGTATTTAAACGAGAAGAGAAGGCGCGGCTTGGTGACCTCGTAAAGATACGCGATGGTCGCGTTGTCGACGAGAAAGACGGCGTCTTCGGCGTTGTGAATCAGCGGATCGTTGCCACCCAGCCGGATTTCTTTGCCGCTATCGTCGATGACGAGCGTCATGAATTCGTCCTGAGTCTTGCCGGATTCGTCGACGACGAACGTCGTGAAGAGTTGCGCGAGGAGATAGCGGCCATTGGGCGACCAGCGGAGGCTGTCCACCGTGTAAGAAAACGTGGCATCGGAGAGATCGAGTTCCGGATCGAGTTTGCCTTTTTCCCTGGCGACGGATTTTTTGTCGCGGTTGACGAAGACGGCGTATTTGTTGATGGAGAATTTCGAGCCTTCGAGGATGCGGCGGCGTTTGCCGTTGGCGTCCTGAATCCAAATGTCGTCGTGTTGGAGATCGTATTTTTTGTTGTGGACGTTCCGGCGGACACCGAAAGCGATGCGACCGTCGGGCGCGATGGAGAAAGCCGTCAGCTCTTCGTCGATGGTGAGGGCGGGTTTGTCGAGTTGCTGGGCGGAGGAAGAAAAAACAAAGCAGGAATTTACACAGAGAACGCAGAGAACACAGAGGGCACGTAGAAAAGAAGGAAGAAGGGAAGAAAGACGAAGGAGGGGAAAAGGATGGAGAAAAGAAAGACGGAGACGAGAAAAGAACGAGCCTGAAGACCCGCCACTACAACGAATTTCGGGGGTGTGCGATGGGATCATGGTTTTGGGTGCAGCGCGGAGTAGGCGTGGCAGCAAGGGTCCTTTGTGGGATTGTAGTCCATGACTTCGACGCGCGAGAGATCGGGGTCGTAAATGTCGAGCGAGTTTTTGCCGTCGCGGCCAACTTCAGGGCCGTCGAAGTTTGTGGCGCCGTTGACGCGCAGATGCGAAGCGGCGTTGTTGGCGTTTTTCACGCCGAGAGAAAAATGATTTTGCACGCCGCGCTCCTGTTTATCGGCGCGCGGAGAAATGTTCAGCATGAATTCGATCCACTCCTCGCCGTCGGGAACTTGAATCTCGTACCAATCGTCTTCCTGTGTTGCTGACTTCGCGTGTTCTTCCGGCGGAAAGAAACCGTGCCAATAGAGTCTGAAGCCAAGCAGGCCCTGATAGAAGGCAACTTCTCTGGCTAGATCTTTGACGATGAAACCGGCGTGAAGGATGCGTGCGCTGGCTTGATGAGCCGCGGGCGTGAAAAAGCGTTCGCCGGATTGTTGCACAAAGGCTAGAGGAGTGCCCTCGGGGTCTTTGAAGAAAAAGCGGGGCGAGCCCGTTTCGTCTTTGGTGATGGCGGAGGCGTCGATCTTGTGCGCGAGAAGGTATTCGCGCATTTCGGCGAGTTTTGGAGTCGAGAAAGCGATTTCGGCGAGGAGATTGTCGGGTTCGCCGCCGGAAATTTGTTGAAGCTCGACGCGTTGGCGGCCGTTGACGGCGTAGCACGGATTGGTGACGCCGAGGCAGGTGGACGTAGCGGAGTCGAAGCCGAGAATTTTTGAGTAAAAGGCGCGGGAAGCGTGGAGATCGGTGGAGTAGAGACGGACGGAGGCGATGCCGGTGATTTTGGGACGAGGAGCGGTTTGCGCGGAAGAAAAAGAATTAACACAGAGGGCACAGAGGAAGAGAGCACAGAGGGCACGGAGAAGAGGAAGATGGGACGGAAAAACGCGGAGAAAGCCCACACGCTCTGCTGAGTCCCATCGATTCGGTGGAAAGTGAAATTGTGCCAAGATCCCTCCGCTACGTGGCCCCGCGCACAAAGACCGTGTGCACGAAAATGCGGGGCCACTCCAGTCGGGAGGACGGGTTTGAGTGGGTGGCGCGAACTGACGGCGGTGGGGACGCGCTTCAGAGAAAAAATGCTGGCGGGATCGAGGATGGCTCATGGTTTGGGGTGAGGGGCGGTGAATTCGG
>DATLVG010000043.1:0-12180 GCA_035577625.1 Candidatus Dormiibacterota bacterium
GCGTTGAGCGCGGCGTAGAGAAGGAAGAGCGCGTAGAAGGTGAGCCATGCGATGCCGGCGGTTTTGGAGACGGGCTTCCATTCACCGAGGTAATCGGAAGAGAAATATTCGAGGGGCGTGGGCACGAGGGAAGCGTAGCAATGGTGGGGTGGCGGTAGAAGGCGAATACTCGCATCAATTTCCAAAAGAGTGCAATTGTAATGCGCGGCCAATATCGGCGAATGAGCCCGTGACGATGATTTGAGGCTTCGTAGTGACCAAGCCGCGGTCCCTCCACTTCGTATCGCGGCACGCGCCTTTTGTCTGAGGAAATTGGGCGCGTGCAAGAAGAAACCGCGCTACTCCGGTCGGGATGACAAGAAAAAGAAAGGGCCGGCGCGCGGACGAAGCCTACACCCCTCGGCTTCGCTCGCGGCGAAAAAGCTGGGCTACTCCCGGATGACAGCGTTACCTGTGCGGGACATTGAGAGGTAGCCGGGTGTCGTTGGCTAGCCGCCGATGAGGTTCAACAACTCATGGGGTGCAGGCAGCTCCGGTAGAGATGGGGAGAACCGGGAGTGCCGGGAGCGGGGCTAGTTTTTGTTGGGCGAGGAAGGCGTTGACCTCGGGCAGAGATTGCGCGAGGGTGGGCCATTTTTCGATTGCGGCGGAGAGGCCGGAGCAGGACTCTTCGAGCGAGGCGAGGAGCGGCGCGGACGGCGCAGCGTCGCCGCTCTGCACCATGAAAGAAAGGCGAGCGAGGTCGCGATTGACGGCGCCGATGCCGGGAGAATCGGTGGTGCCAGAAAAAATGGCGCCTACACTTTCCTGAAATTTTTCGAGCGGCGAGGCAAATTCGTGTTTTTCGGCTTTTTCTTTCTTCTCTTCCCTGTCGCGGTCTGCTTCCTTTTGGCCGGAAGTTTGCTCGAGGGACTTCACGCGATCCGCGATGGCAGCGACGAACGGCGCAGCCGCTTCGGATGCGGCGTAGCTGCTTTTGAGACCGGCGCCGATTATACGGCTGGCAGCGAATTGCGCAAGATAGTCTGTCGGAGAAATGTGAATGCGTGGATCGGGCTGGACGATGAGCGATTGCGTGGAGCGGCTGGCGCCATCGATCAAAGTGAGTTCGTACTTCCCCGGGACGGCGAGAGGGCCGAGCATCTGCTTCAACGGCGTTTGGCCAGGAACGGAATTGATGGTGAGCGTGTATTCGACGTATTGAATTGGCTCGCCGTAGTAGCTGTACGCGAGGATGGGCGGCGCGTCATAACGCAAATCCCAAACGAAACGGTTGAGGCCGGCGCTTTTCGAGAGCGACGCGGGCGGCGCGAACCAATAGTCGGGCGCGTTTTTGAGGGAAGTGTCCGGAGACGGAGCAGCACTGGTGAAGAGACGGACGAGATTCTTGTTTTCGTCGCGAATTTCGAGTGTGAGTTCTCCGGTGGACGCAGCCGGAAGGTAGTAATAAAGGATGGCGCCATCGGGCGGATTCTGGCCGGCGGGAACTTCGGGCGGCCGCGGCGTTTCGGCATCATTGTCCCAACGCACGCGGATGGCATTGGCGGGGTGCAGCAGCACGGGGCCAGCGCTTGTCAAAGGTGCCAGGCGGAGCGGAGAGACGTCATCCAGAATCCAGAGAGCGCGGCCGTAGGTGGCGACGACGAGGTCATTGCCATGCACAGCGAGATCGCGCATGTCTGAGGCCGGCAAGTTCAGCTGAAGCGATTGCCAATCATCGCCGTCGTTGAAGGAGACGTAGACTGCGTTTTCAGTCGCGGCGTAGAGCAGGCTTTTGCGAACGGAATCTTCACGAACGGCGCGCGCAACCCAGTTTGCTTCGAGCCCGTGCGTGATTTTCTGCCAGGATTTTCCAGCGTCGCGCGTGCGATAGACGTAAGGCGTGGAGTCCTTGCGGATTTCCGCGACGAGATAAACGGTGGCGGCGTCAAACCGCGACGCTTCCATGGAAATGACTTGTGTGTCAGCGGTGAATTCGGCGGGCGACACATTGGTCCAGTTTGCGGCATCTTCGGTGCGAAAGACCAAGCCGTTGGTCGTACCGGCCCAGAGCAGGCCGGATTGCACCGGCGACGGAACGAGTGCCGTGATGGCGGGCGGGCGTTTTGCGGCAGGGTCTTCGTCTTCGTCGTCGCCATATTCTGTGTCAGCCGAGTACGACTCGACGTTGGCTGCAGGGCCGTGCGAATCCGGCCTGTTGCGAATATTTTGCAGGCGCGCTTGCAACTGCGATTCGTGTGGACGGCGCAATTCGGATTTCGTTGGCGGCTCCGCGCGCGCGGTAAGGTCTGGGCTGATCTCCTGCCAGGTTCGGCCTTCGTCGACCGTTTTTAAAACAAATTGCGTGGCGAAGTAGAGCGTGTGCGGATCCAGAGGCGAAAAAACGACGGGCGGCATCTGCGACGTGCGGTATTTTTTGCCACGCGTAAAAACGTGAACAAACTGCCCGGTGTTTTTATCGTAGCGAACGACGCTGCCATACCAGCCGCCAGAATAAACAGTGTTGGGATGAAGCGGATCGGGCGCGATATAGCTATATTCGAAGCCAGCGATGGACCACCAGTCGCGAAAAGTGATTTCGCCATAATCGCTGCGGCTAGGAACGGCGGCAGTGCCGCTATCCTGCTGCGCCGCGTAGGCAATATATGGAAACTGATTGTCGGTGATGACGTGGTAGAACTGGCCGGTGGGCTGATTGAACCAGGACGTCCAGGATTGACCGCCGTTATAGCTGACGACCGCACCCTGATCCACGCCGAAAACAATGTGGCTGGAATTTTGCGGATCAATCCACATCGTGTGGTAGTCGTCGCCGCCGGGAGCGCCTTTGAAGGCAATAAAAGTTTTGCCGCCGTCGGCGGAGCGGTAAGCAGAAGTTTGCATCACGTAGACGACTTCGGCGTTGCGCGGATCGACGAAGACGCGGCTGAAATAGAGGGAGCCGAGAATGCGCGGGTCCTTGGTAATTTGCCGCCAAGTCAGGCCGCCGTCGTCCGAGCGAAAAAGGCCGGCTGTGAGAATAGCAAAAAGGCGACGGCCACGATCGCCGGGCGCAACCGCGATGCCGACGCGGCCCCAACCGCCTTCGGGCAAACCTTTGTCGGGAAGCGGCGACCACGTGGTGCCTTCGTCGGTGGATTTGAAGAGCCAGGCGTCGCGCGATTTTGGATTGTCTTCTCCAGCGCGCCAGTCGGCCGGGTGCCAAACGGCGGCGTAGAGATTGCGCGGATTTTCCGGGTCGGCACAAAGATCGGAGACGCCGGCGAAATCGTCTTTGTAGAGAGTATGTTTCCAGGTCTTGCCGCCGTCGGTGGTTTTGTAAACACCGCGCGTTGTGCTTGGAGCAGCGACGGTGAGAATTGGATGCCCGATGACGCCGACGACGACAACGTCAGAATTTTTGGGATCGACGAAGATGGAAGAGATGTAGCGGGTATCGGCGAGGCCGATGTTCGTCCAGGTGGTGCCAGCGTCGGTGGATTTGTAGATGCCATTGCCGGGCGTTTGTTCACCGGTGCCAACGTAAACGATGCTGGGATTCGAAGGTGAAACGGCTACGGCGCCGATGGACGCAACCCGCTGGCTATCGAAAATCGGTTTCCAGACTTGGCCGCCGTCAGTTGTTTTCCAAACGCCGCCGCCGGGCGTGCCCATGTAAAAGATGGCGGGATCGCCGGGGATTCCGGCGACGGAGGTGACGCGGCCGGCGCGATGTGGTCCGATGAGGCGCCAACGCATGGCGGAATAGAGAGACGGATCAACGGGGGGAGATTGCTGGGCGTCGGCGGGCACGGAAGGAAGAGAGGCGAGCAACGCGGCAAGCGCAGCGATTCGAAGGATTCGGACTCTGGGGCGAGCGTTACCGTTCATGCGGCGATTCCTCCGGACGGGAAACGCTGAGTGTACCACTGGGCACGAGTGGCCATCGAGGCGGGCGCGTCTCACTTTTTGGAACGCAGAAATCTACGAGATGGTTCTTCGACGAGGCGATAGGCGGCGACGGAGATGGCAATTGCAGCGGCAAGAGAGAGAGCGACGCGGAGAGGCCACGACAGGTGAGGGATGGAATCGAAGACGCGCGTAATCACGAGCGAATGCAGGAGATACAGGCTGTAACTTGCTTCACCGAGGAGAACTAGAAAGGGTGTGGCAAGGAGCAAAGTCCATTTCGGTTGGCGTGCGACGCCGTAAATGATGGCGGCAAACGCGGGCGAAAGAAGGCCCGCGGAAAGTGTCGGGTTGGGAATTTTGGGGGCGAGTAGCACGACGGTCGCGAATCCAAGCAGACCGGCACCGGCAAGCGGGGTGGCGAATTTTACGCTGCCTGGGCGAGAGAGAAAGAGTTTGCCGGCGAACATTCCAACCAAAAACTCAGGCAGGCGAACGAGCGGGTTGAAACTGAGGACATTTTTCCAAAACAGATTGGTCTCGCCGGAATTGATTTTGTCGAAGCCGTCGGGATGAAAATGGATATAGCTGGACGAGAGGGAGAGACTGATCAACCAGAATGCGACCAGCCAGAGGAGCAAACTTCTTGCGGAGAGTTTGCTGCTGCGGAGCAAGAAAAATGGAAAGACGAAGTAGAAGAAGGCTTCGACGCTCAGACTCCAGCAGACTGAGTTCCAGGTAAGGGCCGCCTGCGGAACCCAGGATTGGAGTAGCGCAAGCGTGAGCATGCAAGCGGGGATGAAGTGCGTTTTGCTCCAAGCGAAAAACGGCAAGTCGAGGTTGCGAACCGCAAACAGGAAAAAGGGCGCGGCGACGATGAGCGAAAGGGCGTAAGCGGGATAAATGCGGGCGAAACGAGCGCGCCAAAATTTTGGAGCGTCGAGCTGCGGGCCATCATAGGTGTAAACGAGGATGAAGCCTGACAGGACGAAAAAGAAGTTCACGCCAACGAAACCGATGCTGGCGAAGTTCTGATACCACCACGGGCCGCCGGGCAAAATGCCCACCACACGGACATGAAAGAAGACCACGTGGAGCGCGGCCAGGAAGCGGAGCGTGGTCAGAGCGTTCAGACGTGGCCGCATAGGACTACGGTTTTGACGTCACCGTCACACAAAAGGTCACGCAAATTCTGATCAGCTCTTGATGAGGCGGAGGGCTTCGTACGCAGCGCCAAGCTGGGGCGCGTTTTCGTCCGTGATGACCGACACGGGCATGTTCTTGAGCAGGTTTTCGAAGTGCCACTTGTCTTTGAAGGATTGGAAGAAGTGGCCGTCTTTCATTTTCTCAAGAATCTTTACGGCGATGCCTCCCGCCACGTAAACGCCACCGAGAGCGAGCACTTTTAGGGCGAGATTGCCGGCTTCGGCGCCGTAAATGTCGGTCCAGAGGTCGAGAGTCTCAACGCAGACGGGGCAAGTTTGAGCGAGCGCGTTTTTTGTAATTTCCGGCGCGGGATCGGCGTCGGGGTCATCGAACGCGGAGTGTTTGACCGTGGTCGAGAGAAATTCGTGCAGGGTGCGGAAGCCACGGCCGGAAAGGATTAATTCCCAACTAACTTGGGGATAGCGGCGCTTCATGAAGCGGAGGAGCTCGATTTGCTGTTCGGTGTGAGGGGCAAAATCAGAGTGGCCGCCTTCAGAGGGAACGACTTGATAGCGTTTCCCGTCCCAGACAAGGAGCGATTCGCCGAGGCCGGTGCCCGCCGCGAGGAGCGCGCGCGTGCCGCCAGGTTCTGGTTTGCCTTCATTGAGGACGAGGAATTGTTTTGGATCGAGATACTCGATGCTGTGACCCCAGGCGCCGAGGTCATTGAGCAGAACGATGTGAGAAACGTTCAACTCTTGCGAAAGAACGGCAGCGTCGATGGTCCAGGGCAGATTTGTAGCACGGACACGATTGTTGATGACCGGGCCCGCGATGCCGAATCCAGCGGCGAGAATTTTTTCACCGGCGAGATGCGTGGCGGCCTGTCGCGCGAATTCTTTGGCGATTAAATCAAATTGAGCGAAATCCTTGCTGCGAAAGCGCTGCTTGAAGACGGGTGTGAGCTTGCCGTCTTTTTCCTGAAAAAGCGCCAGGTTACATTTTGTACCGCCAACATCGCCCGCAAGGATCAACGTGGTCTCCTGAATACGCTGAATCGAATTAAATCTGGAAAAATTGCCCTATGGGTTGTACCACTTTCTGCCGTCACGTTCGAGGAGATTGTCGGATTCCTTGGGCCCCCAGCTGCCGGCGGAATACTCGGGAACGGTAGCGCTCTTGGCGGCGCTCCAGACGTCGAGGATGGGATCGACGAGCGACCAGGCCGCTTCGACGCTGTCGGCGCGATCGAAGAGAGTGGCGTCGCCGCGGACGCAATCGTTGACAAGCGTGGCGTACGCGCTGCGCGTGGCTTCGCCGAACCCTTCGCGATAACTGAAATTCATGGTGACGTTGCCGATGCTCATTTCGGTGCCGGGCCGCTTTGCGCCGAACGAGACGGAAATTCCTTCGTCAGGCTGAATATTGAGGACGAGACGATTCGGTTCAACTTCCTTGCCGCGAAAGACGACGTGCGGCGCACGCTTGAACTGAATCATGATTTCCGTGGAGCGTTTAGCGAGGCGTTTTCCGGTACGCAGATAGAACGGGACGCCAGCCCAGCGCCAATTGTCGACGAGTACGCGCATGGCGACAAAGGTTTCGGTGCGAGATGTAGGGCTAACGCCGGGCTCCTGACGATAGCCGGGAAGTTTCTTGCCGTCGACGTTACCCGGTGCGTACTGGCCGCGGATGACGGCCTGAGCGACGCCTTCGAGATCGTACGGACGGATGGACTGAAGCACTTTCAATTTTTCGTTGCGAACTGCCGTGGCGTCGAAGGAAGCCGGGGGTTCGACCGAGCACAGCGAAGTCAGCTGCAGCACGTGACTTTGAATCATGTCGCGAAGGGCACCGGCCGTTTCGTAAAAGCCGCCGCGACGCTCAACGCCGAGCGTTTCGCTGGCCGTGATTTGGACATGGTCGACGTAATTGCGATTCCACAATGGTTCGAAGATACCGTTGCCGAAGCGAAGGACGAGAAGATTTTGCACGGTATCTTTGCCAAGGTAGTGATCGATGCGGTAGACCTGGCGCTCTTCGAAAACGCATTGCACTTTTTTGTTCAGCTCTTTGGCGGTGGCAAGGTCCCGGCCAAATGGTTTTTCGACGATAACGCGCACCCAGGAATTTTCGTTCGCAGGCTTGGAAAGCCCTGCTTTGCCAAGTTGTTCGATGATGTCCGGATAAACTTCAGGCGGCGTCGAAAGATAGAACAAGCGGTTGCCGCCGAGATTCTTTTCGGATTCGAGGTCGGTCAGGCGTTTTGCGAGGGTCGTGTAGGCTTGCGCATCGGAATAGTCGCCGGCATGGTAATGCAAGTTTGAGGCGAAGGCATCCCACTTGGCCGGATCGATTGGACCAACTTCGGAAATTCCCTTTGCGGCTTCTCCGACAGTCGCGCGGAAGCTGTCGTCGCTCATTGCGGTGCGAGCGAATCCCATAATCGCGTAGCGCTCGCCCAGCGAGTCGTGCACGGCCAAGTCGTACATGGCAGGGATAACTTTGCGTTTAGCGAGGTCGCCGGACGCGCCAAACAAGATGACAGTGCAAGGCTCAGTGGCACCGCCGTAAGACACTCCGGAACGCGTAGATTCGGCAGGCATGCTATCTCCTTGGCAAAAAGGCGAAAGACCGGCACGGTACAACCAGCCCGAAAACTATACCTCAACCCCGAGGTTGCGCAGGTCGCTCTTCAATTGCTCAGGGTTCTGAAAGTGAATGGTATGGAAGCCGAGCTTTCGAGGACTCTCCAGGTTCAACGGGCGATCATCTATAAAGATGCATTTCTCGGCGTTTCGTTGCGTAACTTCAAGCGCGACGCGAAAAATGGTGGGTTCCGGCTTGCGCGAATGGACGTAGCACGAGCTGAAGAAGACCAGAAAGTTCTTGCGAAGGCTAAACGCTTCGATCCGGTATTGGTTGAGCTCGAGCGGCTCATTATTGATGGCGCCGACGAAATATTTTCCTGAGGCTGTGACAGCGTCGAGGACTTCACGTGAGCCGGGGAGCGCGCGCGATTGCGCGAACATAAACGCGGTGAATTCCTCGCGCGTGAACGTACGGGGACGATAAAAGAGCGTGCGATTCAGATATTCTTCGAGTGTGATCTGGCCGCAGTCAAAGGCGGGGAAGGAGAGGTCGTGTCGGTCGGAAAACTCCTCCCAATCGAGATGGAATGTTTCCGTCGCGGCCTTGCGCGAGCCACGGTCCCAACCGTTGGTTAGAACGACGCCGCCGATATCCCAGAACAGTGTGTCGATATCGGGCATGGGCACCTCCCGGGTGGCGGGCGATTCAGGATTGCTACCGAATTGCGTCCATGAAAATACACGAAATCGAGAAAGTTTGCTGACGCGGGATCGAAGTGCTTACGGCTGCGCGTCTCTAGGCAATTCGCGGGAGTTGCAGTAAGGTTGATGTTGGAGAACTTTGGAGGACTTTGATGGCGGACGATAGTTGTAGTCCAGCACCTTCGGCGGAACCCGTTGCGGCTGGGACGCGAATGGTGAAGTGCGTGAAATTCGGGAAGGAGTTGCCTGGCCTGGATCGCGTGCCCTGGAGGGGCGAAATTGGAAAGCGCATCTACGAAAATGTCTCGAAAGAGGCGTGGAAGCTGTGGATCGAACATTCGAAGATGATCATGAATGAGTACCGACTGAATCCGCTGGATCCCAATTCACAGAAAATCATGGAAGAACAGCTGGAGCAATTTTTCTTTGGAGCGGGCGCGCAGCTGCCGGAAGGGTATGTTCCGCCAAAAGCGAAGGGCTAAGAAATTCCGTTCAAGAATCCGCTGAGCGGACTTTGCCGGTCACGGGGTGTTCGACCGGAAGTGCCGGCCGAATCCTAAACTCCAGGGAAGCGTGCGCGGCGCGAAGTGCCAGCTCGGCGCGTTCGGTTTTTTCCCCGCGAGCAAAGATAAATCCTAGATAGCTGGAGCCTTCGGGCCATGCAGCGATGGAGTCATGCTCGCGCGCGGTGATGACGACATCTTCGACGCCACTTACGCTTCGTGCCGCGTCGACTCCATCCACTCCGTCGTAGATTCCGCTGCGCGGAACCGGAATCATCATCACTCCCGACGCGGATGTGTCCCGCTGGAGGGCGTCCACAGGAAGCCCTACGGCATCACGCAGCAACAATTCTTCCAGCGGAATCAATTCGCTGCCGGCGGGAGACAAAAATCGCAGAGCGCGTGCGCACAGTCCGCCGATCGGTCGTGGAGCAATTTCCAGCGGCCAGACGCCGGCATCATTCAGGCGAAACTCGGCGTGCACCGGCCCATCTGAAAGCCCCATCGCAACGACCGAGCTGCGCATGCAACTTTCAATCTCTGCTTGCGCCGACGGCAAATGGCGCGAAGGCGTGACGTAAATGGTTTCTTCAAAGTACGGCCCGGTCAGAGGGTCCGGCTTGTCGAAGATAGCCAGCACGCGAAGCGTTCCATCCGTGAGCAATCCTTCAACAGCAACTTCTTCGCCAGGAATGTAACCTTCGACAATCATGTGGCCAAGATTTGATTCACGGGTTGCTTGCAACTCCGCCGAATTGAGCAAATCTCTAATCCGCGTTGCTGCGGCGCGAAACTCTTCGCGATTGTTTGCCCGGATGACTCCCTGGCTCGCCGAAAGCGACAAAGGCTTGAGTACGCACGGATAGGTGATACCAAGCAATGCAGGCTCCGGTGCCGGATGAACCGGCACTTTCCGAAACCACGGAGTGAGCAAGCCTGCGTCGCGGAAAATTTCCCTCATGCGCAGTTTGTTTCTGCATGCGTCCACAGCCAACGGGTGATTGTAGGCGAGTCCGAGGCCGCGCGCGGCGTAGGCCGCAGCTACAAGGGGCCGATCGCCGATGGCCAAAATTCCATCAATCTGCGTCTCACGCATTCGTTCCATCACGCTGTGCGCCGCCACTTCCGGCGATTCGAATTTAACAGCAAGCGCCTGGTCGCCCCACGGGTCTTCCAATTGGTGGCAACGGTCGGTGACGTAGACCAATTCGACGCCGAGTTTTTTCGCGGCTTCTTCGAAGCTCCGCGTCTGGTAACCAAGTTTCGCGGCGAAAAGCAGGATTCGCTTGCGCGACATGTCAGTGGTTGGATTCATGTCAGACAAAACTGTCCGCGGTCAGCGGAGCGGGTTGCTGCTTCTTTGCCGGGCCTACGCCGAGAGATACAAGCTGGTCTTTCGTCGGCTCGGCGCAGCAATACCAGGGCTCGCTCAATAACGGAACACGTTTCGCTGGGGTGGGCGCCAGTTCAGGAATTTGCAATCCCGCTGCTTCGTGAGCCGCCGCCCAAATCGCCGCAAACGTTTTGCTTCGCGGCCATTTTGCAGCGTCGGCGCCGGCAGCGATGTCCTGTACTTTCGGAGCGAGAACGTCGAGTCTCGTATCGGCGTTGCTCCACGGATATACGAGCGACTCAGCGTCAAATGGCCCAACACTTTTCCGGATGTCGTCGAGTTCCAGCATGCGCGAGCCTTCTGGAATCAATAGCCTGATGCCAAGCTGAATGGGCGCGACATTTTCAATAAGCGCTTCCTGCCGCAGGACACGCAACAAGTCCAGATAACTCTCGTGGGTGGTCCACGGCGTAAACGGAACGAAGGTCGGATGCAGTGTTAGGCCAAGTGCACGGAATTTTGCGGCTACGCGCAGAAAGTCCGCGCGAGTGTGGCCCTTTTCCAGCTTTTCCAGAACTGCGTCATCCACGGACTCGACTGCGCTGATGACAAAGAGGCAGCCGGTGTCGCGAAGTCTCGCAAGCAGGTCTTCATGCTTTCGGAGATGCTCGATCTTGATGGTGACGTCGTAAGAAGTACTCGGAAATTCACGGTGGAATTCTTCGATCAGCTTCACGGCGTGGCCGATCCCGTTGAAAAAATCCGGATCTGCAAACGAGATGTGTTGCGCGCCGGCTGCCACCTGGCGCCGCACGTCTTCCATCACGACGTCACGGGCAACGATTCGAAACACACCTTTATAAACGGGCACGATCGGACAATGCCGGCACAAGTGTTTGCAGCCACGACTGGCTTCCGTCGAACCGACAACCCGGTAGCCGCCTTCCGGCAAAACAAGATGCGCGTACTTTTCTATTGCGGGCAGGCCGACGCGGTCTGGGACGCGAAACGCGAGCCGCTCCATCGATGTGACGGTGGTTTCTTGCGAGCCGCCGCGCGATTCATTTGCCCAAGCAACAAGTTCCGCCTCGAATTCGCCACCGATCAATTTCTCGACGCCGAGCGAACGCAGATAGTCCGCGTTCATCGGCGCGTAGAGGCCGTAACAGCAGATGCGCGCACGCGGATTTTTTTGCCGCAGCGAGGGAATCAATCGCGCCGCCAGGCGCGTGGCAGTGTGCATTGGAAGATAGATCGCAATTCGTTCGGTCGCGGTAGTCGCCGCGTCGTCGAGTTCCTGGCGCGCCAAATCGAGGCACACAACTTCGTGACCCGCCGCGCGCAGCCACGCCGCCGGAGAAACCAGGCCAAACGGCTGCCGCCCCAGCTCATATGTCGAAATCAGGACGATTTTCACAATGGCTCAAGTATAGCGTCAGTGCGTGCGGCATTCGAATCCGGCGCCAGCCCGCGCGCCACCAATTCGGTTATCATAGATGGTTCCACCTCCCCCGAAAGGAAGACGAGATGACTATCTCGGTGACAAACTCCTTCAAGACGCGAGACAAGCTGAACGTCGGCGCGCAGGTGTTCGACATTCAGCGACTCGAACTTCTTGAGACCCAGGGCGTAGCGACACTCGCCAAGCTTCCCTTTTCACTGCGCATACTTTTGGAAAACCTTTTGCGATGCGAAGACGGGCGGTTCGTGCGCGCCGACGACATCAAAGCCCTGGCCACGTGGACGCCGGGCGCCAAAGACAAAGAAATCGCGTTCATGCCCGCGCGGGTGCTTTTGCAGGATTTCACCGGTGTTCCCGCAATCGTCGATCTTGCCGCCATGCGCGAGGCGGTCAACAAAATCGGCGGCAATCCAAAGCGCATCAACCCGCTCTTTCCCGTGGAGCTGGTTATCGACCACTCGGTGCAAGTTGACAATTTCGGGACTAGCAATTCGTTCGCGCTGAACGCCGAACTCGAATTTCAACGCAACGTGGAGCGTTACGCGTTCCTGCGTT
>DATLVG010000044.1:0-44688 GCA_035577625.1 Candidatus Dormiibacterota bacterium
GGCGCATCTTGCGGATGACGCGTGACGCGGCAGACGCGCGGCCGACGAGTCCGGCGACGACACGAATGTCGGATTCGATGTCCGCAAGGCTTCGCGGATTGAGCGCAAGGAAACGCACCGGATGCTCAAGGAGTTTGCCCAGCGTCTCTGTTTTAAAGGGAACAGAGCCGATCACCAGATCCGGTTTGAGTTTGAGGATTTGCGGAACGGATTCGAGCTTCCAGCAATCTCCGAATTGTGGGAGGTGCTTTACGGGAGCGACGTGCGGGCACCAGCGCGTAACGCCAACGAGCATCGAAGTGGCGCCAAGCGCGCAAAGAATGGACGTTGCATTCGGCGCGAGCGACACAACGCGGAGCTTATCCCTGATCAGACCGCCGTTCGGCATAGCGGAAGTGTAGGATGCCCGGCAAAAGGCCGCAACGAATCCAGCGAAAGATTTCCTGTCGCAATTTATAAAAGCTTAATGCGCAATGTGTAGACTGGCTGGGATTCATTTTTCTGATCAACTACAACAGGTGCCAATGACTCGCAAGATCGCGATGTTTGCCCTCGTACTGTGGCTGCCGGCCACTTCGCAAGTTCACGCCCAGAATGCGACGGATACAGCGCGTGACACCGGCCAGATTACGCCAGAAGAGTCCCCGGCAACTGACCCGCCCAGCGTTATTTTTCCTCACTCGGAAACGAGCCGGTTCTGGGCGTCCGGGCAAGTGAATCTTATTGAGCAATGGCACCCCGCCTTTCACTCACCATATCAAGGAGCGCAAAGCCTCGCACCTAGAGCCGAGCATGCCGGGTCGCGTGTCCTTACGTTATTCCTCGGATGGCAAATAACCAACACAACCGAACTGCTGATTGATCCGGAGAGCGCGGGAGGGCGCGGCATCGGCGACGCCCTGGGACTAGCTGGATTTACAAATCTGGACGTGGTGCGCAATCCGTCTTTGGGAAACGCTCCGTATATTTCGCGGGCGATGATCCATCAAGTTATTCCGCTATCGCACGACCTCGTTGCAAATGAACGAGGCGCGTTTTCCCTCGCCACAACGCTGCCCGCGCGGCGACTGGAGATTCGGGTAGGCAAATTCGGCATGGCCGATTTCTTCGATCTCAATTCGGCGGGAAGCGACAGCCATCTGCAGTTTCTGAATTGGACTGTTGACAACAACGGCGCTTACGATTACGCAGCCGATACGCGCGGTTACACCGTAGGAATCATTATTGAGTATCAAGATCGCGCATGGGGCGTGCGCTACGCCGAGGTTCTGATGCCGCGGGTGGCCAACGGAATCGACTATGAATGGAAACTCAGACGGGCGCGGGCCGAGAACGTTGAATTCGAGTTGAGAAAGGGATTTTTACCACGGCGGGCGGGAATCGTTCGGTTGTTGAGCTACGTCAACCACGCAAACATGGGCGATTACCGGCAAGCCATTCAGCAATTTGAGTCCAGAGCGACGACGGTGCCGGACATAACCAATCATCCGTTGCTAACTTCGATCAAGTACGGGTTCGGCGTGAATGCCGAGCAAGAATTGGGCAATGGGTTCACGGCCTTCGGGCGATTCGGATGGAATGAGGGAAGGCACGAATCCTATGCGTACACGGAAGTCGACCAAACAGCCCTTTTTGGTGCCGTTGTAAAAGGCAGGAAGTGGAACAGGGGTCTGGATCGTGCCGGATTCGCGTTTACGGCCAACGCGATTTCTGGGGATCACCGGGAGTACCTGTCCCTTGGAGGAAAGGGATTCCTGCTGGGTGACGGACGATTGAACTACGGTCGAGAAAAAATCCTTGATAGTTTTTATACTGTTCATGTGTGGCGCGGTGTTTTTGCTTCATTCGACCTCCAGCACATCAATAATCCGGGTTATAACCGCGATCGCGGACCCGTGCTGGTGCCCGCTCTGCGGCTCCATCTCGATTTGTAATTCTCTCGATCCAGATTGACGAAACTGCGGGAGTGTGTTGCACTCGGTTTCTTTTAGGGAGGTCGTGATGCGCGCGTTTGTGTTTCTTGTCTTGTCGGGTGTGACATTTGCGGGTCCGGCGTTCAGCCAGGATACTGCGGCGAAAGACGAGCAGATCGTGCATTTCAAGGGCACGAGCGACAACGTGAAGTACGTGTTCGGGGTCGCGCCACCCGTTGCGCATCTGAAGCCCGGAAATCTTCTGGATGCCAATTCGCTCGATTGTTTCGGGAATGCGTTGCAAAAGCCGGGCGACACGATGGCGATGGTGAAGGGCGATAATCCGCTGACTGGTCCATTCTTTATTGACGGCGCGGAGCCGGGCGATACCCTGGTTGTGAAGATTCTGGATTTGCAGGTGGACGGGAATCAGGGCGTCGGAACATTTTCGCCGGGATTCGGTGCCGTCAACAACACGCACTACACGCCGGTGCTGGAAGCCAAGCCGCTCGAAGACAGAATCTGGTATTACCCGATCGACCATGAAAAAAACACAGCGACATTCGAAGCGTTGGATTCGAAATTCAAAGTGAGTTTTCCGGTGCATCCGTTTTTGGGATGCATTGGCGTGGCGCCGGCAAATGGCGAGGCGCGGAGTTCGATTGTGCCCGCAGAGTTTGGCGGAAACATGGACGCGCCAGAGGTGAGCAAAGGGAATACGTTGTACTTGCCGGTGAATGTCGATGGCGCACTGTTTTATTTTGGCGATGGACACGCCGCAATGGGCGACGGCGAGGTTGCGGGCAGTGCGGTCGAAGTACCGATGAGGGCACGACTGCGAATTGATGTGCTAAAGAAAAAGAGAATCGACTGGCCGCGCTTAGAAAACGAAACGACATTGATGACGACGGGAATCTACCGTCCGGTGGACGACGCAGTGCGGATCGCGGTGACGGAGCTGATTCGCTGGGTTCACGCCGACTATGGATTGTCGGAACTTGACGCGTACGAGCTGTGTTCGAAGGTGTGCAAACTACATTTGACGGAGATGGTGGATCCCAACTACGTGGTGATAGCATCGATCGATAAGAAATATTTGCCGGCGAAGATGAAGTGATGGCTGCGTTTTCAGAGGCGGTGCTGGAGCACTTTCGAAATCCGCGCAATTCGGGCGACCTTGATAGCGCGACGCATCGTGTGGAGGTCACGAATCCGGTTTGTGGCGACATTTTGCAGCTGGCCGCGCGTGTGGAGGGCGGACAGATTCGCGAGGCGCGATTTTTGTGCAGAGGTTGTGCGACGGCGATTGCGTGCGCGTCCTGGTTGACGGAGCGGATCAGCGGGATTTCGCTCGAAGAAGCGCACAGCATTGGAGCCGATACGATTGCCGAGGGGCTCGGAGGACTGCCGGAAGAGACGCGGCACGGGGCGATATTGGCTGCGGACGCGGTGAAGGCTCTGTTGAAGAAGCGCTAAGGGTTTGTAATCTTCAAAAAGGCATCCGGGTCGTTCAGGTTCAGAACGCAACCCTCTTCGTTGGTAGCTACTTCGGAGATTTCGTTGGCGTGCGCCCAAACGACGGCGCGCGCTCCCTTGTCCTCCGGCGCATTCAACAATTCATCGTACAAACGTGATGCGAAAATTACGGGATGACCGCGACGGCCTTCGTAAATCGGCAGTGCGATGGCCGGACGGTTTTTCTCGAATGCTTCAATCAGATCGCCCACGAGCGCGGCGCTGACCAGCGGGTGGTCAACCGGGCAGAGAAGCATGCCGTCTGTCTGAGGCGGGAGTGATCGAATCGCCGCTTGTATCGAGCTAATCTGGCCGCGCTCCCACTCGGCGTTGATCACGACTTCTTCTTTCGTGAGCAACACTCTGGCGGAGATGGCGTCCGCATCGGGCCCAAGTACAACGCGGCGAACGCCGATCCGCGGATGTTCGGCAATGTCCAGTAAGTGCTCAAGGAACGGGCGGCCCTGATAGGGAAGCAGAGCTTTTGGCGAGCCCATGCGGCGCGAAGCACCGCCCGAAAGAATTACGGCGGCGAGCATTAAATGGTCCCGGTACCCTGTGAAGCGAGAAACGTAAAAAATTAGCGTGAGGCGGCAACCTGCGGACGCTCGCGTTGCAGCTTTTTGTGCGCAGCGGACGCTGCATTGCGGCGCACGGCCACGAGTTCGGCTGTGATGCTGACGGCAATTTCCTCCGGTGAGAGGGCACCGACTTCGAGGCCCATCGGGGCGAATACACGGTCAAATTCTTCTGGCTTGTAACCATCGGCCTCAAGCGCTTTGTAAGTGGAGAGCACTTTGCGTTTGCTGCCGATCATGCCGATGTAGCGTGCGTCCGTGCGCACGGCCCAGGAGAGCACGCGCATGTCTTCCTTGTGGCCGCGCGTGACGATAACAAGATAGGACGACGCATTCGGACGGAGTTGCGCGAAGGCCCCTTCAAAATTGGTGAAGATTTGGTCGGCCATCGGAAAGCGGTCGCGATTTGCGAACTGTTCGCGATCGTCAATGACGACAATGCCAAAACCGGCGGCGCTGGCGGCCTTTGCGACGGCCATCGAGACGTGGCCGCCTCCGAAAAGGCAGGCGACCGGTTGCGGCAGAATCGGCTCGACGAAGACTTCGAGCGTGCCGCCGCAAATGAGGCCGTTGTCGAAACTGGCTTCGTTATTCAAATTAAAAATCATTTTGCGTGGCGCTTCGCGCTCCATCACTTCGCGTGCGGCTGCCCAGACGTCGGCCTCGACGCAGCCGCCACCGATGGTGCCTACGATTTCGCCGTCCTCGCGAACGAGCATGCGTGAGCTTTCAAAACTGGGAATGGAGCCGTTCGTATGGACAATCGTGGCGAGGGCTCCGCGTTGTCCCGCGCGCCGCATGCGCACGATTTCTTCAAAGATGTCCATGAAGTTGAGACTACGGCGCGCCAAGGGTCCTGTCAACGTGAACGCTTGTGGACAGTTGTGGTGCGCCGAATTACGATTGCCGCGCCTATTTTGGTGAGGTGTGGGGGATGAAGGCGATTGTTTTTGAAAAACATGGCGGTCCGGAAGTGCTGAAGTTTACCGAAGCAGCGGAGCCGCAGATCGGCGCTCGCGACGTTTTGCTGCGCGTGAAGGCCTGCGCGCTGAACCATCTGGATTTGTGGGTACGCGGCGGATTGCCGGGCGTGCCGATTCCGCTGCCGCATATTCCCGGTAGCGACATCGCTGGCGAAGTCGCGAAAGTCGGCGTAGAGGTAAAACGGGTCAGCGTTGGACAAAAAGTTCTGCTCGCCCCGGGTGTGAGCTGTGGACGTTGCAGCGCGTGTTTGGCTGGACAGGACAATAAATGCCGGGAGTTCAGTAATCTCGGCTACATTCTCGACGGCGGATGCGCGGAGTTTGTGCGGTGTCCTGAAGTAAATTGTTTTCCGTATCCGGAGAATCTGAGTTTTGAAGAAGCCGCTGCCGTGCCGCTGGTATTTCAGACGGCGTGGCACATGCTCGTCGGTCGCGCACAACTGCAGCCGGGCGAAGACGTTCTCGTGCTTGGAGCTGGCAGCGGAGTTGGCTCGGCTGCGATTCAGATTGCAAAGTTTTTCGGCTGCCGCGTCATTGCCACCGCGGGCTCCGAAGAAAAGCTTTCCAAGGCAAAACAACTGGGTGCCGATGACACCATTCATCATCACAAGGAAAAAGTTCGCGACTCCGTTCGCAAACTCACCGCGAAGCGCGGCGTCGACGTGGCGTTCGAGCACGTCGGCACCGCCACGTGGGAAGACAGCGTCGCCAGCCTCGCCCCCGGCGGCCGCCTGGTCACCTGCGGCGCCACCACTGGCTACGACGCAAAAATCGATATCCGATTTCTGTTTGTGCGCCAGCTTTCCATTTTGGGTTCTTACATGGGCACGAAAGATGAGTTTGCTACGGTGCTGAAGCTCGTGGCGGCAGGCAAGATGAAGCCGGTCGTCGACAAAGTGTTCCCGCTTGCGGAGTGCCGGGCCGCGCACGAATATCTGGAATCCGGCGCGCAATTTGGAAAAGTGGTCCTGAAAGTTTGAGAGGACGAAAATGCTGACGAATCGATCCGTTCCGCGATGCACGGTAATTCCCGAACTCGTCTACCCCGATGTGCAGAAGGCAGTGAAATGGCTTTGTGATACGTTCGGTTTTACGTTGCGGATCGGAATGGGTAGCCATCGCGCACAGCTCAACGTCGGGGACGGAGCTGTTGTGCTGATGGAGCCACGCGGCGGGAATGAATCCCGTGGATACGTGATGGTTCGCGTTGAGGATGTTCATCGCCATTGTGAGCAAGCGCGCCAATGTGGAGCGAGAATCGTGCGCGAGCCCGCTGATTATCCGTATGGGGAGCGGCAATACAACGTCGAGGATCTTGCCGGTCACATCTGGACCTTCACCCAGTCCATTGCGGACGTCGACCCCCGCGAATTCGGCGGAGAACCAGGGCACCTTTAGCGCGGATTGTTTCCGTAGCTCCTCTGTGCAAAAATGATGGTGACGAGGACTTGATGAGCACAACCCTGGGCAAGCACATCACGCTGACCAAGCCGGAAGACTTCGGCAAGCTGCTGGAAGACGAAGGAATTATCTTCACGACGCTGGATAAGGCCGTGAATTGGGCGCGGCGCAGCTCCATCTGGCCGCTGGGATTCGGATTGGCCTGCTGCGCGATCGAAATGATGTCCATGGCGGCGGCGCGCTTTGACGTCGCTCGATTTGGCGCTGAAGTATTTCGGCCGTCACCTCGCCAGGCGGACTTGATGATCGTTGCGGGACGCCTTTCGCAGAAGATGGCGCCCGTTATTCGCCAGCTCTACGACCAAATGCCCGAACCGAAGTGGGTCATCTCGATGGGCGCGTGTGCGACCTCGGGCGGCGTCTTCAACAATTATGCGATTGTGCAGGGCTGCAACCAGGTGATTCCAGTTGACGTCTATGTGCCGGGCTGCCCACCGCGGCCGGAAGCAGTGCTATATGCGATTCTGCAGTTGCAGAAGAAGATCGACAACGAAAAAGGTTCGTTTAAGCGCGCTTTAAACCTTGCGTAGCCTCAAGTCCTTACCGGCTATTCTGGCTTGTTGCCTTGCGGCGTTTCCGTTGAGTTGCGGTGGGGGCGGCTTAATGGTTCCGCCGCCGATTCCTCCGTCCACAGGTTTTGTCCTTAGTTGGGGCGACGAATTTAACGGCGCGGATGGTTCGACGCCCGATCCTTCCAAATGGACCTACGACCTTGGCGGCGGCGGTTGGGGCAATCAGGAACTAGAGACCTACACGAATCGCGCCGTGAACGCGCAGATTAAAAGCGGTAACCTGCTCATTACCGCGCAAAAAGAAATGTTCACGGGCACCGATGGGATCACGCGGGATTACACTTCCACACGTCTGAAAACGCAGAATCTTTTCGCGCAGGCTTACGGACGTTTCGAAGCCCGTATCAAGATTCCAGCCGGGCAGGGAATGTGGCCGGCGTTTTGGATGCTCGGCAACGACATTTCGGCGAATGGCTGGCCGAAATGCGGCGAGATTGACATCATGGAAAATATTGGCCGAGAGCCAGGGATGGTACACGGCTCGCTGCACGGGCCAAGTTCCACGGCGCCAACCTCGGATGCAACGTCAACGGTGACACTGCCGGCTAACGCAAACTTTGCCGACGACTTTCATATTTACGCGGTAGAGTGGGAGCCGACTGAAGTCCGGTTCTACGTCGATTCGAACAACTACGCAACCTTCCAGAAAGCGAATTGGCCGGCGGGCGGCACTTGGGTGTTCGACCATCCATTTTTCATTTTGCTAAACGTTGCTGTCGGCGGCAATTGGCCTGGCTCACCGGACGCTACCACGCAATTTCCGCAGCAGATGCTTGTGGACTACGTTCGCGTTTATACAAAACAGTAGGTTTTGGCGAAGGGGATTCCTAAAATGTCTGGAGCGAAGAAAATCAGCGCGGAAGAACTCGCGTTGCTGCGCCACACCCTCGCAACGGTTGCGTATCGTGGCGGCAAGGCGCTTCGCGGAGCGCCCGACTCGTTCGCGAATTCTTCGAGTGGCGAAAATGGCCGCACGCCGGCAAAGATTCTCGCTCATCTGGGCGACCTCTACGATTGGGCGCTAAGTATCGTCTCGGGAAATCAAGTGTGGAAGGATTCGCATCCGCTGCCGTGGGAGAAAGAAATAGACCGTTTCTTCGCGTCGCTGAAAAAATTCGACGATTATCTCGTCACGGGCGACGAGATGCATGAAAGTGCTGCCGCGCTATTCCAGGGCCCGATCGCTGATTCGCTTACCCACATCGGCCAAATTGCAATGCTGCGCCGCATGGCTGGTTGCTCCATCAAAGGCGAGAACTACCACAAAGCCGAAATCACCGCGGGCCGCCTCGGCGCGGACCAAGCCACTCCCCGCCGCGAATTCTGAGTTCTAGCCGCGCGCTCCGTCTTGAATCAACCACGGAGGCCGATCTCGTCCCGGACCGTAATCCTTGCCGCCACGCGATAGCCGGAACTCAGAGCGCCCTCCATATATATCCCATGTACGCATAGCATGTATGTTCGCCGGCGAAATGCAGCCGGTTCATAAATCCCGCCTTGTAAATCGGTCCCCACTTGGTCACCTCGCCTGGCGCTGGAGTCGCTGCCTACGGACGCGGCAGCACTATAGTGGCCGGCGATCCGTTAACAATTATGGTTGTCCCGGCTTCGGCGTGTTCGCGGCGAATGTAGCCGTTCGCAACATTGCATTCGAAGGCCGGAGAATAACCAGATCGCGTGACTTGGCCAACCTCTTTGCCCCCGAATAGGATGGGTGCGTCCGTTGGCGGCAGTTCGTTCGCGTTCAGCTTAAACAACACCCGCACACGATTGACCTGGCCCCGCGAGCGCACGCGTTCGACGATTTCCTGACCCGTGTAACAGCCTTTCGTGTAACTGATGTGCGATTTCTCGAGACCTGCTTCGTGTGGAATCTGTTTGTCGCCGAAGTCATAGCCGAACCAGGGAATTCCGGATTCGAGACGAAGCGAATTTAGCGCCGTGTACCCGACCGGTCCGCCGCCGGCGGAGTTCGCAGCGTCGCGCAGCAAGCTCCAAAGTTGTTGCAAATGGGTTTGCTCGCAAACAAACTCGGCGCTGGGGTGACCGCTCGGCGAGCGGCGCACAATTCGGCAGGGAATTGCTGTGGCCGAACACTCTCGCCAGTCCAGTTCCCCCAGAGTGGTTAAGTCCACGTTCGAGAGCTGTTTAACGATCTCCGCCGCCCGCGGCCCTTCCAATGCCAACGTGCCATACATTGCCGTCTCGTCGGTCAGAGTCACATCGTCCATGATGATGTAGTGATCCAGCGCCGGAATGAGCCTTTCGCGGATCTCGGCAAACGAAACAAAAAAAAGCCGCTGGTCTTCCGCATAGGTCTCAATTTCCGCTTGAATGCGGCCTTGTGGACTGAGAAAAAGAGAAACGACTCCTTGCCCGGGTCTTAAATCCTTGATGTTGTTAGTCAGAATCGCATTCAGAAATCGCACGCGGTCTGGACCGCCCAACGCCAGATATGTTCGATAGTTTTTATCGAGGAGTGCAACCGTCTCGCGGGCGTAGCGATATTCCGTCAACCAATCGCCGAAATCCGAAGGAAGCTCGCAACCGAACCATTGGCCGATGGTCGCGCCCGCCGCACGGTGTAGGTCCAGCAAAGGCGTAGGGAGCGTCGTACTTTTGGCGGCGGCATCCATAGCGATATCCTAGTTTAACAGAGCGGGCCACTTCCGCCGCTCAGCCGCGATTCTTCTCGATGATATACTCATCAAAGATATGGTCGGCCAAGCCCCAGAAAACGGCGCAAGCCCCGCCGGGTTGATTCATCTTTCTTTGCCCGTGGGCATGTTGCAGTGCAATTGCTCGATCATCGGCGATCCAGCAACGCGCGAAGCCCTGGTGCTCGATCCTGGCGACGAGATCGGCCGCATCATGGACCTGATCGGTCGCCACAAATTAACAGTCAAAGCGATCGTCAGCACGCACGCGCATATTGATCATGTCGGCGGTTTGCAAAAACTTCATTCCTACACTGGCGCCCCGGTTCTAATGCACAGCGCTGACCTGCCGCTCTATCACGGCATGGAGGAGCAAGCCGCCTTTCTTGGCGTTCCCACGCCGACGATTGGCGAAGTTCACCAGATGCTGCGCGATGGCGACGTTCTGAATTGGGGCAATTTGCACGCGCAAGTGATGCACACACCGGGGCACACGCCAGGTAGTTCGTGTCTCTTTCTTCCCGCGGGCGTCGGCGAAGTGCAGCTGACCGCGCCTCAACTTTTTGCCGGTGACACACTCTTTGCCGGCAGCATCGGCCGGACCGATTTATGGGGCGGGTCGTTCGACGAAATCATGGACTCACTTGTGAACAAAGTGATGGCGCTGCCCGACGAAACGATCGTGCATCCCGGACACGGACTGACCACCACCATCGGCCAGGAACGCTACTCAAATCCTTTTCTGACTAACAAATAATCTTCAATTACGAAGGTTGGCCCGCGCGCCGCATCTCTTCCATCACGGACTGCAACAGTTCCTTGGCGTGGGTAAGCTCCTGCACGATTATTCGCAGGTCCATCGCGGGCAATGTCGGATTGCGCTGGCTCGTGCAGTAGACGCCATGCTGCCCCACCAGCACCAGCGCGTTCGTCAAGCGGTCAAGAGTAACCGCGAGGCGGCCTCGGTCGCGGCCAAACATCTGCTCGTAATGCTCCAGCTCTTCCTTGTGTTCATTAAACGCGGACATCGGCTCACTCGCTTCGAAAATTGACAGTTTTTTCACTGCAACGCAACGTTGCACTTCGGGCACAAACGAACCGCTTGCAACTTTACCGCACCTGCCATGGGGAACATAATCGCGAAAGTAGCAATCAAGCCATCAAAGAAAGCTGAGCGAATAGCGCAGCCCTCTCTGGAATACAGGCGAGACACGGCACTCGACAGGTAAGACCACGGGGCCGCTGGAGCAAAGAAACCATGCGACGTTCGGATCTGGTGCAGCACAAGGAAAAAGAAAAGGGGAAGGTGACGCGCACTTCGCAAATCGTCTTCGGCGAACGCCAGCATCTTTTGCGTGTACTTGATTCACTCGAGGGCACGGACCTGCCGATCGCTCGCGCCCAGCAGGAGCGCCGGTCGCTTGAAGAGCTTATTCACGCGCGCACTCGCGAACTGAACCACATCAATACGGCATGGGACGAAAAGATCGGCCTCGTTCTCAGTGCCGACGCGAAGCCCGAGATGTTGGAAAAATTAGTGAAGCAGGCGCCGGAAACCGACTTCTACCTTTTGCGACTGATCAGCGAGCATCCGCGCGCCAATGGCAAGACTCTCGGCAAATTGGCAAAACACCCGTACGGCGCGATTCGTGAAAACGTCGCGCGCCATCCCAATGCCGACGCAACGACGCTCACTTACTTGAGCAGAGACCGCAGCCAGCCGCTCTGGTACCTCGTGGCTTTCAACCCGAACACCCCGACTCCGCTCCAGCGCCGCCTGCGCGATCGCTTGAAGCGTCTGGGCGAAGATCAGATTTCGAAATAATCCCTTATCGACCTGCCTGCGGAACTTTCAGCTGCCAGAACAGGAAGCTCAAGATATCGGTGTCTTCTTCGATGATCTTGTTGACCGGCCGTCCGCCGGAATGTCCTGATTTCGTGTCGTACAGCAGCAAAATCGGCCGATCGGATCCGGTGCTTGCTTGCAATATTGCCGACATCTTCCGCGCGTGCAACGGCGCAACACGTGTGTCGCCATCTCCCGTGATGAAAAGCACCGCGGGATATTTCTTTCCCGTCTCGACATTCTGGTAAGGCGAATACGCCCTCAGGTATTTGAACTGTTCCGGATTGTCCGAACTGCCGTACTCAGGAACCCAGTATGGCCCGTCCATGAACTTGTGAAACCGCAGCATGTCTTCGAGCGGATAGCCGCACACGACAGCCTGGAACAACTCGGGCTTCTGCGTCAGCGCCGCGCCAACCAGCAAGCCGCCATTACTTACGCCATAAATCGACAGCCGTGAAGCATTCGTGTATTTGTTGTCAATCAGCCATTGCGCCGCGTATTCGAAGTCGTCGAACACGTTTTGCTTCTTCTCCAGCATGCCGGCACGGTGCCACGCTTCGCCATACTCGCCGCCGCCTCGCAAGCTTGGCACGGCGAGCATCCCGCCGCTCTCGGCCCAGTACAAATAAAACGCCGAGTAAAAGGGAGTCTCGCTCGAATCAAATCCGCCATAACCCGTCAGCAGCACTGGCGTCGATGGGTCCTGTTTCATCCCTTTCTTGTGAAACAGAAACATCGGTACGCGGGTTTTGTCTTTCGATTCGTACCAGACCTGTTCAATCGCAAATTGTGAACCGTCAAACGGCACTCGGTTCTGCGCCCAAACGTTTTGATCGTTTTTTGCCAAGTCGTACCGGTAAATCGTCTGCGCCGCGTTGTACGAAGCAAATGAATAGAAAAGTTCGGGCGTTTCCCAACGGCCGGAGAACGAATAGGCGCTCCCGATGGATGGCAGCGGCAACTGCCTTTCATTCTTTCCGTCCGCGTCGAATACGTTTACTTCCGACGAAGCATCTTTCGTGTAAACGGCAACGAGTTTCCCGCCCACTGGTGTCACCGACTCTAGCCGCACTGTCTTCTCGGGAATCGCTTCCTTCCAATGTTCCCGCGCCAGATCATCCGGATTCACTGCAAATACGTGGGAAAGCGGCGCTCTCCAGTTGCTCTGCAAATAGAGGGTATCCCCGCCAAACGACGGAAAGAACAGCGCGACTACGTCGTTCACCACGGGCCGGACCGGTCCGCCGCTTTTCAAATCCTGTAGATAGACATCCGTTCGTTCCGACCCGCTTCCATAAACAACCAGGTAGAAGAGGTAGCGCCCATTGTCGGAAAGTCCCGCGGCCAGAATGCGGTCTTTGCCAAGGTTCTCACCGTAGATCACCTTGTCGGTCGCAGGATTTGTCCCCATCGCGTGGTAGTACGCTCGTGGCGCGCCTTCGACAGTGCGGACGTAATAGACACTTTTGTCGTCAGGAGTTACTTCCACGCTGAAATAATCCGCACGGGGAAAAGCATCAGGTAGCTCAGTCTTTTTGTCGACGTCGAGGACGTGCACGGTAACTTCGTCTTGCCCGCCCTCGCGCCGCCCGTAAAATAGCAGCTTTCCGTCTTTCGAAATCCCTTCTATCGTCGCACTCGCCGAATGGTCTTTGCTCCAGGGCAGCGGATCGACCAGTACTTCGTCGGTCGCGTCGCTCCCCCGGCGAACATAAATCTTTGCCAGGTCCTCATTGGCCAATCGTTTCGTGAAGAAATATCGACCGCCGCGTTCCGTCGGAGCGTTCAAAGTGTCCGTCCGCAGCAGTTCGGAGAGTCGCTTGACAATCGCCGCGCGACCCGCGAGCGGCGACAACATTTTCTCGGTGCAAGCCTGCTGTTCGGCAATCCACGCCCTCGTTTCTGTGCTCTCTTGATCTTCAAGCCATCGGTACGGATCAGCGACATCGACCGTTCCGTATTTGTCGTGGACTACTTTCACGGCCGTCGCCGGTGGACACTTCAGCGCAGAAGACTGCGCAAGCGTCACCGGCAAATTCCTGCAGCAAATGGAAAGCAAAACCGATAAACCTAAACGGCGCAGCATCGAGTGTGTGGAACGCGCCAGTAGCATTGACTGCAGCATTTTTTCTTGGCTCCTTGCAGGGAAAGCGGGAGAGACTGTTCCGAGTTGTTGGCGGCTCGAAACTCTACCACAAACCACGCTTTGGAAGGGGGACAGCCTACCCGTGTAGAATGTTGCGTCCCTTGTGATGCCGATGCAATCTAACCTTGCCCAACAACCTGTCGAGCCGCTCGCCATCAAAGCTGTCATCAACTTCTTGCGCCGTGATTTCATCGTCGTCGCGATTCTCTCGATTCTCTTGCTTATTCCATGCATCTGGCACGCCCACATTCAAGCTGGCGATTTGGGCAGCCACGTTTACAACGCCTGGCTCGCCCAGTTGGCTAATCACGGTCAAGCTCCGGGCGTCTATGTCGCTCACCAGTGGAACAACATTTTGTTCGACGTCACCCTCGGGCAATCCGCAAAACTTTTCGGATGGCGCGGTGCGGAGATTCTCACGGTCTGGGCGAGCGTCCTGATTTTCTTCTGGGGCGTTTTCAGTTTCGTTTCCGCGATAACGAAGCGCATCCCGTGGCTCCTCGTTCCATGCTTCGCTATGCTCGCCTACGGCTATTCGTTCAGCATGGGTTTTCTCAACTACTACCTATCCATTGGCTTCGCCTGTTTTTCCCTCGCCGCTTTTTGGCGCGGTGCGGCAGGGAATTGGCTGACGGCCGCACTTCTTTCGCCATTCATTCTTCTCGCGCATCCAATCGGATTCCTGTGGTTCGTCGCCACAATCGTTTACGTGACGCTGTGGCGAACCATTCCCGAATACTGGCGCTTGATTCTGCCCGTGCTAGCCGTGGTCGCCTACTTCGTCCTGCGCCTGCATCTCACGAACAATCCTGACGTTGCGGCTGACTGGCGCGACGATCCCTTCTACTGGATGAACGGTTCCGATCAATTAATTACCTTCGGTCATCGCTATTTAATCCTGGCGCGCATCGCCCTTGCTTGGGGAATCCTTTCATTCTTGCCCACCTTCGCGGCGAAATGGCGCGAAGGCAAGGACGCACTCCGTCCGTTCCGGTTACCGGTTGAACTTTATCTTGTCGCACTCACCGCCGCTGCCTTCGTTCCGGAAAATATTCACAGCGATCTTTTCGCCGGCTGGATCGGCTTGCTGGTTTCGCGGCTCACCACGATTACGGCCACCTGCGGCTTGTGCGTCCTGGGTCTGCTTCCTTTGCGCAAGTGGCAAGCCGCCGGCTTCGCCGTCTGCGCACTCGTCTTCTTTGCCTGGAATTACCAGGACACCGGCCGCATTTCCCGCGTTGAAGCCAACGCTGAAGCCCTCATTGCGAACCTGCCCGCAGGCACGCGTGTCGTCCCCGTTGTCTCCGCGCCGGACGACTGGCGCGTCCAGTTCATCGCACACTCCGTCGATCGCGCCTGTATCGGCCATTGCTTCAGTTATTCGAACTATGAGCCATCCTCCGGCCAATTCCGTGTGCGCGCTCTCCCGGGCAGCCGCGTCGTCACCGACGACGCGGACAAATCCGAATCCATGTCGAGCGGCGATTACGTTGTCCAGTTTGGCGACCTTCCTCTCGTCTCCATCTACCAGTGCGACAGCGCCGATTGGACCGTTTTGTGCGCCGATCCGCTCCGGGCAGGGAACAAGACCGAAGATCCGGAGCCGCCGGACCAACCCGAAAACGAAAAATAGGCAGAAAGACAAATTGGCTCTTGCACCAGTCCAATGTCTGGTAAAATTGGCTCCAGGAGACGGCCAATGTTACCAGTTCATCTCCAGCCCCAGAGTCACGTTCCTCTTTACATCCAGCTTCGCGATCAGCTGCGCGCGCTAGTGCACGCCGGTGATTTGCGGCCCGGCGACCGCATTCCCGCGAGCCGCGAACTCGCGACAATGCTCGGCGTTCACCGCACAACCGTTGCCAACGCCTACGCGGAGCTCGAATCGGAAGGGCTGATTCAGGGCCACGTCGGTCGCGGCACATTTATCCGTGGCAACGGCAATGGCCTTAAGATCACGCCTCCGGCGCCTCCCGTCCTCAATGGCGGGGACAGTATTCGCTGGGAACTGCTCTTTGCCGACGAACGTGGCGACGAAGTTCTCAGTCGCCTTACCGCCAGCGCACCGGTGGATTCGCTCTCGTTTGTAATGGCTCGTCCCGCCCCTGAACATTTTCCCGTTGAAGAGTTGCAAATCTGTGTGAACGCCGTTTTGCGCCGCGAAGCTACCGAGGTTCTAAATCTCGGCCCGTCGGATGGCTATGGGCCGCTCAAAGAGGCGCTCCTCGATTTCCTGCGCCAGGAAGGCATCACCGCGCGCGACGAAAATCTTTTGATCACGGACGGTTGCCAACAGTCGCTCGATCTAATCAGCAAAGCTTTCGTCCGTCCCGGCGACTCGGTTATTTTGGAAAACCCCACTTACCCGGGTGCCGTGGCCATTTTTAGCGGCGCGCGTGCTCGGTGCCTCGGCGTTCCGGTACAAACGCACGCCGAACCCGGCAGCTCGCTCGGCATCGATCTCGAGGCGCTCGAAGCCACGCTCGCCGCCAATCGCGTGAAGCTAATGGTGCTCACGCCGGATTTCCAGAATCCGACCGGCACATCCATTCCTTTGGCCTCTCGGCGGAAGATTATTGAAATGGCCACGCGCTATCAGGTGGCGATCGTGGAGGACCATATTTACGCGCGTCTGCACAATCGCGACGAACGTATCCCTGCGCTCAAACAACTCGATCGCTCGAACGTCGTCATTCACATTGACAGCTTTGCCAAAGTCGCGTTTCCCGGTTTGCGCGTGGGTTGGATCGTTGCGCCGCCTGCCGCCGTCGAGCGGTTGCGCCAGGTGAAGCAAACGACGGACCTGCACACCGACCAACTCGCTCAGGCGACCCTTGCCGAGTTTATGCGCCGCGGCCTTTTTACGAAGCATGTTGCTAAGATGCGCAAAGTTTACGCTTCGCGCTTGCACGCACTCGATGAAGCGCTTCGCAAGCATATGCCGGAAGGCACTCGGTGGACATTGCCCGAAGGCGGCATGTGCACCTGGCTGGAACTTCCACTTGGTTTTGACGCCAGCGAACTGCTCATCCACGCCAAGGAGCGCAGCGTACTTTTCGCTCCGGGACGTTATTTTTATGTGCAGGCTCCGCAACCGAACACGTTGCGGCTTGGTTTCGCCGGCCTGGACGAAAAACAGATCGCTCGCGGCGTCTCGACGCTTGCCGATATTCTCCGAGCCGAGATGCGCAAACGCGAACGTGGTGTGCGCCGCGCCGAACGCAGCCGCGTGGCGTTGGTCTGAGGCCTCTGCCGAATGAGCGAAATCATCCGGTTGGAGCCGAAGGCGGCGAATAACTGTTTTGGCTGCGGCGCCGCGAATAAGTCGGGGATGCATCTTTCGTTCGACCTGCATGTGGACGAACGAAAGACGCGCGGAAAATTCATTCTCGGCTCCCGGTACGGCGGTGGAGCGGGATTCGCCCATGGCGGAATCATCGCGCTGCTCTTGGACGAAGCGATGGGCAAAATCTCGAAGCTGACCGAAGAACTTGCCGTCACCGCGGACCTTTCGGTCGAATACCGCATGCCCGTGCCGCTGACGGAAGAAATTCTCGTCGAAGGCTGGCAGGAAAGCGAAAAGGGAAGAAATCGTTTTCGCGTCGGCGAGATCAAAGACGCCGCGGGAAATCTGCTCGCACGCGGCAAAGGGCGCTTCGTTGTTGTGGGAGCAAAGACCAGCGTCGTGGGGAACGTTTTGTAAGGTTTCTGAGTTTTGATCTTTTGTAAGGAGAACGAATCATGGATGCAAAGAAAGTGAACGGCAGCGCAACGAACGGTTCCTCAAACGAGTGGCGCGTCAAAGTTGGCCTGGCCGAAATGCTCAAGGGTGGCGTCATCATGGACGTCACCAACGCCGAACAGGCGCGCATTGCCGAAAAGGCTGGCGCTTGTGCGGTGATGGCGCTCGAGCGCGTTCCGTCCGACATCCGCAAAGAGGGCGGCGTCGCGCGTATGGCCTCGATTAAAGTCATCCGCGAAATCATGGCTACTGTCACCATTCCCGTGATGGCCAAGGTCCGCATCGGCCATTTTTCCGAAGCCGAAGTTTTGCAAGCGCTCGAAGTGGACTTCATTGACGAAAGCGAAGTCCTCACTCCCGCCGACGAAGAAAATCACGTATGGAAGCACGACTTCCGCGTGCCTTTCGTTTGCGGCGCACGCAATCTTGGCGAAGCGCTCCGCCGCATCGCTGAAGGCGCGGCAATGATTCGCACCAAAGGCGAGGCCGGCTCCGGCAATGTCGTCGAAGCTGTCCGCCACATGCGTACCATCGTCAGCCAGATGAAGCGCCTCACCACCATGCGCGACGATGAATTGATGCACGAAGCAAAAGAACACGCCGCTCCGCTTGAGCTCATTCGCAGCATCGCAAAGACCGGGAAGCTGCCCGTTCCCAATTTCTCCGCTGGCGGCATCGCCACTCCCGCTGACGCTGCGCTCGTTCGTTCGCTCGGCGCAGAAGCTGTCTTCGTCGGCTCCGGCATTTTCAAATCCAGCGATCCCGATGCCCGCGCAAAAGCCATCGTGAAGGCCACCACACACTTCGCCGACCCGAAAGCCGTCCTCGAAGCCAGCGAAGAACTTGGCGAAGCGATGCCCGGCCTCGACGTTCGCCAGCTCCCCGAAAAAGATTTGCTTTCCACGCGCGGCTGGTAGCGGGCGGTGGCGCAGGCACTCTTGTGTCTGCGCATGTCGCTTAGGGGTAACGACCGCCCCGTGCTTGGCAAGTTGGCCTGTCGAGGGTTTGTGTAGCTCAGAGACTTCAGTCCGGGCACTGCTTGGCAAAATGTTCAAGACAAGGGGACGATATCGAAGATTCCGGGCAGCAGCCGGAATATCGTGCCCTTTTCAAACGAGGCAATATTGAAGATCGGAATTCTCGCCGTTCAAGGTGACTTCGAAGCCCACGCCACGCGCCTTCGTGAGCTCGGCGCGGAGACGCTCGAAGTCCGTACCGTCGCCGGCCTCGAAAAATGCGATGGCCTCATCCTTCCTGGTGGTGAAAGCACCACTCAACTTCAGTTTTTGCAGGAAGAAGGCCTGTACGACGCCATCCGCAAATTCGCAAACACCGGCCGCGCTATTTTTGGCACCTGCGCCGGAGCAATCTTGCTCGCCTCCGAAGTCAAAAATCCCGCGCAATCCTCACTTCGTCTGATGGACATGACCGTTCTACGCAACGCGTACGGCCGCCAGGTCGCCAGCGACGTGTTCTTCGGCCCGTGCAAACTCAAGTCCGGACCGATGGAGATGGTCTTCATCCGAGGTCCTATCATCGAACGCGCCGGCAACTCGCTCGAAGTCCTCGCCGAATACGCCGGCAAACCCGTCCTCGTGCAAAGCAAAAATCTCCTCGCCGCCACCTTTCACCCCGAACTTACTTCGGACACGACGGTCCACGCTCATTTCCTCCAAGTCGTTGTAGGAAATGCCGTCAAACCTGCGCTTGTTTGAATTCAGTGGGCCGACTGATTCCTGATTTGTGATTGCTGCAAAACGCAATCTAACGCCAGAAGCCCAAGCAAACCGAGCAGGGCGAGATTCGGCAACAGCATCGGCGCAAACGGGGGCGCGCCGTGAATCACGCTCTGCACCAGGCTTGCGCTCGGACCGTGCAGATCAGACACTCCATGCAGATAGAATCCAGTAACGCCTACGATAATCTGCAACACCAAAACCAGGGCGCAAGGTTTAAAAAACCGCGCGCTCGCTGCTCCTGTGAAAAGTATGCTCAGAAACCCCACCGCGAAGGCGCAACTGAAAACAGGAATCCACTCGGTCCAATGGTAGAAGCCGTTTACGGCGTGATCGCTCAGGCTTAACCCGAAATTTCCAGCAAAGCCGCCGAGCGTAAAGAGGAGAGTCCATTTCGCCCACTCCGTCGTGGGGAATGGAACCATCCGGTTCATCAATAGAAGACAACCTAGACCAACGTACGCCAGTGGTGCGGCGAAGGGCGCCGCGTACGTCAGGCTCCGCAATGTGCGTTCATAAAAGAAACTGCTTTCCAGATGATACGCGACGCCAGCAACGCCAACCGCGATAGAAATCCAACCAATACCGTAGCCAACCCATTTCCAGAGCAGGAGGGATTGCGTTTTGACTCGCGAGGCAATTCCAACAAACAGCAGTATTGCCGCTGCGCCGGAAAACCATAGCGGAATGTACTCCGCCCGATTTCGAAACGAATTTTCCGAATGTGCGAGGAGGATGTCGCCCGTCAGGCACGCAAAATTGAAAAGCAGAAACACCTCGAGCCACAGGTCGTGCGCGCCGGCCCACTGGCTTCGCACTTCACTTGCCATGGCCGTGCCTGGCTCGCAACTCCGCCGCCATGTTTTCCAGTTCGACTTGTTTTTTCAACAGTTCGTAGTTGCCGTGCCATTGGACGAAATCCGCGCCTCCCATAAACGCTCCGTGCTTGGAAGTGCGTCCGTCGTAATGCCATAAGTCAAATGCCACGAAGTCGATCGGTTGTTGATATGGCTGCGTTCCAAGCACACCGTCTTTTCGCAGCCCGGCGACCAGATCCTGTGCCTTTTGTACCTTTTGATTCGTCGCTTCCACAACTTGCTCGGCTTGCGTGTACACCCGGTCAATGAAAGGCTTCGTATGACACTGATTGCAGACCTGTTTCATGCTCTGCTGCGCTTCGGTGTATTGCGGACGCTTCTTCGTAATCGGGTCTGCCAGAAAATAGGAAAGCCGCTCACCCGGGTTGTGCGTCACCTTCAGTCCGTTCAAGCCCGACATATGGCACGTTGCGCACGTCGGTACAAACATGTCGCGAGTGGTCAGGCTTTTTGGCGAAGCGTTCAGGTTGAGCAGGCGGTTCTGCGCCGCAAACAGAATGCCATGCCGCGATTCTTCGTAAATCTCGATCTGCGAATGGTCCGGCCCCATGTGGCATTGGCCGCACGTTCTGGGTAAACGTGCAATCGCAACTGAACTCGTGTGCCGCGTGTGGCAAACGGTGCAGTTGCCGATCGTCCCGTCATCGTGCGGTTTCCCAATCGAATGGCACTGTGCGCAGCCGCCGCCAATCGCCGAAGGCCCTTCCAATTTTGCCAGCGCGTTCGCCGGCCGCTTTACATAGCCTGGATGAAGCTTTTCGGCGAACTCCGCCTGTTCGGCGGTCAGCCCTTCCGCTCCGAACACCGCGGCCCACGACGGCGCGGCATGCCGGCTTCGCACGAACTCCTGGTAGATTTGCTCGTGGCAAACCCGGCAATTCGCCGGGGTGATGTGTGCCGTGATTTGGAAGCCGTTGTGATCGATTTTGTCTTTCTCTTGCCCCTTTTGCGGCTGGTGACAATCGAGGCAGCTCACTCCCTGCGTCGCGTGTTTGCTCATTTCGAATTCGTGCACGATCGAATATTGCTGCCGTGAATGGCACTCTGCGCACTTGCCCGTCGCTTTTACGAATTCGGCGTTCGGCTGATCCAGTTCTGCGCGCGGCCGAGAGCGCTGCACCAGCAGGGCGCCTATGATCAAGGCAAATGCAATCAAGATGGCGATGAAGACGGATCGGAATGACACGGTGGAACCCCTACTCAACCTGGCGAGAGGTACCAGCTGGAGCGCTGACTATATAACACAGTTCGCCACAACTTTTCTCCCGTTCTGCTTTATTCTCTTGCGTGGGAGGAATCTTATCTTTCGTGAGATCCGACCGAAAACTTCGCGTTCTTTTTGTGTGTTTGGGCAACTCCTGCCGTAGCCCGATGGCGGAAGCTATTGCACGGCAAGTCGCGCCCGATTTGTGGGAAGCCACCAGTGGTGGCCTGACTCCGCTCGGCTACATTGCCGAACCGACGATTGCAACCCTTGCGAAGAATAATGTCCCAGCCGAAGGCCTCGCTTCGAAAGCCATTCTTCACGCACATTGGCAGGAAGTCGATTTCGTCATTAATATGAGTGGCTTCCCCAAAGAGCAAGTGTTCGAAGACTTCGAAAAAGTGGAAGACTGGTATGTCGAAGATCCCTTCGGCTCGGATTCCGAAACCTATCAGCGAATCTTCGAAGAAATTCAGACTAGAATTAAGGCGCTGACGGCTCGCCTGAGTGCGTCCGCCAAAACTCGAACTTCCAGGACAAATCCGCGAAGGGCAAGGTAAAGCGTGAAGCGGCAAAAAACCAGCGTATCGCGCGAAGATTATTTGAAAGCAATTTGGGAGATGCTCGAGGAAGGGCAGTCTCCCATCAGCGCGCGTCTTGCCGAAGAACTCGGTGTCACGCCACCCGCCGTGACCGCTGCACTCAAACGCCTAACGCGCGACGATCTGGTTCGCGTCGACCGCACCGGCCGCATTGATCTTTCTCGCAAGGGCCGCCAATTCGCCGAACACATGGCTCTTCGCCATCAACTTGCCGAAATGCTCCTCACCGACGTCATCGGACTTCCCTGGTCCAAAGCTCACGACGAAGCCGAGCGCCTCGAACACGCCATCTCCCCCGAAGTCGAAGCCCTTCTTTTGAAACGCTTTGGTGACCGAAGCAGTTGCCCGCACGGCGTCCCTATCCGCGGCGGCGTTGCGCAACTTCGCAAACAAGGCGTCGTGTTGCTTTCTGAACTGCGCGCAAAAGATTCCGCGGAAATCGTCTGCGTCTACGAAAAGGACGGCCAGTTCCTGGAATTCCTCGACGGCTTACATCTACGGCCCGGAACAAAACTCGGGGTTGAAAAACGTGAGTACGACGAAACCATGACTCTCCGCGCAGCCGGAAAAACCGTCCATCTGGGTAAGCCTGCCACTTCGCGCATCTGGGTCCGCCGCAGCGCTGCCTGACAATTCGTCACGCTCGCGTTCAGCCTCGCTCATCCAGCAGCGCTTTCAGCCGCGCATATCCTGTTTTGCTCACCGGCAATCTCACGCCCGTCGCCAGAATCGCCATCCGGCTCTCTTTTCCGTACGGCTCGATTCGCGTCACGCGCTCCAGGTTTACGATGTACGACCGGTGAATCCGCACAAACAGCGCCGGGTCCAGCGCCGCTTCCAGACTCGCAATCGTTTGCTGCTTCAAATGTTTTTTCCCTTCGCTTACAAGCCCGACATAATCGTCCTGTGATTCCGCATAGTCCAGTTTCGAGCAGGGAATCAGCGTCACGCGCGTCCCGTCCTTTACGACAATTCTCTCCGCAAATTGTCCTGGCGCCCGCGCCGCGTTAATAATCTCCGCCGGCATCGGCACTCGCGCCGCAATTCTTTCCTTCGCCCGCACCAGCGCCGCCTCAAACCGTTCTTTGCCCACGGGCTTCAGCAAATAATCCACCGCGTGTACATCAAACGCCTTCATCGCAAATTCATCGTACGCCGTCACAAAAATCACCGGTGTGTCCGTCCCGATCAATTCCAGCACGTCAAATCCCGTCAACTTCGGCATCTGCACATCCAGGAACAACAAATCCGGTTTGTGCTCTGCCACCGCTTTCACCGCTTCGAATCCGTTCACGCACTCTGCCGCAATCTCCAGCTCCGGATGCGTCTCCACAAACTCTCGCACAACGAACCGCGCCAGCTCTTCATCGTCCACAATCAGCACGCGCAACTTTTTCTCGCCGGGTCCGCTCATCGCGCCGCCTCCATCTCCGCGGGCAGTGTCACCGTCGCCTCATACCGTTCGCCTTCCGCGGACACGCGCAAGCTCGCCTCTTTTCCATACCGCGCCTCCAACCGCTCTCGCACGTTTCGTTGCCCCATCCCATTCCCGCGTTTCGGCGGCGCGTCCGGGTCAAACGAATTCTCGATCGTGATGAATATCCGCCCGTTGTTGCAGCGCGCTTCGATCCGCACCGTTCCGCCTTGCGGCAAATTCGCAATCCCGCGCGCGACTGCATTTTCAATCAGCGGTTGCAACAATAGCGGCGGCAGCAAACATTTCCGCGCCTCTTCCTCAATCGCTTCTTCCGTCCGCAGTCGCGTTCCAAACCTCACCTTTTCAATCGACAAAAACCGCTCCAACAATCCCAGCTCTTCCGAAAAGGGAATTAGCGGATGCTCACCCACGCGCAGTGTCGTCCGCAAAAAATCTCCAAGCAGCACGCACATGTCTCGCGCTCGCGCCGGATCAATGCTCGTCAACGCGCTGATCGAATTCAAGCTGTTAAACAAAAAGTGCGGATTCAGTTGCGCCTTTAGCGCCTTCAACTCCGCGTCTCGCGCCAGCATTGTGGTTTCCAGCAATCGTGCTTCTGCCTTCATCGAATTTTCCCGCGCGAACACCACGTAGTAATAAAGCGCCGCCAGCCAGTAAAACGCCACTCCCGTCGCGTACACAATCGCTCCGCGCTCAGAAAAGCGCTGGTCCAGCCCTTGCAATTGCGGTTCGAACGAAATCATGTACACCAGCGTCCGCGCCAGGCTGTACCACAGCAATCCAATCACTTGCGATCCCAAAATGTGCGTCCCCAGCAATCGCGCCGCATTCGTCCGGTCGATTGGCGACGCCTTGCACGAATATTTCGCGGCCGCCAGCGTGAACTGTCCGAACAAGCAGACTGGATACGCAATCACTACCGCGTCCAGCCATTTCATTCCACCTACTGACTGTAGAAGAAAGAAAAGCACACCGCCCATCGGCAGCCACAAAATGCGGAATACGAATTTCGGCCATTTCTCTGTGAAGGATTGGTTTGCCATGCGGTGCCGTATCGCGTCAGTTGCGAATCTCTACGCCGCCAAACACCGCGGCCCCACGAATCACCAGCGTCTTGCGCGGTTGCGCGGGATCGGCCGGTGGCCGTTGATGCGTCGAATCCGAATACCCGCCGAAAATTCCTTGTCCCTCTGACGAAACCACCCATGTGTCCGGAACGCGAATCTCGACGCCGCCAAAAATCGCGTCGATGTGCAGCACCGCCGTGTCGCCTTCAATGTCCGCTTGCCACAAATCAAGTTCGATTCCCCCGAACATCGCCACGAGCCGGCCGCCTGTGAAGTTCTTGCTGCTCACTCGCTTTTCCACGCCGCTGAAAATCGCCATCTCATTCAATGCGCCCGGCCCCGTCGGACTATCCGTACGCCCAACGCCGCCCTTCCGCGCCTTGATCGATCCCCACATCAGCATCAGTCCAACGCCGATCACCGCAACCGGCCACAACAGCGCCCACGTAACCTTCACCAAATTAAACTCGCCCAGCTGCAGCAGAATTCCCGCCGCCAGCAGGATCACGCCCCACATCCGTCGGCATTCATCCAAAATGTTTACAATCCCGGCCAGCACCAGAATCATCGGCCAGAATCGCCACAGTCCACCGATCGAAACGATTCCCAGGTGATCCAGCAGCAGCGCCACGCCGACAAACACGATCACGCCGCCCCACGCGAATCCCCAGCCATACGAATTCAATGGCTTTCTCTGCATCACAGTCTCTCTTCCTCCGCCTGCGTGCTCTTCCCGGCGAACTTCCGCGCCCGCGCTAATTCTGCCTTGCGTGCCAGTCCAATCCCTACGGCGATGATCAGTAACGGGCAGCATATTACCAGCACCTTCGCCGCAACCGCGAGCAGCAGCCCGTCATTCCACACTAAAAATGACACCGCCTTTTGCGCCGCCGCTCCGAGCGCCGCCATCCACCCCAGCGATGCTGCGCCCGACCCTTGCCAGAACTTATTCAGTCGTTCGAACAAAAGCCCCACCTCCGCCAACAACACCACGGCGCCCGTCCACATCATCACTCGTCCCACCGTCGCCGTCGCACTCGCCTTGTCCTGCCCCCGCTCGTCCATCGCAACCTCCCGCCTGTCTCTTGCCGTGTAGGGGCGGGACTTTAGTCCGCCCGCCTTGCCGTTGTAGCGGCCGCCTTCTGAGGCGCCATCCCTGCTTGCGAGCCCAGACTAGGGTTCTAGTGCGTTTACCGCTTCTCTTTTTCGGCCAACACCACCCCTCCACCGGCGAACGGCGGCCTCAAACGGTATGCGAAACCACTTGTTCTCGCTTTATCGGCGAAATTCGAACGGAAAGAACCAACGTTCTGAATGTAGCGGCCTCTTCGCCGTGTAGGGCGGGACTTTTCACCCTGAGGTTAGGCCGAATGGTAGTCTGCCCGCATTGCTGGATCAGCGTGGACACTTTTCAGGAGAAGGAATCTCGTGTGAGGTCAGTTCTTTATGGTGCGGACCTTGCCGTCAGCAATCAGCGTTTCTAGCCACCGCCGCGCCGTCGCTGCCTCTTTGTATTCCGCATGATCTCTCAAGAATTCCCGCAGCGTCCGCGCCGCATCGTCATACTGACCGATCGCTGTCAGCGACTGCGCCACGAGCAGCGCAACCTTCGGTTCCTTCCCGTTGGAGCCAGCCAACGCGCCTTGCGCCATCTTCGCCGCATCGTCGTATCGCGCGTGCTGGTAATACGCCTTCGCGAGCGCCCACCGTGTTTCCCATGTACCTGCAACGTCGAGTTGCAGTGATTTTTCCAGCGGCCCAATCGCCGCGTCATATTTTCCTTGGTCGCAAAGAGCCATACCGAGCGCCGCGAACGCTCGTGCATGCTCCGGATCAACCTGCGTCGCCTTCTCCAGCGCGCTTTGCGCCTCCGCAAAACTCCGTTGCTTGATGCGCAGCACTCCTTGCGCGTACAGCACGTCCGGATGTCCTGGCGCCAGCTTCATCGCTTGCCCGATCTGCTTCTCCGCCTCGCCTGCCTTGTCTGCGCTCAACGCCGACAATCCCTTGTCCAGCGCTTCCTTCGCTTTTGGCGCAAGAATCGCTCGTCCGGGAACTCCCGCCGCGGCATCTTCTTTTCCGGCACGCTTCAAATACACATCTACCTGTGCATTTCCCGCCCCGTGTACCGACAATTCTTTTTGCGCTTCGCGAAATCCCGGCGCATACACAACCACCGTAAACTCGCCAATGCTGTTCGCAATGATCGTCGCGTTTCCGCCGGAAGTTTCCGCCCGCCCACTGGGAATCGATCCAAGAAGAAGTTGCACCGTCGCCGGCGAGGAAATTGGCGAACCCGAATCGTCATGCACGGTCACGGAAATGGCCACTCCATTCCCGAAAAACTCTTTCTCCGAACTTCCATTGTCTTGGCAAAAAACCGCAAGAGGTGATAAAAAAAGGACAAACTCACCAACCGCCGTCAGCAAAACGCGCGCAACGAATCTCTCCGCGCACCTGCCCGCGTGTTCCCGGCCCAATCGTTTGTCTGCTCCGGGGTGAAGTAGAGGCATAACCACTCTCAACAAATTGCCGCGAGCCTATTCCCCTGTGCCACCCCCGTCAAGCCATTCATTTCCAAACCCGTCCCGCCCATACCTGTCATCGCGAATCGTGCGTCGTCTGCACGATTCGGGATCTGCCTTTCTCCTCTCGTTTGCACTCAAAAGAAAGATATTCCCGACGCTCCTAGCGCTTTCTCCGGTCACAAACGCGTTTTCCCAAGCGCACATGAAAGCCACATTTCCTCATCGATTCGGCATATCTTCTCTCTCCTCAGTGTTTTACATGCAAGCTCATTCGTCACGATTCATGGTCCGGCAAATGCCTTGCCTCAACACAAGTTGTCATGGAGGAGTTCGATCAAACTTCCAGGCAGCTCACTGAAGTGGAGGATTGTCATGAATCGACCAACCCAAACCCTATCCCACGGTCTGCTGGGCGTGACTCTGGCCTTGGCGGTGTTACCTGCGCGCGCGCAGAACCAAACCGTTCCGGGCCCAGGAAACGCCGCCGCTGTGAACTTGAGCAACAAATCGCCCATGGTTCAATCGGCGAAAGAATATTTGTTAAAGAACATCAAAAATATCGGCGATGCCGGTGTCAGAGCCGTCACGCTGGATGCCATCTCCAACCCGACAACCTGCGTGGCCCACCGCGCCGGTGTGGACGACGTCCAAAAAGACGCCATCCTTCAACAACTCATCGCGGCCGGACTCGTCGATGTCCGCGACAACGGCTCGTTTCCCGGCGGCCTGAAAGCGGGTGTATTTCCTCCGCTTCTCGCGGATGGTGAACCCTGCCCCAAACTTCCTCAATCCTTTTTCTCCGCGCCGGGAAGTTTTTATGGCGGCCATCATTCCTATCCCGGCGGTTTGGCCATTCACGAGGCTTTTAACGATGTCAGCAGCCTCAATTTCACCAACGGTTACCGCCGGGTCTACGGCCACACCGAAGGCGGCTTGCCGGCCATCGATCTTAGCGACGCATCTGTCTTGCTCGGCAACAAACCCGCGGACATCTTCCTCAGCGACGACGTAATGATCGCCGCTCCCATTTGGCACGACTGGGCCAAGCCGATCGTCTTCCAGTGGAATAGTGATGGCTCTGAGTTCCTGGAGCTGAACATTGGCGGGAACGGCCAGACCGACAATTTCGGTGCGCTCGGCAATTCGAAGACGGGAGCGCATCACATGCTCAGTGCGGCCGAAGCTATGAAGCGCGGCCTGCCACCGGACTTGGTCATCGCCCAAGTTTCCGCCCACTCCCACACCATACCCGACAACGAGTACAAGGTTGTGAACTGGCTGCGTACCGCCGCCATCATCGCTCAAATCGACCCCATCGCTCAGGGTTATCTGGCTCGCGACGCCCAGGGCCGTCTCCGTTTGCCGCCCATCCGTTCCCTCGGTGACGTCAACCTGAACGCTGCGTCTCCTTCTCAGACCAACTTGCTCGCGGAGTACCCGCTGCACGCTCTGTCCGACGCCGACTCGACGCTTACCGAGCCCGCCGTCACCATCGATCAGGTCGTCCTCAGGACGCTCGCTCCAGAGTTCGGCTTCGATCCCAGCCAGGTGGCCGCCTACAATACGGGCTTCCGCAATCCAGTCCTCAGTTTCCTCACTGCGGAACGCATCCTGATCGTCTACGGCAACACTGGCCTCGACGGCGTGCGAACCGAACTAAAAAATCTCCGCACGCGCGGCATTATTTGATGTTGCTTCATAACGTCGCGTCCCTCAGGTCAGCCGGCAGGATCTCGAACTTTCCCGCCCCTGCCGGCTGCCAAAACAATCCCTTCATTTCAAATCATTTGGGGTCTGCACCCTAGGTGCCGCTTCGGTTTGACTTTGAATTTCCTTCCTCCCCCACACACCGGCGCTCATTCGACATTGACGAAATATGTATGTCGTTCGCACATGAAATGTCCTCCCGTTTTGCCTCGCCGTTGTAGGCGGCGCCATGCGTTCGGCGCCCTCATCCCAACTCCGCGTTTGACTCTTGCTGTTCCGCGCCCCTAAGATGCGTCCAACCATGAAGTGTCTCCCGGTGCGATTTTCGTCAAAAACGGCCTCTGAAATGATGGCGCCGTTGTGCTCGATTCTCACGGTCCTCCTGCTCGCTGCCCCTGTCCGCGCCGCGCAAGACGTCCGATTCCTGCGCTTCGAAGAAGTCGAGGAAACACTCAGCTTATTCCGTGACAGTGGTGCCGCCGGAACCACAATCGCCGATGGCGCTGCCTGGGACCAGTGGATTCGCGCGCGCGATGCCGAAGTGCGCGGCCGCATTGACCAAGGCGTCGAAGATTCCATCAGCAATCTCATTCTCTTCGGCACTTCGTTTACAACGCTGCCTCGTCTCGAGGGCCCCGAAAGCGTTTTGGCTCCTGTAGAGGGCGACGCCAGTGCCCTCACGTCGGCGGCGCAGGCGCGCGTTCACGCCCTCGCCTCGGCATTAGCTTCCCCGTCCGGTGCCGAGCGGGTCGTTTTCATCCGTGCCTTTCTCAAGCAGAAGGGAATTACGCCAGGTTCGACGGAGAGCTATCTCTCTCAGAATCTGCTACGGCTCGCGTCTGAACAGCGCGCGTATCAGGAAAAATTGAAAGAAGCCGCAAACACGGGGGACCAATCGGCAATTCTCTTGGCTCGCGGAACGCTTTACCAGCAGCGTGGCCTTTCCATCGACACATCGCTGCTTCCCAATTTCGCTTTGCAGGACACCCTTCGCGTCATGCTCCAGAAAAACGCGATCAAGCCTGGAACCATGCGCAGGATTCTGATCATCGGTCCCGGCCTGGACTTCACCGACAAGCGCGATGGTTTTGATTTCTATCCGCGCCAGACCATTCAGCCCTTCGCGATCTTGGAAGCCGTCGCCAGACTCCGCTTGGGCAAAGCCGACGAAATCTCCGTCGCCACGGCCGATCTCAATCCTGCCGTGAACGCTCATGTGGCAGCCCTGGCCCGGCATGCGCGCACCGGCCTCCCCTACATCGTCCAATTACCCCGGGAAGTTTCCGCCGATTGGAGCGAAGCCGCCGTGGACTATTGGCAGCGCTTTGGCGACATGATCGGCGCGTCCGTTAAGCCGCTGCCCGTTCCTGCATCCTTGCAAGACGTTACGATGCGCGCCGTCGCCATTCGTCCTGCGTTTGCCGCCCGTTTCAAGGGCTACGACTTGAACGCGGTCACGCAAACGCTGGACATTCCCGATGGCCAAAAATTCGACCTCGTCATTGCCACCAATGTCCTCGTTTATTACGACCTCTTCCAGCAGGCCCTCGCTATGGTCAGCATCGCCCGCATGATGAATCCCGGCGGACTCTTTCTCGTCAACCACGCCCTTCCATCTCTTCACCCAAGAGACCTGGAATACCTCGGCCGCCGCAGCGTCACCTACACCCCAACCGGCGCCTACGGCGACGACATCGTCGTCTACCGCAAACGCTAGCTGCCCTCTCCCGGCCACGGAAATCATTTTGGGCCAGGTGGTTCGTTGATGAGCAAAGATGCACGAACTCGGGCGTCACAACGTATGACCCGGAAGCCAAGTTCCGAGCGTAAGTCGCCAAGTTCTTTCTGAAAAACATTTCTCGACTGCAAGGTTTTAAGAAACGGCAGCCGTTTGTAGCAGCTGAACGGTACCATTGCTTGCTCCGTGCGCAATGCGGCGCGTCAATCGCCGCTCCTCCTTATGCTTGCCTCACTCTTTTTGACCTCGAGCGTTTTCTGCGAGGGACCCTCTTTTGCCAAAGAGCAAAATGTATCTCCCTTCTTTACAATCGTTTACGCACTTTTGCAGAAAATGCCGGGGTGTCGCATCCCGGACGGTTCTGCGAGACACCCAGGTGTACCCCAACTCTTCCCACAATGGAACGCAGCAAATCCGCCCCGCCTTCGTCCCAACCCGCCTCATCAGCCGTTCCCCCTTGAAAATTCCCCCAATTCCGACTACGGTATGCCCACACAATTCAGTTTGGTTGCCGGTTCCATTCGTAGCTTTGGCTGCTCACTCTCGCTCGGAGGGTCTTGGGATGACTCCTGCTGCTTCGCAGTCCGCGGTTCGCGTCGAGCGTTGGCGCTGGCTCCTCTACGTCGGCTTGGCCTTCTTCGGCGCGCTTCTCACTTTCGTCGGTGCACGCGCGCAGCAACAAGCCAGCGATCAAGCCACTTTCCGCAAGCTCACCGACGACTATTGCGCCGCCTGGAGCACCGGCAATCCCGACAGGCCCGCCAAGTTTTACTCGCAGGATTCCGGCCGCGTCTTCTACGATCTCGCGCCATTCTCTTACCACAGTTGGAAGGATTACCACGAAGGCGTCCAGAAAAATCTCTTCGACAACGTCAACGCCGCTTCGCTCACCGCTGGCAAAGATTTGAAAGTCACACGGCGTGGCACCATCGCCTGGACCACCGTCCCCATGCATCTTTCCTTGAAAACAAAAGACGGAAAATCCGTCGAAGCCGAAGTTCGCTACACCGGAATTTGGGAAAAGCGCGGGCCGAGCTGGCTGCTCGTCCACGAGCACCTTTCCGTTCCGATGGCTTAATTATTGTTTACTTGAAACGTTTGGAGGATTTGCTGCACCATTTGCCGAAGCCTTTTGAAAGAGCAGGGTCTCCCCGTCAACCCGCGTTGGCCGGGAGCGGAACGCAGAACGATCATGTTTAGAACGTTGCGCTACTACTGGATTGTTGCCCGAGGCTATCGTTTCCAGCCGTGGAATAGCCCCTACCTGCGCTGGCGTTTTGAAACTTTCCTTGGCAGGGAAGCGGACAACATGACCGCCTCGAAATTTTTCCGCCTCTCGTGGAAATACCGCGGCCGGCTGGAAAAGTTTGTAGACTGGGCCGCCGAACGCCGCCGCGCTCAGCGCCACGCTCGCCACGCGACGTAATCGCTCGTCGATGCATTCGCGCCGCCGCGGAAGCGTATACTCAGGGCAGAGCAACAAGTCATGGCCGAGCTCGCGATTTTGAAAGACGGCGCCACGCTTCACCCTGAACCGCTTCACCAGGCGCGCTGGTGGGAGCCCGAGTCCGGCAATCGCGTTCACTGTTTTCTTTGTCCGCGCCATTGCCGCATTCATGAAGGCCAGTCCGGCTTCTGTTTTATTCGCGTCAATCGCGGCGGAAAACTTTTCAGTCTCGGTTACGGTTCCCCGGCCGCGCTGCAAGTCGATCCGATCGAAAAAAAGCCGCTGAACCATTTTCTTCCCGGTACGCGCGTTTTCAGCATGGGAACAGCCGGCTGCAACATGGGCTGCTTCTTTTGCCAGAACTGGGACATCTCCAAATCGCGCCACGATCAAGTTCATTCACAATCCGTTTCGGCCGAAGAAGTTCCACTGCTTGCGCGGAAAAACAATTGCTCGTCCGTTGCTTTCACTTACAACGAGCCGACGATTTGGGGCGAATACGTTGTGGATATTTGCGAGGCGGCGAAATCGCACGGACTAAAAACGGTGATGGTGACGAACGGCTACATTACACGGGAAGCTTTTCACGATATTTACGATCATGTGGATGCCGCGAACGTGGACTTGAAAGCGTTCACGGAGAACTTCTATGGGAAAACCACGCTGACGCATTTGCAGCCGGTGCTCGACACTTTGCTGTGGCTGAAAAATGAAACGAACGTTTGGTTTGAAATAACGAACCTGATGATTCCGACTTTAAATGACGACGTTGAGGAAACGCGGCGGCTCGCTGATTGGATTCAGGAGAATCTTGGAGCCGATGTTCCGCTGCATTTCACGGCGTTTCATCCTGATTTCAAATTGCAAGATAAGCCGCGCACGCCACCGGAAACTTTGCATCGCGCGCGAGCCATCGCGCTGGAAGCGGGACTTCATTACGTTTATGAGGGGAATATTTACAGTGACGGCGCCAACACGAATTGCCCGAAGTGCCGCACAAAGCTGATTCAGAGGTCGTGGCACACCGTGGAGGAGAACTTGCTGCGCCGCGGCGGAGCCTGTCCGCAATGTAATTTCCAGATTGCGGGGGTTTGGAATTGAAAATTGTATAAGAAAAATGGCGCGGCTAGTTTCCGTGCGCTTCCACCTGCATTTGGGGAAGTTTGGAGCGAATCAGCGATTCAATCTGCGACCATACTCGCGGGTCGCACTCGATGTACATGTGCTCCCTGGCAAAAAGTCTCTGCTGCCACGGATAACCCTTACAGCTGAGCGACGAGTGTTTGTAGCTGAATTCGTAGTTGCCGAGGATTTTCGTTTTGTCGGGATTCTCGGCCCGAATCAACTTTCGCCCGTGCAACATCCCGTCCGATTGAAAAAAATTCATGGCTTCCGCGACGTTCGCGGGAATAACCTCGTCCTTCTGGCCCATTTTCTGAACACTGTCGACTTGTACGGTGAGCAGCACGGGAATTCCCATTGCGCGCAGATCGCGCGCCAGCGTTACTGCGGTGGATGCGCCCCAGCTGTGGCCATACAAAATGATTCGCGCTTTTTGCTTTTCTTCTTCGCTTAGTTTTCCGTCATGATCCGTGTCGAGCAGTGCCAGAATTTTCGCGCGAGCGTCTTTCCAGCGGGCATTCTGGTACGTGTCCACGTAAGCGAGATTCGAATAGTCGCCGCGCAATTTCGCGGCGAGGCGCACTTCGCTGCGGTTCGGCTCATCGCGCTTCACCATGCCGCCCATGAAGCCGATTACGATTGTGGAGGGGTTCGAACGGACCGGCTCGGCGGCAGGGGTCGCCGGCGCGAGCATGCGTTGGGCGCGCGACTGGCTCGGCACGATTCCGGAAATCATGCCTGCCAACAAGGTAGTTCGAATTAGACAGTTCCAGCTACGCAGAGAATTCCCGAAGTTCTGTGCCCGACTGACCATTCCGTGCCTGACCAACCTTGACCTGAAGTGCCTCTGCGGCGGCTGTAATAGTATGATGTTTGTTAGATTCTGCAACGGCTACTTTTGGTTCATTACGTATGGGTCCGGCGTACCGGGTACTGATTCTGGGCGGAGGCTTCGGAGGGCTGCTGGCGGCCCAAAAGCTGAAACGCGCCCCGGTTCAGGTAACGCTTCTCGATCGCCGCAATTTCCACCTTTTTCAGCCACTTCTTTATCAGGTCGCGACGGGTTCGCTTTCGCCGGGCGATATTGCGGCTCCGCTCAGGAGTGTGCTCAGTTCGCAGAAAAATGCGCAGGTTTTGCTGGGGGAGGCGGCGGATATAGACCCGGATGCGAAACGGGTGACCGTGGCCGACGGTTCGACGTTCGACTACGACGCGTTAATTGTGTCCACAGGGTCGCAAACCTCATATTACGGGCACGACGAGTGGCGGCGATGGGCGCCGAGCCTGAAGACGGTGGAGGAGGCCACGGCGATTCGGCACAAGCTGTTTTTTGCATTCGAACGGGCGGAGAGGGCGGAGACGGAAGAAGAGGCGCGGAATTGGCTGACGTTCGTGATTGTCGGGGCGGGCGCAACGGGGATGGAGCTTGCGGGTGCGCTGGCGGAGATCTCCAATCAGACGCTGAAGCATGATTTTCGCAGGATTAACCCGCGTAACGCGCGAATCATCCTGATGGAAGGCGGCGGCCGGGTGTTGACCGCGTTTCCTGGGCCTCTGTCCGAGAAAGCGGAGAAGTTAGTCACGCGGCTTGGCGTCGAAGTGAAGAAAGGCGTGATGGTGACCTCGGTCGACGAGGAAGGCGTGACGTACAAGAGCGGCGACGCGGCCGAACGGCTGGCGGCCAAGACAGTTCTTTGGGCCGGAGGAGTGACGACGAATTCGTTTGGAAAGACGCTGGCAGAGCGAACCAAAGCGGAAACCGATCGCAACGGGCGAATCAAGGCCACGCCGCAGCTTACGATTCCGAACTACCCGGATATTTTTGTGGTCGGGGACCTGGCGACGCTGAACGATGAAAAGGGAAAGCCGTTGCCGGGCGTGGCGCAGGTGGCGATGCAAGGCGGGGTTTATGCGGCGAAGGCAATTAAGGCGCGATTAGCGGGCAAACCGGAGCGGCCACCTTTTCATTATTTCAACAAAGGCGACATGGCGGTGATCGGGCGCGCCGCGGCAGTGGCTAATATCTTTGGGTTTCAGGTTTCCGGGCTGATCGCGTGGTTGATTTGGCTGTTCATCCATTTGATGTACATCGTGGAGTTTCAGAGCCGCGTGGTTGTTTTTGTGCAGTGGGGCTTCGAGTATTTGACGTTCAGCCGGGGCGCGAGACTCATAACGGGTGTGGACGCCGAAGACGCGGTTGTGAACAAGGGTTCGCGCCGCAACCTACGCAGCTAGGCAAGCAATGTAGGCTCACAGCCCCGGCCGCTGGCTGGTTTTCAAATGTTTCGGTGATACACTTCGTTCGGAAAAGCGACGAATCCGTGAAACCACCATCGAACGTCAAGACGCCAGCGCAATATATCGCCTCACTCCCCGGCGATCGTGCGAAGACAATCGCGACGGTGCGCGCACTCGTGAACAAGCACATTCCGCGCGGCTACGATGAGTGCATCGTCTGGGGCACAATCGGCTGGACGATCCCTCTGTCTCGATATCCGGACACTTACAACAAGCAGCCGATTTGCTACGCCGCGCTCTCGTCGCAGAAGAACTACTGCTCGCTCTACCTGATGGGCGCGTTTTGGAGTGCGAGTCAGCTCGAGCAGCTGAAGGCGGCGTTCAAGGTGGCGGGGAAGAAGCTCGACATGGGGAAGTGTTGCGTTCATTTCGAATCGCCGGACGATTTGCCGCTCGAAGCGATTGGTAAGCTGATCTCGGCGATTTCGAGCGAGAAGTGGATCGAGATGTACGAACAATCGCGCTTGATGACCAAGGCGGGCCAGGCGCAGATGGCAAAGCGAGGCGCCCCATCGGCGAGCAAGGTTGCCGCCAAGCGTCGACGGTAAACTTTCCCAGCATGACTCGCCGATACCGGGCCACAACGTTTTCCATTGCTGTTGCGGATGCCCTGGCGATTGCGGCGCGTAGCACGGACGATGGCGGTAGCGCGACGCATGCGCGAGGCCCGTCAAGCCTCATCTGAGTTTAGTTGCGATCGATTGCGCGTCGGCGAGCTGCGTAGGCGGCGACCTTGAGCCGGTTTCCGCACAAACGCATGCTGCACCACTGGCGGGTGCCCTTCTTGCTTGTGTCGCAGAAGCGTAATACGCATTGTCTACACTTGCGCACACGGTTGCGATCCACATCGGCGAACAACGTTGCGACGCTGTGCGCAAGCGGAGCAAACAAGTCTGCCGGTCGGTGCGGATCGAACCACAACTCCGTAACAGATCCGCTCCGACTCACCTTCAGCCTGGTAAGCATGGGATGCTCGGCCATTAAGTGATTCAGTCCGCCTCTCGCCGCATGATGAACTGTACCACCACGTTCCCAAGAGAGAATCTCCTTTCTCAGCTCTTCCCGCAGTTTCCGCATGGCCCTGACAACTTGTTCAGCTTGGGCCGATTCTCCCCACTGCTGGCGAAGAGTTGCCACGTCACCAGAACTAAGTAAGCCGGCGGCCCTAAACCAGCGTAATAGAGCATCGAAATGAGGGAGCAACTCAGTCATTTCACCATTCTGGATTGGGCAGGTATTCAGAAAATCTAGAGCCAGATGATTGCCGACGAAGAGAAATCCGTCCCTCCAGTCAGAGTTTCGAACTGGTCTGGTTGAGCTCATCGCTCTGCTCCTTCGCAAATCTAACACCGATAATGAAACCTTTTATAGGTTAGCACATCTGATGATGTGGGCGCTTGAGTCGGAGCCGGATGGTTCCCGATCTCCAACGCTTCCAAATCTAACTAGGAGGCTCATTATGACCACATATCAGCAAGCCGTCTTCGACGGCTCCAAGATTTTCTATCGCGAGGACGGGCCCAAGGATCGCCCTACAATCCTGTTGCTGCATGGCTTTCCGACGTCATCGCACATGTTTCGCAATCTCATTCCAGCTTTGGCTGACCGCTACCATCTGGTGGCGCCCGACCTTCCGGGCTTTGGCTTCTCCGACGCGCCGGACCGCAAAGGGTTCCACTACAGCTTTGAGAACCTGGCCAAGGTCATCGACCGGTTCACGAAAGCCATAGGCATAGACCGGTATGCAATCTATGTCTTCGACTATGGAGCCCCGATCGGGCTTAGGCTCGCCTTAGCGCATCCCGAGAGGATCACCGCGATCATCTCGCAGAATGGGAACGCATACGAGGAAGGTCTGAGTGAAGGTTGGAATCCGATCCAGAGATACTGGAAGGAGCCAACAGCAGAGAATCGCGCAGCCTTGCGCGAATTCCTGAAGCCGGAGGCCACGAGATGGCAATACGTACATGGCGTCCAGGATGCAACGCTGGTTGCGCCGGAAGCTTACGAGCTCGATTCGGCGCTCCTGGCACGACCAGGTAACGACGAGATTCAGCTAGACCTCTTTCTGGACTACGCGAGCAATGTTGCGCTGTACCCGCAGTTCCAGGAATATTTCCGGACAAAAAAAGTGCCATTGCTGGCTGTCTGGGGAAAGAACGATCCATTCTTCCTGCCGCCAGGAGCCGAAGCATTCAAGCGTGACAATCCCAATGCGGAAGTACAGTTCTACAACACCGGCCACTTTGCGCTCGAAACGCATGCGAAAGAAGTTGCCTGCGCCATTCGCGAGTTCCTCGGACGCAAGGTCGATGGCGTAGAGGGGAGAAGCAAATGAACACCGCAATGGCCCAGACGAGCCTTCCGGTCGCTACCGTGGTCCTTGTGCATGCCGCGTGGGCGGACGCATCCAGTTGGAACAAGGTCGTCCCACCCCTCCAGCGCAGAGGAATGCAAGCCGTTGCCGTGCAGATCCCACTCAGCTCGCTGTCCGATGACGTTGCAGCTCTACATCGATTCCTCAAAAGAGTAAGCGGTCCGGTGGTGTTGGTGGGTCACTCCTACGGGGGCGCGGTCATCACGGCTGCGGGTAGCGGAGCCCCGAACGTGAAGGCTCTCGTTTATATCGCGGCGATGGCGCCCGACGAAGGTGAGGCTGTCGGGGAACTCCTCCATCGCGCTGCGCCTCATGCAAGCGCTCCGGCGCTTGCGCCCGACGAGGACGGGTTTCTCTGGATGTCGGCGAAGGGCTTCGCCGACGCCGTCGCTCATGAGAGTTCCCCAGGCGATGCTGTGCTGATGGCGGCAACGCAAAAGCCTATTGCGATTAGATGCGTACAAGAGCAGATGACCAAACCAGCATGGAAAGAGAAGCCTTCCTGGTTTCTGGTGGCGGAACGAGATCGCATGATCGCTCCCGAGACTCAGCGATTCATGGCTCATCGTGCAGGAGGCCACGTGCTTGCGATGAAGGTGGACCACACTCCACTTGCCTCTGCGCCGGATCGGGTCGTCGCGATCATCACACAGGCAGTCGATGCCGTCTTGCATGAGGCCGCTCCAGATCCGCAGAGAATCGGGCGGCGCGCATGAGAATCGTGTCCGTTAATGTTGGGCTACCACGGGAGGTCATTTGGAAAAATATCACCGTGCAGACATCCATTTTCAAAGAACCCGTTGCTGGCGTCGTGGCCGTCCGAGAACTGAACTTGGCAGGTGACCAGCAGGCAGATCTCACCGTGCACGGTGGATCGGAGAAGGCGGTTTACGCTTATCCGGCCGAGCACTACGAATACTGGCGGAAGCAGTTGTCGGATGTCTCGTTGTCTTGGGGCGCGTTTGGTGAGAACCTCACAACCGCTGGGCTGTGGGAAGACACGCTATGCATTGGGGACATTCTCAGGGTTGGGTCTGCCGTTCTTCAGATTACCCAGCCCCGCATGCCCTGTTACAAACTTCAACTGAGGTTTAACCGCGACGACATGATTAGACGCTTCCTGGTGAGTGGCCGAAGCGGATTTTATTTTTCCGTGATAGACCCAGGGGATGTCGACGCAGGATCAAAGGTTGAGGTCTTGGACCGCGATCCACATGGCGTCACGGTCACCGACATAGTCAGCTTGTACCTCGGCCATAGACGCGATCCGGAACTGCTTCGGCGAGCAATGAACGTTACTTCGTTGCCGAAGAATTGGAAAACTCAACTGCTGCTGAGGGCACAAAACCAGGTGTAGCAATTCTTGAAGCCGGTGGATCTGGCGTTTCTGGATGTGAAGTATCGTCGACAAACCTTCGCTTATCTCTTACGGAAGGGTTGCGCGTGACTCGGGCGGATCCTAACAGGCGACGAACATCGTTCGAACCAAGCTTGCTCACTCTTCGAGAATTGTGCGTCCAAAAACCGCTCGTCCGTCCAGGGACGTGTAGAAGCCGTAGAACGCCATCGAACCTATCAGGAGAATTCCCGTCAGGCCGATGCCCGCATACCACGCCGAACCTTGGGTCGTCAGTGGGAAGTGTTGGAGGATACTGAAAACCATGTGATTCGCGACCAGCGCAAGTAAACCGAAGCGAATCATCACAAACACAGCCAGCGTACTGAAGATCAGCGCACTAACCCGTCCAACCGGATCACCGCTCGCCAGAACGGTAAATAACAGCACCCATGCAATCGCCGCCGCCCACTGCTTGCGTAACAAAACCCGCAATACGAACAAGATAAACAGAAGTGCAAACCAGACAAAAGGCGCCCACATCAATTCCTGGGCTAGGTCGGCGACGATCGTGTGCGCGCCCAGACTTATCGGGGAATAATCTGGTAAAGACTGGAAACACCCGACCGGCGTACCAGGAATATCTAAACGAATCACGCCTGGAATTCAGCTATGCCCGGCGCCCCCCGTCAACTCGCGTGAATTCCGCTGAATTTTTCTGACAGCCTCAACAATTTCCATCATGTCCTCTTCGTCGCCAAGCAACGCCGTCTGTGGCACCCAGTACGTTTCCCACGCTGCCCGCTTCGTATTCGGAAATTCGTCGCGCAGGAATTCGTGCGGCTCCGTTTTCTGCGTTCCACTAAGCCGCTCGCGATAAGTGCCGTTCCGGAACACATCCCGTTCGTGCAGCGGTGGATAGCTCGCTTGATTCGGAATTCCTTCCGCGATCATTGCTTCCACGAACCGCTTCATCGAAATTCCGCCGAACTTCCTTGAATCAACGTGAAATATTTGCGCGTATTGTCCATTTCTGGTGCACTGCGCATCCAATCTTTGCGGAGTGACGCCTTCGGTTTTTGCAAGTTCTGCGTCGAGCAGCCGCGCGTTCGCGTGCCGTCGTTTGGTCTGCTCATCCAATCGCGTCAACTGAGCGGTCAACACCGCCCCTTGCCATTCGCTCAGCCGGTAATTTGAACCGTGTTGGTAGTGGTCGTAGAACCACTCGCCCGGCAATCGTCCGCAATCGTGCACGGACCGCGCCCGCCGTTCGAAAGCGTCGTCGTTCGCAATCACGATGCCGCCTTCGCCCGCCGTCATCAATTTGCCGGATTGAAAGCTGAACGTCCCCGCCGTTCCAAACGACCCAACGCGCTGCCCGCGCCATTCGCTCGCATGCGCATGGGCACAGTCCTCAATCAACGCAATCCCGCGCGGCTGGCAAAGTTCGCCCAACAGATCAAGATTCGCGGCATTTCCGCCCATGTGCACGGTCACAATCGCTTTCGTCCGCGGAGTGATCGCGGCCTCCGCCAACTCAGCGTCAATGCAAAGTGTCTCTCGGTCAATATCTACCAGCACCGGCAACGCTCCGGCCGCTAGCACCGCGCTAGCTGTCGCGATAAACGTGAAGTCCGGCACGATCACTTCGTCGCCAGGCTGTATGCCTAAACCCAGCATTGTTACTTCCAGAGCTGCGGTTCCGTTCGTCACCGCAATTCCGTGCTTCGCGCCATGAAACGCCGCAAACTCGCGTTCGAATGCCAGGGTCTTCGTCCCCGGTGTTCGCCACCAAATCCGGCTCTCCAGCACTTCTTCCAGGGCTCGCCGTTCCTTCTCGTCATACAGCGGCCACAAAGGGAATGGTTTCGTCTTCGTCGGCTTCCCGCCCAACAACGCCAGCTCCGCCATCATGCTCTCCGCGCGCAGCGCTAAAACGCAGCCACGTGAACGCGGCGCGAGTATCTCTTATCTCGCGGGAATTACAAACAGCGCAGTCCGTAGTGATGCCGGAATTCCGGGAAGCGGGGAACTGTCTTGGCGCGAACCGCGCGGCAGCGGGTTCCGGCCCTTAGTTCATTCTTGGAACTTCTCGTCGCGTAGTTTTGCGGTCGGTTGTCTTTTTCCGTTACATATTAAATAATGCGTTCTCTTTCGGCGAGCCAATGGAAAAAATAGTCATCGGGTCACGGGAAGTTTCAGAAGTGGCGGTACCACCGCCAGATCAGCCCAATCGTCTGGAGCCAAAGCTTCCAGACCCTGTGCCTCTCTGGGCCCGTATTGCCATGAGCCCGCTCGTGCTTGTCCTGCCCGTTCTCTGCGTGTTCACCATCGTTTTCCGCTTCGCCATGCGCGCCCTCCCTCCGCGGACACGCTTCGCCTGGCTCTCTTTTCTGTCTACGCTCTTGATTATCAGCGGCATGTTCACATCCGTCGCAGCTGTACTCTCGGTCGCATTCGTCCCGCTACCCACTTTCGTAAGCACCAGTCTCGGGGAACTCGACTCAAGGAGCGCCTTTCCCGCACTACCCTCCGGCAAAGGTCTAACCGCGACAGACGTTTCCCAGCAATTGAAGCCGCTCGTAGCAGTCATTAGCCCCGCCCGCCGCACATGGTTTTCGCACAACGAGTTGCCGTCCAACGGCTTTGGCGCGGGCGTATTGCTCGAAGCCGGGCCTGAGGGCTATCTGCTCCTCACTGCGCGTCACGTAATTGACGAGTCGCTTCTACAACGCAGCGGCAATCGCGCTTTGGTCGCCATGGCTTCAGGGACTTGGGCCGGCGCCGATGTAATTGGCCGTCACAGAAATCTCGACCTCTGCCTGATCTGGCTGCATCGTGAGTCTGGCTCGGCCAGGTTCTTGCAACCCGTTTTATGGCAGACCGCCGTCAGCGAAGGTGAGAACATTTTCGTTATCGGCCATCCACAGGGTCTGCGTTTTACCTTGAGCACTGGAATTATTTCACGCCGCGATCAGGATGCCGTCCAGATCTCCGCTCCCGTGAGCCCGGGCAACAGTGGCGGGCCGGTCTACGATGAACACGGAAATTTGATTGCTATCGTCACTTCGATGGTTGACCGTAGCATGAGCCCCAATGCCGAAAACTTGAATTTCGCCGTACGAGCCGACGCCGTTCTTGAGCCGGACCGCTGGGAATTTTCCGGGGAAGGGCGCAAACGCCTCGGTGATTTTGTGGAAGAGTCGTCGAAGAAAACGCCGCACTAGTCTTCTCTTGGAGAGTTGAGAGCCGATGGCAACCATCAACGTAACGGTTTACGATTCCACCGAAAACAAACGCGTCCCGGTTGAATTGCCGGACGACGCGCCGTGCAACAAGATTATCGCCGTGCTCATTCAGAAATTGCGCCTTCCGACCAACGGGCCCGATGGTGCGCCCCTGAGCTACAAATTTCATCACAAGAATTCCGGCCGTCAGGTGCAGGACACGCAAACCCTGGCGGAAGCGCAGGTGCAGGATGGCGACATCCTTCGTCTCCAGCCCGAAATCACGGCGGGGTGAGCCGCTCCTTGCCCATGCTCACGGTACAAAATAGCGACTTGCACGAAGATCGGTTCAGCCGCTTGCGCTTGATCCCGTGGTGGGACCAGGCGAAGCTGGCTGCTTGCAAAGTTCTCGTGATTGGCGCTGGGGCGTTGGGTAATGAAATTCTCAAGAATCTTGTCCTGCTCGGATTTCGCCGCATTGTCGTCGTCGATTCCGATCGCATCGACGTGTCGAATCTTTCGCGCACGATTCTTTACCGTTCCGAAGATGTCGGCGAATTCAAAGTAAACGTCGCCGCTCGTGCCTGTTCGTCCATATCGCCGGATGCGGTCGTTCAGCCCATCGTCGCAAATGTTCTCCGCGATTGCGGTCTCGGCCTCTTCAGTTGGTGTGACCTCGTGCTCGCCGGCCTCGACAATCGCGAAGCCCGCCTCTGGCTGAATCGCTCTTCCTGGAAAGTCAACCGCCCCTGGATTGATGGAGCCATCGAAGGCATCAACGGCGTCGCCCGCGTTTTTCTGCCAGGCACTCCCCCTTGTTACGAGTGCACGCTCGGTGAAGTCGATTGGGCGATCCTCGACCGCCGTATGTCCTGCAATCTGCTCGCGCACGAAGAAATCACCGAAGGCAAAGTGCCCACGACTCCGACGATTTCCTCCATCATCGCTGGAATTCAAGTGCAGGAAGCGGTGAAGTTCGTGCATGGCATGCCCACTCTTTCCGGCAGCGGCTTCGTCTTTGAAGGCTTGCACCATACTTCCTACCGCGTCGAATACACCGAAAATTCCGACTGCATGAGCCACTACACTCTGCCGGAAATCATCACGCTTCCGGAAAGTTCAAACGATCTAACGCTTCACCAATTGTGGCAACGCGCCGCGAAAAATCTTTTTTCCGATCAAATCGTCATCGAATTCAGCCGCGACGTAATTCACAAACTTACCTGCCCGGCATGCAGCCAGGAACAGGAAGTTTTCGCCCCGGTTGGCAGCGTTTCCTACGAAGACGGCCGCTGCCGCGCCGATGGCAACATGCGCGTCGTTCAGGCGATCCACTCATACGACGGCTCGCAGTCCTTCGGCTCGCGCAAATTGGGCCAACTCGGTCTGCCGCAGTTTGATATCTTCACGGCTCGAAGTGCCGACCGCGAAATAGGCTATCTTCTGAACGGCGATGCTGGCCGTGTCCTCGGTCCGCTCGCGAAGGAAGGCGCCTGATGGCCAAAGTCAGAAGGGCCGATCGTCTTCATCTCCGCATCAGCGCGGATGTTGCCCGCGAAATTCGCCAGCACGCCCGTTCACAAAGCAAGACAGAAGTCTGCGGCGTCTTGCTGGGCAGCGAAGCCGAAGGGCTCACCTCAATCGAAGCCTGCATTTCCGGCGAGAACGCGGCGCAAGGCGGCGCCCACGTCACCTTCACGCAGGACACTTGGGAACATATTTACAAAGTCAAAGACCGCGATTTCCCCGATGCCCGTATCGTCGGCTGGTATCACTCGCATCCCGGCTTCGGCGTTTTCCTTTCCGACCACGACACCTTCATTCACAAGAACTTTTTCTCTTCGCCGCAACAAGTCGCCTGGGTCTATGATCCTCACTCCGATGAAGAAGGATGTTTCGGTTGGGACGGCGAACGCCTTAAGCGCCTCCCGCGCATTGATCTCGTCGACGCCAGAGGAGGCGAACTGGCCGGCGGCTCGGACAGGCCCGATCGTGTGCGTGCCACCGTTGACGATTCCGGCGAACCTGACGTTTCTCGCAAACGCCCGCCCTTACCGCGTAAGGACTTTGACGAATTCGACGACGGCGACGATGAAATTTCGCGCCTGACTAACATCGTTTACGCCGTTTTTTCCTACCTTGCGGTTTTCGCTATCGGCGCAATTCTCAGCTGGTATCTCTTCCATCAGACCGTCTATGTGGCCGTGGACCCGTACACGGGCCAAGTGATGGGTATTCTTAAGGAGGCTCCTCCCCAGAATTCGCCGTCGCAGAATTCGTCGACGCCAGCGGATTCTTCTCATTCGAAACAAAGTCAGCCCAATCCCAGCAAGCCACAGAGGGACGATGCCCACCGATAACGACAAAGCGCCGCTCAAGATCACCGCCGACGATCTCGCACGCGTCATCGTTCCCGACGTTGCCGCTGGCCCCGTGGGCCCTGCAGGTACGACCGCCGCTGGCGCAAGATCCTACGGCACCATCTCCGAAGCGGCTGATATGGCGCCCGCCGTCGCCGAGCAAAAGGGCAGCATCTTTCTCCAAGGATGGTTTTATCTCGGTGCCGC
>DATLVG010000045.1:0-23119 GCA_035577625.1 Candidatus Dormiibacterota bacterium
CAGATTCAAGCCCTGCAGCACTTGAATGCTTTCGCCGCCGCGCTTGTAGGTTTTATTCAGGCCCCGCACCTGAATCAAACTGTTCGAACCACCTTTACCGTCCACACGAATCATCGTTTGCTCCTAAGGTTGTTTAACTTCCACGCCTTGACCGTCTTTCAAACCTTCCGGACCCTTCACGACGAGCGAGTCGCCGGGATTCACGCCCGCGAGCACGTCCACGTCCGTTCCACGTTCTGTGCCGAGCGTCACGCCACGGCGTTCCACGGCCTCGTTTTTCACCAGCAGCACGTACTGGCTGTTGCCTTCTTTGCGCACCGCGGTCAGCGGAATGATGGCTTTCGCCGTGGCGGCGTTTGGATCCTTTTTCTTCGGCGCTTCGTCTTCCAGGAACGCTACTTTCACGCCCATGTCCGGCAAGATTTTGTCGTCCAGCTTGTCAAACGAGATGCGCACTTTCACCGTGGCTTTTTGTCGGTCCGCGCTGGGGATTACGGTGCGCACGTGCGCCAAGTATTTATCCTTGTCGTCGGGATACGCATCTAGCTTCGCTTCGACTTTCTGATGTTCTTTCACCTTGGCAATGTATGCCTCGTTGACGTCCACTTCAATTTCGTTGGACTTCATGTCCACGATCGTCGCGATGCCAGTGCGCGTGAAGCCGCCGCCCGCGGAAATGGGTGACACCATTTCACCAATCTGCGCGTCTTTCGACACGATCCGGCCCGCGAACGGTGCCCGAATCGTGCAGTTGTCCACCGCCTGTTGCGCTTCGGCGATACGCGCTTCCGCTCCCACGACTTGTTGCTTCGTCAACGCAATCTTTGCCTTGAAGCTATCCACCGACGCCTTCGCGTTGTCGAGCGCTTCTTCCGTCTGCACTTTCGCGTCAACAAGCCCCTGTGTTCGCTTCAATTGCACTTCTGCAAGCCGCAATTGCACTTGCAGGTCCGCAATACCTGCCGCCGCCGACTCTTTGTCGGCTTTGGCGGAGGACAGCGCCTTCTGCACGTCCGAATCATCTAGCGTTGCGAGCAGCTGGCCTTCTTTCACGTTGTTCCCTTCGTCGAAGAAAACGCCGGTAACGCGGCCGGTGATTTTTGCGGCCACCGTCGCGCGACGTCTTGGTGTGACATAGCCGCTCGCGTTCAACGCCGTAACTTGGTCCGAGCCGCCAGCCGCTCGCGCCGTTGCGACCTCCACCTGCGGCTTGCGCCCACGTAGTGCCAATACTCCGCCGCCCAGCAAAACAAGGGCGCCAATTACCGCCGAGATGTAGGCCAAGACCTTTCCGGCCGAGCCCTTTGTGCGCGAGGAATCGTGAATTTTTAGGGAAGACAAGTCTGCGGCCGGCATGCCTGGCGTGGTACTCCTCTTAGGTTAGTTTGGCTCCGAGACGGGGTCGGAAATACGGCTAACGGGGGTAGCGGTAGAGGCCCGTCGCTAAAATCGACCCCCTTACTATACGCGAAAGCCGTAAATTTTCTATCAGTCTCTAAGGCCTCTCGAAACGCGAAATCGGCCAACCGCAGCTAATTACCGGCGAATGGCGCTCCTCGCCGCCCGGCTAGCTAAAGCGGGTGCCGCCAGCCAAGCTGCTCGAAAATCTTGACGCGGGATCCCTTCTTGCTGGTACGCTCTCCGCCCGGAGGACAACTCATGTCTCTGTTTGTCAGATGCTGCGTTTTATTTACGGTTTCATCCGCCTTGATCGGCGGCCCTGCTCAGGCTCAGCAGAAGCCCGCCTCCGCCGCGCCGCAAAAGACCATCGCCATTCGAGCGGGCCATCTGATAGACGGCAAAGCCGACAAAGCGCTCGACAACGTTCTCATCGTCATAAAGGGCGACACTATTGCGTCGGTGACCCCGGGTGGTACGCCGCCAGCCGGAGCCGAAGTCATCGATCTATCCAAAGCCACGATTCTCCCCGGATTCATCGATACCCACACCCATGTCCTGCTGAACGGCGACATCACTGCCGAGGACTACGACAAGCAACTACTCAAAGACTCCATTCCGTACCGCGCGATTCTTGGCGCACGCAACGCACGAATCGCTCTCGAAAACGGTTTTACCTCGATCCGCGACCTCGAAACCGAGGGCGCTATGTATGCCGACACCGATGTGAAGAAGGCGATTGCGAACGGCGAAGTTCCCGGCCCACGCATGCAGGTTGCCACGCGCGCGATGACGCCCACCGGCATGTACGGCCCTCTTGGCTACTCCTGGGAATTGAGCGTTCCACAGGGCGTTCAGTACGCGGACGGCGTGGATGGTGTCCGCAAAGCCGTGCGCGAACAGATCATGTATGGCGCGGACTGGATTAAATATTACTCCGACCGGAAATATCACTTCGAAGCGGATGGCGTGCTGCACAGCATGGTCAATTTCACGGACGACGAAGCGAAAGCGATCGTCGACGAAACCCATCGCCTCGGCAAAAAAGTAGCCGCGCACGCAATCGGCAGCGACGGCGTCGCCGCCGCGCTTCGCGCAGGAGTGGATACCATCGAACACGGCGATGGTCTCACTGAGTCAGAAATGGATGAAATGGTGAAGCGCGGGATCTACTGGGTGCCCACGATTGTTGTCGGCGCGTACGTTGCGCCCGGTCGCGGCGGCAACTGGACAAAAATGGTGGACCTTGAGAAGGCTGCCTTTCAGAAAGCCTCCAAGAAAGGCGTGAAAATCGCCCTTGGTACGGATGCCGGCGGATTCGACTGGAAAGAACTCAACGCCGCACGGGAATTTCAATATTACGCAGACTACGGAATGTCACCGATGCAGGCGATTCGTGCCGGAACTTCGGTGGCCGCCGAATTATTGGGTTGGCAGGAAAAATTGGGCACGGTGGAAGCCGGGAAATGGGCGGATATCGTCGCGGTCTCCGGCGATCCGCTCAAAGACATCACCGAATTGCAGCACGTCAAATTTGTGATGAAAGCGGGAGTCGTCTACAAAAACGACCTGCACTAGATTCTGTTTCGCTGAATTGCGTCAGAACTTCGGTGGCAGGAACTTGCTCGGGTCGGGCAGCATGCCGTCCCGCGTCGCTTTGGAGTGATCTTCGACTGCGCCCACCGCTGCCACCAGGCACGAGTAGAAGAACGCGCGGAAGCTCTGCCGGAACTCTTCCGTAATTTTTTCGCCAACGCGGCCGACTTCTTCTTCGAGCGTTTGCCGCCGCGCGTCGCAAGCTGCGTTATGCTGCGCTTCGAGCGACGCCAGGCCGGATGTGATTCGCTGGGAAGTGTCGGACATCGTCATTGCCGCGTGCGTGTCGCTCTGCCGCCGGAATTCGCCGAACGCCTGCCTCGCGGCGCTTTCCACCGCCGCCAGCGCTTCGGCTGATTTTGCTTCCATGTGTGCCGTTGTCTCGCGCGCGATGTTTCGCGATTCCTCAACCATGCGCACGAGATGCCGGTCCGTTGTTTGTGCCGCGTTTGAATCGAAAGCTTCGGCCGCTTTCAATTGCGTCTTCTCCATGTGTGAATTCAGCAACGGCTCCAGTTCGCGCACGGCACGCTCGGCTACTGCTTTCGCCTGTTCCAGGTCGCGCCGCGCCGCCGTCGTGTGCTTTTCCACGCGCTCCAGAATCTCTTCCGCGCGCATGCGGTATCCATCAAGCTCTGCTTCCCACCGCACACGCACCTCTTCGACGCGCTCTTCGAGCCGCTCAAGCAGCTCGCTGCGCGTCGCATGCAGCAAAGTATTTCTTTGCTGCGTCGACGCTTCTTCGACTTGCACGATGCTTCCTTGCCGCGTCTCCTCAATCGCGGCCATCGCCTGCTGGATCGCCGGTTCGAGCAACTTGTCCAGCGCCTCGCGTACGGCTGACTCCGCGGCTTTTTGCATCCTGCCGCGCATCACGCTCACCAGTTGATCTTGGGTCAGCACAAGCCGGCCTGGCTTCGGCACGACTTGAGGGGAGGAAACCGCCGCTTCAGCCTGTTTTGCTTCTCCGTTTGGTTCGGTTTGTTGTTGCTCTTCTTCAAATTCCGCGCGCTGTGGCTTCGGCATTTCCACCAGCACCGACGATCGCGCAGGCCCAGTCGCCGCGGCTGTTTCGCCGTTTCCTCGAAATCCGCGATCAAGCGGAGTCAGCCAATCCGCCGGCGGTGCCGGAACGCTCCAGATATTTCCTGGCGTTTCCAGTTCCACTCCGATGTGATGCAATTCGCGCGGGCTCTGCGGCATGTGCACGGACTTTACTTGCGCACGCACGATTGTCGCTGAAGTTTCGATGAGTGCGTTCTCGCCAAGCTGCAGCGTAATCCACGCGCCGACTTGCAAATCGTGCCGCGAAGGATACCGGCATCCATGCAGATTGACGCTGATCGCGGACGTGCGCTCGAGAAAATCCTGGCCGTTGGAGTCCCGGCCGGAAATGAAAATCGGAACCGATCGTTCGATGCGCGTGCTGCGGCGCAACTCAATTCCCGAATGGACCTGGGCTGGCGTCCCAAAAAAAGCTTGGCTCAAGTTTCCGCTCCGCCTCTACGGATGGGGCTCAAAAGCAGGAACGCGGACGCGCGCAATCTCTGCCGCAATTGCGCCGCGGCGCACCCTGCCTTATTCCGGGCACATTCGTGCGAAGAGGCTGTGGAACGCCAAAAGTATATAAACTCAGGTGCGCGCGCGCAATGCACAGCTTGCGATTATTAGGCCTTGTTAGATTTACCCGATGTCAAGCGGCGCCGGATGGCCGTCGTTTCAGAAGAACACCGCGCCGCCATCGACGTTGATCGCCTGCCCAGTGATCGCGCTGGCTTGCTCGGAACACAGAAAAAGCGCAGCACGTGCAATTTCGTCCGCAGTCTGCCCGCGGCCCTGCAGGATCGACTCGAGAAAGCCCGCAAGCTGATCCTTCTCACTCACGTTCAATTTTCGCGCTAACTCCGCGCCCAAATCTTTGGACATGACTGTCTCTGTCACCGGTCCGGGACAAATCGCGTTCACGCGCACTCCCTTGCGCGCCGCTTCTGCGGCGTTTACGCGCGTTAGCCCCAGCATTCCCGCCTTCGCCGCGGCATACGCCGAGCCCCATCCGTACGCCGCCTTTGCCGAAATGCTCGAAATATTCAGAATCACTCCACTTTTCCGCGCGTACATTCCTGGAAGCACCAGCTGGCTCAGCAAAAATGCCGCACGCAGGTGTACGTCAATCACCCGCTCAAATTCCTCGAGCGGGTACTCTTCGACCGGCAACACCGGCCCATAATGTCCGGCGTTGTTCACCAAAATATCCACACGCCCGAATTTTGCTTCGGCCGCCTTCGCAACAGCTCGGCAATCCTTAACTTGGCCGAGGTCCGCCGCCGCGAACGCCGCCGCGCCCCTCGCCGTCGTAATTTCTGACGACGTCGCCGCAAGCTCAGCCTCCGATCGCGCCGTCAAAAACACCTTCGCGCCTTCCGAGGCAAACAATTTTGCAATCGCGCGCCCAATCCCGCGACCTGAACCCGTAATCAAAGCAACTTTATTTTGTAGAAGCATGGCGCCGAAAGAATAAGAGCCGGCGCCCAGTATGGCAAGTGCGATCAGGCACTTACCGAAGAACCGCTCGCCTGTTTGGTCAGTTTCGTCAATCCGAAGGCCTGCAAAACTTGCTCCTGCACCTGTTCTGTCAATTTATTTATCTCCACCACTCCTGGCCCTCCCGACCCGATCCGGTAGCGCAATTGCCTTTTTCCAAATGGCGTCTGAGCGATCTCCAGCGCAGCATCGGCCACTTGGTTAGGGTCCCCCGCGATGGTCGCAACCATGTTGCTCATTTTCTCGGGGACCGCCGCCATGTCTTTGTACGAGGCAAGCCGCGAACTGTCGTCCCCACGGTCGATCTTTCCAAAAATTTCAGTCTTGTACGCGCCCGGCTCCAAACTCACGCAATCGATTCCGCACTCAGCCAGCTCGTAGCGATACGCTTCGGTCATCGCCTCCAGTGCAAACTTCGTAGCGTTGTAAATTCCGAAGGAAGGAAACACCACTCGGCCCGCGCCACTGCTGATCTGCATCACCAGTCCGCTCTCTTGTTTGTGCATCTGCGGTAGCACTGCTCGCATCGTCCTTTGCACACCAAACACGTTCGTGTCAAAAATCCTTTTTGCCTGCTCGATGGTGATGGTTTCCATCAGATCGACGTATGCAAACCCCGCGTTGTTGATTAACACGTCGATCCGTCCGGCCTTGCTGACAACGCCGGCAACGCACGCGTTTACTGACGCCTCGTCTGTCACATCCATTTCCATCACTTCGATTGGCAGCGCGTTCTGTGCCGCAAACGACCACAAATTTTCCGCCGCCTTCGCATTCTTGCCGTTTACACCGCGCATCGTCGCAAAGACGGAATACCCGTTCCGCGCAAATTTTTCCGCGAACAACCGCCCGAATCCGCTGCTCGATCCCGTAATCACTACCACCGGCAAATTCGCGCTCATCGCTTATTCCTCCGCAGACAGTTGGTCGAAATCTTCGATAGTTGCGTGCAGTTTTGTTTCAGGCCGCAGTGTACCGGGTCGCAGCATCCACGCCGTCTGCATTCCCGCATCTCGCGCGGCGTCCAGTTCTGCTTCTACGTCCGACACAAACAAGATCCCCGCCGCGTCGATACCGAGAGCCGTAGCGATTGTCGTGTAACTCGCTCGCTCACGTTTTGGCCCGGTCGCCGTGTCGAAATACGCGCCAATGTATTTCGTCAGGTCTCCTACTTTTGAGTAGCCGAATAAAAGCCGTTGCGCCTGGACGCTCCCGGAGGAAAAAATCGCTATCCGCTTTCCCTCTGCGCTCCATCGCTCAAACGCGCGCGGCACATCGTCATAAACATCACCAAGCAACTCACCACTGCGGAAACCCTCCTCCCAAATTTTCCCCTGCAATGTTTTCAGCGGAGTTGTCTTGCGGTCTAGCGCAATTAAATGCCGCACATACCTTCCTGCGGTCGCAATCTCTTCTTCCGCCGTTCCGCGCATCCAAACGCCCAACTGAGGATCCTTCGCTGCGTCCGCCGCTTGCTCGGCGCGAAGTTCGCTCACCAGTTGTTTAGTCTCCGGATCGGCCGCGTGCCGGTGCAAAAAAGCTTCCACATGGGCGCTCGCGAAAGGGAAGAGTGTGTTGTAAACAAACTCGACGGAACTCGTCGTTCCTTCGATGTCCAGCAAGAGCCAACCGATGGAGGAGCTTTTAGGCAAGAACGGCAATCTCAGCTCAAATTCGCCCGGCCGGGAAAATAGTTCGGCCCGAAACATACCGGCTCATATCCACGATCCACGCCGCTTTCGGTGTAATGCGGCGTCCAGCCGCTCGTATCTTGAAACAACCGAATCGCGCGAATTCGCCGTTCCTGGCACAAATCGAACCAGTGCCACGTTCCGCGCGGGACACGCAACAAATCCCCTGCCTCGACCGTAATCGAAACCACTTTCCCGTCGCCGTTCTTACTCCGGGGATGGATGTGAAAAATTCCTCGGCCCTCGATGATGAACCGCACCTCATCTTCATCGTGCCAGTGCTCGCTGTTGAAGCGGTTCAGCATGGCATCGAGCCCCGGCGTTTGTGGCGTCACGTCAATCACATCTGCGGTCACGTAACCGCCCTCAGCTTTGAGCCGTTCAATTTCTGGTGCATACGCCGCCAGTATTTCCGCGGCAGAAGCGCCCGCCGCCACTTCGTGTGCAGGCTTCCAGCGCTCGTAGTCGATCCCCATTGACGCTAACTGCGCGCGCACGTCCTCGAACTCGCTCAGTGTTTTCTTTTCGTCCGGGATGTTCAGTGTCGCCATGAAACTCACCTACATCAGCTGAATGTCAGCCCAAAATCCTGCGCAGGCTCAACCCTTCCGTCGCTCCTCCGTGCTCCGCCAATTCGCGCCGTCCCACCACTTCCAGCAAAAACTCAAAAATCTCCACATGCCGCCGTGCCTGCGCCACGTCTTGGCCCCAAGTATATAACCCATGCCCGCGCAGCAGGAACCCGTGCGGGCGCGGATCCTGTTTCAGCAGCGCCTCGACCTCTTTCGCCAGCGCTGCAATATCTTGCGAGTTTTCGAAAACAGGGATCCATTCCTGGTGCGTGTGCGACTTCACTCCTTCCAGGCCTTTCAACATTTCGTAGCCGCCGATTGCCATGCTCTTTTTCGGCGCATGCCGGTCGGAAAGAATGGTGCTCCACACCGAATGCGTATGCAAAATGCAGCCAGCCCCTCGCGCCCGCGCCACGGCCACATGCAGCAGTGATTCCGCCGACGGCCGCCCATCGCCGCGCGAAATATTCGCGCGGTCGTCGATTTGCAGAAAATGTTTCTTGTTAAGTTGCGCTTTGTCCACGCCGGACGAAGTAATCAGCAGCCGCAGCGGCTTGTTTTTCAAGACGGCGCTGTAATTTCCGCTCGTGCCCTGCGCCCAGCCGCGCGCGTGAAATCCTCGCCCGGTTTCCGCCAGCTCTGCCGCCAATTTTTTGGGATCTGCAGTTTTCTTTTTTGCCACGCGAATCGGCTCCGTCACCCGAAGCCGATTATCTCACGCCTCCGCCGGTCTGACGTTACAGTCAGTTTGCTTTCACCGCTTCGATCACGAACATCGGCGATTTCGTCGGCACAAACTTCGTTACGCGGAATCCCGCTCCTGCAAACAATGCGCGGTATTCTTCCTCCGTGCGTTCTTTGCCGCCCGGCATCAGCAGCATTTCCAAATCAAGCCACTTGCCGACGCTTGGCGCGTTTCCCGGAGCAATCACGCCTTCCAACAAAATCACCCGCGCATCCGCCGCCGACGCTTTGTGAATATTTTGCAAAATCGTCGTCGCCTTCGCGTCATCCCAGTCGTGAATGATGTGCTTCATTATGTACGCGTCGGCTTGCGGTACTTCCTTGAAAAAATCGCCCGAACAAACACTGCATCGCCCTGTCAAACCCATCGATTCAATCCGCGGCTTCGCCCCGTTCACCACATGTTCCAGATCGAAAAGCTTTCCGCGAATCTCTGGATGCTTCACCAGAATCTCCGTCAACACCTTGCCATGCCCGCCGGCAATATCAATCAGCGTCTTCCCATTCAAATAGGTGAAGTCGTATGCCTCCAGCGCCGCCGGAATCACCACGGCGCTGAAATCCGTCATCGCGTCGTTGAAAATGTCGCCGGTTATTTTGTCTTTCTTGAAATATTCAAAGACCGAAACGTTGTGGACCTTTTCCACCACCGTTTCGCCCGTCTTCAGCGAGTGCATCATTTCCGGCGAAAGCTCAAAGTGAATCCGCGTCGCCAGGAAGAGCACCATGTTGCGCATCGATCCCTTCGCATCGCGCCGAAGTAAATCCGCGGCGGGCGTCAGCGCTAATGTTTTCGGCGCCTGCTCCTCAAAAACGCCCGCAGTCGCCAGTGCCCGCAGCACGCGATAGAGCGGTTCCTCTTTTACGCCGCTTTCCGAGGCAAGCTGCGCCACGCTCTTCGGCCCATTCTTCAGCTTGTCCGCAATTTCAAGTTCCGCCACGCAGCCCAGCGCTGCTGTGGTCATGAACCCGAACGCCATTTGGAACAACTGCTCTACCGGTTGCGGTCCTTGTTGTTGTGTCGAGAGGCTGACATTTCCGTGGCTTACCGTTGGTGCAGAACTCATCATTCATCTCCTGGTCGCGCAATCTAAATTCACCCGCCCACGCAAAAAGACCTTGCCCTATTTGGTTGTCTATTTGTGAAGAATTCCGCAAACACGTGAAGGACAGTGCTGGTTGTATATCAGATTCGCCTGCGCGCCGGAAGCGTAGCTCAAAAGTAACGGGCCGGACTTTTCGTCCGGCCCCGTCGGTTCAGGTTTTTTCAAATAGTCCCGCCGCTAATTTTGCGGCTTCAAATCCCGCAACATTCTCCTTACGCCCGAATTCACATGCTGCTGATCCAGCCCGTTCCAATCCAGCGGCTTTTCATACGTCGCTCGAAACGCCATCTTGTCGTCGCCGCGCCGCACCAGATCGAAAATAATCGTTCCTTCTCTGTAGTGATACGTGCGCACCGCGTAGCCTGTCGGGCCCCAATATCCCCATGATTGCCAGCATCCGTAGTATCCGCACACGAGCACCGGCTGATCCACAGGCACTGCCACGCGGCCGCGGTGGCTTTCAATTCCAACCTGGTAATCGACCAGGAAATCCGCCGCAGCCGGATCGGTCACTTGCGTCAACCCTTTCGCGGCCAGCGTTTGCTCGATTGCTATCCGCGTCCGCTGATGCACTATATCTTTCTGTGGATCGTTGTAGCGGGGAAATTCGCGCTGCGGCCTTTCCCGCGGCGTGATCACGTCACGGGAAATCACTCTTCGCCCGCCTTCCGCCCTAGCTTCTTGCCGCTCTGTTGGCTGTGGCCGCCACGCCCACGTCATCCCGCGCTGAACTCGGACACTCGGATCGCGGTCCACCACTACATGCTCGTCGCATCCCGCCAGCACCGCCACGCACGCCAGCGCCACAACTCCCAGCAGGCCTCCGCGGCCCCATGCCAATCCCATAGTTCTCATCGCAAGCCTCTCCCATCTCTTTAAACACGGCGCCGCGCAAAAAGTTGGATGCAAAATAGGTTTTTCTGGGATGGCTTTCTACCGCGTTAAGAGGTTGCCGCGCCCCAATCCTCGGGCGGAAACTCTACCGGCCAAAACCGCGGCGACGGTTCCATGAACTCAAACCCCACCGCCATAAATCCACCCGGCGGGTTCTCCACTCGTACCACGCGCGCCGCTGCTTTTGTCCCCGATCGTGGGTGCATCAGCTCAATCGGCTGCCCTGGCATCACTTCCATTTGCAATTTCACCAAGCCACCGTGAGCGTTCACCACCATCGTCTGCGTCTCTTCCCGCATCGGTTCGTGCTCGAGCGTCTCCGTCAACACCACAATGGGAATCTGCAACATTACGCGTTCACTACGCCTGCGGTTCGCGCCGTCGGAAGGAGACATGTTCCTCTCATTTCGCGCCGCATCCCGGGAGAGGCCGGGCTGGTGTTAGGTCGCGGCGAAGTTTAACTGACTGAGGGGATTGTCCTACTTTTGATCCCCAAAAGGGAATTCGTCGCCGGGCAAGTTCTTAATCGCCGCCACTTGGGAACTTTTCATTTCAGCCTGCGTAATACCATTTGCCAGCCGACGTCCAACTTTACGAGGCGTGAATAGATGCGACACTTCGTTGCTCTTCTTCTCGCGTCCATCCTTACCGCGCAAGCCCAGCCACAAAATGCCGTCTCGCAAGAGTATCCGCCCCCTGGCAAGCTGACCGACATTGGCGGTCGGAAGTTGCATCTCTTTTGCGAAGGAAAGGGAAGTCCCACCGTCGTTTTAATGGCGGGCGGCGGCGCGTTCTCTGTTGATTGGGCTCTCGTTCAACCGAAAGTCGCCAAAGATACGAGAGTTTGCTCTTACGATCGAGCCGGGCTGGCTTGGAGCGATTCAGGGCCCGCGGACGAAACTGTCGAGCAAACCGTTTCCGATTTACATGCACTCCTCAAAATCGCTGATGAACGAGCTCCATTTCTCTTGGTCGGCGCCTCCGTCGGAGGCATTTACATCCAGGCATACCAGCGTGCATTTCCTAAAGAAGTCGCCGGTCTCGTTTTCACGAACAGCAGCAATCGGATCGGCAGACTCGTGAACGGCAAACCAGGCCTCATTTGGGAACTCACGGAGGAACAAATTCGCTCCACCTTTCCGCTGGCCGCTTCAGACAAAGGGCCTGCCCCAAACAGTGAAGACGACCCTTTCGACCGGCTGCCAGCAGATTTGCGCTCGGTCCGCCTGTGGCTTGACTACAGGCTCTGGCAGAAGTGGGAACCAACCAAAGAAACACCTGATTCGACCTTGTCCTGGCGAAAGGAGTTTCTCAAGGAATTCGCGGAATCGGATACAAGCAAAGATCACGTTCTTGGATCACTCCCAGTAGTCGTCCTTTCGAGCGAGCCTCCCGCGCCGGAATCACAGCGCCATACCCGCGACGAGGCTGCTCCACGCCTTGATTTCCTCAGCTCAAACACTATTCACGTCACCGCGGCCGGCAGCGGACACGAGATTCACCTCTATAAGCCGGACCTTGTTGCGGAGACCTTGGGACGGGCCGTATCGGCGATTCGTAACCATACCCAGATTCCCCATTCCTGACTTTTTAGTGGAATCCCCTCCACCACTTCCCGCCCTCCCGTCCTGGGAGGGGGCCGCTTTGCGAAGCGGCCCTCTTGGTCCGACGCATGCTACACGTACCAATTTCCATCCAACAAACGCCTCCCCTGAGGTATGATAGAGTTTTGATAAATCACTGACTTAGGAAGAAGATGCCGACAGAAACCAACGGAAAAGTACTTTTGCGCGTCCGCCCTCGCGGATTTTGCGCCGGCGTGGTCCGCGCCGTGGATATCGTCGAATTGGCCCTCGAAGCCTACGGTAATCCCGTCTACGTTCACCACGAAATTGTCCACAATACCTATGTCGTCGAGCAGCTTCGCCGGCGCGGCGCCATTTTCGTCGAAACGATCGAAGAAGTTCCCCACGGTGCCGTTCTCGTCTTCAGCGCTCACGGTGTCCCCCCGACCGTTCGTGACGAAGCCAAAGCCCGCTCGCTCAAAGTCATCGACGCCACCTGCCCCCTCGTCACCAAGGTCCATTTCGAAGCCCTCAAATTCGCTCGCGAAGACCGCACCATCATCCTCATCGGCCACAAAGACCATCAGGAAATCATCGGCACCTCCGGTGAAGCTCCTGACCGCACCATCGTCGTCGACTCCGTCGAGGCTGTAAACAAGCTCGAAGTAAACAATCCCGATAAACTCGCATTTCTTACCCAGACCACCTTGAGCCTGTACGACACGCAAGAAATCGTCGCTCGCCTCCGCCAGAAGTTTCCCAAGATTGTAGGCCCAAAAAGCGACGACATCTGCTACGCCACGCAAAATCGTCAGGACGCCGTCGAACAAGTTGCGAAAGATGTCGACCTCATTCTCGTTGTCGGCTCGCAGAATTCTTCCAATTCGAATCGTCTCGTCGAAGTTGCCGAGCGTCACGGCGTCAAAGCCACATTGATCGATTCCGCCATGGATATTGATCCGAAGTGGCTCGAAGGCGTAAGGAGCGTCGGCCTCACCGCCGGTGCTTCCGCTCCCGAGGTTTTGGTCGAGCAGGTCAGCCAGCGCCTCGCCGAACACGGTTTCACGGATCAGCGCGATCTCGATCTGATTCGTGAAGATGTCCGCTTCACGCTGCCTCCGGAGCTGGCCACCATCGCGCCTGCTCCACGCCGCTGATGCGTTTTGTTTTTTTGTTGGCCACGGTTTTGTACGGTCCGCTTTTGTAGCGTAGGCTTCAGCCTGCGTAGCGCGGCAACGGTTTACGATCTGTAGGGGTTTTGTAGCGTCGGCTTTCCGAAGCCGGCCGCCGGTTGTGGAGAAAACGGGTTTCTGTATTTGTAGTTGGCAACAGGGGATCATCCGGCCGCGGTCCCGGGCCTGTTAACGCAAACTTCAGGAGACGCTCTTGGCGGTCAAAATAGCCCGTCAGCAGAAGAAGATTGCCTTGATTGGCGCGCCCTCCAGCGCAGCCGCATTCTTGCCGGGCAGCGAAAAAGCTCCCGCCGCTTTGCGCGCCGCTGGTCTCGTCGAACGCCTGCAATCCGCCGGTTTCGAAGTCATCGACCATGGCGATTGCGCTCCTCGCATGTTCGCTGAGGATGACGAACATCGTCGTGCACGCAACGTCAACGAAATTGTTGCCGGACTCACCGATCTCAAAGCGCGCGCCGAAATTGCCGTAAAGAGCGGCGCTCTCGTCCTCGTCCTCGGCGGCGATTGCGCGCAAACCATCGGCCTTCTTACTGCCGCCCGCCGTTATTACAAACATCTCAACCTTCTTTGGATGGATCGCGATGCCGATTTGAATACTCCGGCCTCGACTCCTTCGGGCCGAATCGACGGCATGGTCGTCGCCGGCATCATTGGCAAAGGCGCGCCCGAACTCGTACGCTTCTGGGGCGAGCCTCCACTCGTTCGCGAGCCTGACATTTACCTCTTTGGCATCGAGCGTCTCGATCCGCCCGAACAGGAATTTCTCACGAAATCGCCGATGCGCCACATTCTCGCCGCCGATATCCAGCGCAAATCTGCCGCCGCCGCTGCGAAGGATGTCCTTACCCATCTTCACGCCGACTCGCGCGAATACGTCGTCCACCTCGACACCGATCTCATTTCGAACGCGGAATTTCCCGCCGTCAACGTCCCCGCCGAAGGCGGCATGCCTCTCGCCGACGTCCGCGCCGCGCTCACCGAAGCGGCTGGCAGCACCTATCTCATCGGTCTAACCATCACCCAGTACAACCCCGACAAAGATCCCGACGGCTCCGCCGCCAAAAAACTCGTCGACCTCCTCGTCGAATCCCTCTCTGTCCGGCTGGCGGAGCAGATCGCCGCTGCGCCGGCCACGGCGGAGACCATTCCCACGCCGCCGCTCGTTTCGGACGCGTCGTCCGGCGAATCCGAGTAGCCTTTCTTTTAGCCCCGCTATTTCCGTTCGCCTGCAACGATTTGTCCTCGCTCGTCACTATTCGTCACAGGGCGTTCGACCGTCCCATTCCCGTTTTCTAGGCACGGTAGAACGCTCCGGCCCAGGCAGCCCGCCCCCGCTGTAGTTCGACCACAGCCGTCCGCGCAGCTCCCCTGGCGCCCTTCCGTGAATCGCACTTCCTTTTTCGAGAGAGAGGATTCATGAAACGCGGCGGCCTTGCCATTGCCCTCGTTGTCGTTCTTACCGGCGCGCTCCGCTGGTTTTCAACGGGCTCCGTTTCGCCTTCCGACAGTCCCGGTTCCGCCCAGATCGCCGTGAAAAAAGGCGATATCAAATCGAAGGCTGTCACAGCGGCCAAAAGTTACTTCACGCACGGCCCTTACGCGGAAGCGATCGATTCCGCTCTGCACGATTATTTCAGCCTCGAATTCGATCAGACCCAGCTGTTGCAGGATTCCGTTCTGGGCAGGGAGCGCGGCCCAAAATCCTTAGCGCCACGCGAATCGCAAGCCGAAACAAAGCTCCAAGAAATTGCCAAACACTGGTTTGTACCAAAGGAAGAGCGCTCCCACACCCGCTTCGTGGTTGCCTTTCTTCCCGACCCAGCCCACACCCAGCTCAATCTCTATTTTGACCGAGGCATCGAAGCCATCGAACAAGCCGCGCAGGAACGTGGCTACAATTTCGACCGCGCCTCTCTGCCCTGGGACATCGAGGAGCACCCCGAATCTTCGAAATTCGAGGACCGCGAAGCGGAAGCCGCTGCAAAAGCGCGCAGGGAAATGTTTCCCGGTTTGCTGATTTTTCGCCGCGCCGCCAATCCGCATTCGCCTGCGCTCGATGACAAATTCGACCCGCACACCCTCGTCGTTTTCGTCGTCGGCGAAGCCCCCACCGGCGGCATTCGCAAGGATCAATTCGCGCTCGCGCTACGGATCATCACCGGAATTCAGGATCCGGGTGACGCTCCGCCAAACCCAAATCTCCTGCTGCTCGGACCTACCTTCAGCGGCTCGCTCGCCTCTCTTTCCAGGGCTCTCGAGCTAAATCAATCCGCCATATCTCCGCGCGAAGTCTTCATTTATAGCGGAATCGTCCGCGGCACGAAGCCTCGCTGCGCTTTCGAAATGGCCCTTCAACAGCTCCCGCTTACATCGTACTTTATTCCTTTTCAAGACAACGAAAGCCATCTAGTTAGGCAGTTTGTCGATTATGCTGCCGCTAAGGGCTACGATGCCGACGACATTGCGATCCTGTCGGAAGACGAAACCGCCTACGGCGCGACCCCCCCTGGAAAAAGTTTCGGTGCTTCGCAGACCGCATCCCCAAAACCAAACAAACAAAACGCTAATCCTCCCCTTGTGGAAGCGGCTTGCGCTGAAACCGACTGGAAAACCAGCGATATGCTCAACGTCTCTTTCCCCCGCGGGATCGCCCAGTTTCGTTCGGCCTACGCCCGGCAAGTAGGTGCGCCTTCCTCGCAAAAGGCCGTGGGCGAAGGACACGCCGTTCTTCCCCTGGATCTCGAAGCGACTGGCAGCGGCGACGACTCCATTCCACCGTTCGCCAAAGTCCAGTTTCCCCTCTCTCAGGAAGCTGTCATGCTCGGAATCATCGCCAGGCTTCATCAGCGTCATCCGCGTCTCATTATTTTGCGTTCTTCCGATCCTGTGGATCAGCTCTTTCTCGCCCGTTATCTGCGCCAGAATTTTCCGCAAGGCCGCATCGTTGTTTCTTCTCCCGATCTTCTTTTCGCGCGTGAAGATGACGGACTTCTTCACGGAGTGCTCGGCCTGAGCAGTTATCCGCTCGTCCCCGACGTCGAACCGTTTCTTTCCTTACCGTGTCCGGCAACACGTCCCGCGGCGCTCCGCGCTTTTCCCAGCACAAACGATCTTGGCACATATAACGCTCTTATTGCCTTGCTTGGTCAGACGCAAGAAAGCGCGGCGACGCCGCCCTGTCCGCAGCTTGCCAAAGATTCCCGGCACCAAAAAGATTTGCCGGTTGGTCCTTACGCTGCCTATGGCAATTTCATCGACTGGAAATCCGACCCGCAGCAAATCGCTCCGAGCCGGAAATTGATGCCCGACGACTGGATTACCATTCTCGGCCGCGACGGCTATTGGACGCTTGATCGCCTTAACAACGATTCCAAGTCCGGCTTCCACGAAATCAGCGCGGCTCCGAATTACCCGCCAGAGAGTCCGGATCCCCGAACGGCCTTGGCGGAGGACGCCATCGCCAGCCGCCATACCGCCAAGCCGTGGGCATTTGCGTATGCGCTAGTAATGCTCACTTTTTTCGTTCACACCCTCCTCGTTTGGTTCGGCAGCATCTTTCTTGGTTCGGAAGCGCAAGCGCGCTTCGGTATTGTCGAGCTGCCCGCCAACCTTCACGACGCGGAGAAAAATGGACACGACAAAGAGTGGCTCAGCAATAATTTGTCCACCCTTATGCGCCGGTCCGCGCTCATAGCGATCGGTACCGCTTCGCTTTTCGTCATCGCGGAAGTAATGGTCGGCGTGCGTTTCGCCGCCACGATTTTTGCGGAAGGCCGTGGTATCACGTTATGGCTCTCGATCCCGCCTCTCATTCTCGCCTTGGTAGTCGCGGCCGAAATTGCGTTTCACCGCGGCTGCCGCTACTGCGGCGCAGCCCTCGCCGCGTTCTGCATTTTGGTCGCGCTTTTCGTGAATTCCAAATCCGTGGGCCCGTACGCGTGGATCTCCAGCCTGACCGCATATCGCTCCATGCATTTAACTTCGGGCGTCTCCCCGCTTTTGCCGATTATCTTCTTGTTCGCTTCTTCTTACTGCCTTGCTTGGTTTGAGCTGCAGGGCTTGAGCCTTACCGATTGCCGCCGTCCGCAACTTCCCGCAAGTTCCGATCTGCCTTACGGCTACTACCGCGTCAGCCAGAACGATGTGAAAGAATTGAACAATTTGTGTATTCCTCTTAGTCTTCCGTGGCGGGTAATGAAAGGAATTCTTTGCCTGATTCCGCTGCTGGTGCTCACCGTGTCCGGCGATTACCGCCCGATCTTGACGATGGAGGGAATTGAGTACGATCGTTGGTACGCGATTCTGCTGTTTTTCTCTCTCACTGTTTTTCTCGGATGCCTTTTCCGCGTGCGCGCCATCTGGAATGAGTGCCGCCGTTTTCTCGCGGGCCTCGACAATCTGCCTCTGCGCGACGCGTTCCGGCGGCTACAGGATTTTTCCTGGAGCCTTCTGTGGTCTCCTTCCGGCAGCATGATGCGCGATTCCTACAAACTCGTTTCGCGCGAGCTTGAATGTTACGACCGGCTGAAGCTCGCGCTCAGCGATCCGATTCGATCCGGCCGCGGGTCCCTGGCGCGCGATTCCGTGGAACGAATTCAAGCCGCAATCAACGACACCGACAACGCGATCGACGGCACCCGCGGCGCTTACAACAATCTCCGCTCCGCGCATGAATCGAAATCGTTCCTCCTGCTCAAAGCCGAAAAGGCCGAAGTCACCGGCCGAGTAGTGGAACGCTTTGCGTCGCTTCAGCAGCAACTCGCCAAATTTGCCGGCGTGCTGATGAAGGAATTTCTCGACGGGCTCTGGAAAGACGATCTTACGCCCGTAGCCTCTTCGGCTCCCCGCGAAGCGGCCTCCAAAAAATCCGTGTTTCAACGCATTGCGGAGGAATACGTTTCGCTGATTTATGCAAACTACCTGACGAGCATCCTCCTCCGCATGCGCTGTATCGTCGTCGAGGCGATCGGCATTTATTTGTGCCTGCTGCTCTCGATCAGCTTTTATCCGTTCGAGCCGAACCCGGCAATGTTCACGCTTGCGGTCTTACTGATTGTCGTGATGGCCGTCGTCATTGGCTATGTCTACGCGCAAATGCACAAGGACGCCGCGCTGAGCCGACTGACCTCCACGGCAGAAGGCGAACTCGGCCTCGATTTCTGGGTGCAATTCATCGCCGCCGGAGCGGTGCCAGTCCTGGGTCTGCTCGCCGTGCAATTTCCTGCAGTAAGCCGAATCCTCTCCGGTTTGCTGCAGCCGGCGCTGCAATCCGTGAAGTGAAATTTCTCGAATCAAACTCACGAAGCCGGGGTGCTTTTCTGCGCTTTCTTTTTTGTGTAGCGGAGAAGCCCGAGCCAGGAAAGATACAGCCCTCCGTTGAAAATATAGTGATCCGCGCCGGCGTCATCCTCGGCTACCTTGATTTCCCTCGCGATGGCATCGACAAATTCCTGCGCGGCGGCTTCTTCCGTTTTTCCCTCAGCCAAAAGATTTTTCACATGGCCGCTCCAGCTCGCGAGGCGTTCTCGATACCGCGCTATGTGCGCGCTCGGATCGTTTGCGTAGCCGAAGTGCGTCAAAAATAATTTCGCGGGCCGCAGCGCGGCAATGGCGTCGAGCGATTGATTCCAGATTTCAATGTCGATATCCGGCGGCGGCGTGGCGGGCAAAATGAATTCGTCGCCTTCGACGCTGATTCCGCCGACGTCACCGATAAAGGCAGTACCTTCCTGCGCGTCCCAGAAAGTCAAATGATGCGAAGCGTGGCCCGGCGTGTAGAGAATTTCAAAATCGCGTTTGCCGATGGTGACAGTTTCTCCGCCTTCGAGTGGACGTAAATTCTCTTCCGGAACAGGAAGCACGGAACCGTAGAGGCGATCCATTTCCGCACCGTAAAGGCGGCCGGCGCTTGCAAGCAATTTGGAAGGATCGGCCATGTGCATCGCGCCAAATTCATGAACGAACACGGCGAGTTTTGGATTTTCTTTCACGAGAGCGCCGACCGCGCCGGCGTGATCCAGATGGATGTGCGTGAGCAAAATCGCGTGCAGGTCCTCGATGCTTACGCCGTGGCGATTCATTTCAGCGCGAAGCGTATCGAGCGTCGAGGAAGGCCCGGGATCGATCAGCGCGTTGACGCCGTCGGACTGGATGAGGGCGGCGGCGATCGATTTCGGGCGGCCCATCCAGTTCACGTCAATCGTGACGTAGGGCGGCAGAGAAGAAGAAGTCATGAAAAAAGTTTATCTCACTTGCGCCGAGCTTCGGTCAATTCTCAGCGTTAAATTTTGGTTAGTACGTCGGCCAAACGCCGGGCGACGCAAGCTCCAGCAAATTGTGGTCTGGGTCGCGGAAGTAAATGCTTCGTCCGCCGCGTTCCCAATCTACCGTGCTTTCGACGGGAATTCCTTCCTGGGCCAACTTTTTCTCCCAGGCGGCCAGTTCATCGCGCTGAACGGGAAACGCTATGTGTCCACTGCCGCCGCCGTCGAAGCCGGGAATCCTGCCGCCAGGGATTACGACGTCATTTGCTGTGACGCCGGTTTTGAAAAGTAAAAGCACGCTTACGCCCCCAACGTCCATTGCGGCCAGGCGCTCGGGTTCGCCCGACTTTACGAGAACGCCAAATCCGAGAACGCGCTGATAGAATTCAACCGAGCGGCTGATGTCTTGCACAAAAAGAGCGGTTTCCAATACTCGTTTGATTGGTTGCACAGGGCCCGTTACCATTTCTGCTTTAATGCGCGCTTTTGCGCTTCTTGCTGGCGCGTTTGTACTTTAGCGCGATCATGCCCTGCGAATAGGATTTGTTCTCGATGAGGTCGAATTCGCGCTGGGGAAAGCCGCTGGGAAAGAGCGGGATACCCTCGCCGATGAGAACCGGGACGACGCCGAGGTAAAGTTCGTCGACCAGATCTTCTTTCAGAAAGTCGCGAATCAATTCGCCTCCACCCATCAGCCAAATATGTTTTCCGGGCAGCTTGCGAATCGCGGCGATGACTGCGCCTGGCGATTCATCTGTGAAGGTGATGCCGTTGCGTTCGCCGGGAGGCAATGTTCTGGAAAAGACGAAGTACTTGATGCCGCCGCCGAAAGTGCCTCCCATTTTCAGTCCATCGTCGTGCGTTTTGCGGCCGAGGACAGCAGTGTCGATGGTCTTGAAAAAGGGACCCATCGAGTAGTCCTTGGGCATGAAGAGAAAATCGACGGAGCCGTCCGGGCGTGCGATGTATCCGTCGAGACTGATGCCGAGGCCGAGAACGACTTTGCGCGCTCCGGATGTTTCTTTTTTGGTCCCTTTCTTTTGCTTCGTGTCTCGCATGACGCCGCTACGAACTTACTTGAGAACGAGGTCTCCCGCGGTGACGTGGGCATAGAGCGTGTATTTGCCCGAGCCGGATTTATGAAATGAGCGGAACAGCCCCCCGTGATCTTCGCCGAAGGGACTCGCGGAAATATCGCCGGCAACGACCGATGCTTCGACGTGAGAATAGTCGGCAGGATTGCCGACGGAGATGGTGAGATCGCCGGCGCGGAGTTCGACGTCCTTGCTACCGGTGATGTTCTCGATGGTGACGTCGCCGGCGGGAATTCGTGCGTAGAGTTCGGAATTTCGCGGAATGCGGACTTCGATGTCGAGGTCATTACGTGGACCGCCGGAGACGTGAAGTTCGGCGCTGCCAGAGGAATTAGTGAAGTGGTAACGGAGATCTTCGATTTTGTCTTTGTTTCTGCCGGAGATATCGACGGACAGCTTTCCATCTTCGGCGCCGACGATGCGGACAGCGCCGGAACGGATGTGCAGCGCGATCCGCGCTCCGGCGGGAAGCTGCGCTTCAAAATGAGGGACGCCGCGTTCGGAGATTTCAGTTTTATCGGCGGCGCCGACGGAAAGCGGGCCGAGGATCAGGGCAAAAGAAGCCAAGCTTGAGAATAGGGATTTTGAGGAAAGAGGATTCATGAGCACACCTCTTGTGCGCGCACCGCTACGGCGCGCGTTGTTGAGTAAAGATACGCCCACCGGGAGCCGGATGTTCCATGAAAATTGCCCTCAACCCGTCTCTGGCGTACCCTGTTCATGTGACGTATCGCCGCATCTTCGCCTTTGCGCTGGCCTTCCTTTGGCTTTCCGCGCCCCTGATTGCCTGCCTGCCGAATTCGTCCATGACGCCCGCCGAAATGGAATGTTGCAAGAAAATGGCGGGGAATTGCGACATGGGCGGGGGCAATCACAAATGCTGCGACAGCACGGTCAATCAATCCGCTCCCGCCGCCGCTCTTCCCCACAATCCAACGCTCGGCCTGCATCTATTGTTCGTAACGGTGCCGTTTGTGCAGCCCGTCGCCGTCTCCCCGCAATTCACCCTGAGAATTCACTCGCCGTTTGTTTCTGCCTCACCGCCCCCGTTGTCGCTTTCCTCCGTTCTAAGAATCTGATCGCTTCCGGCAGGCCCCGATAAATTCACGCGGGTGTGCGCCTTGGTGCGCATGCTGCCCGGAGGAAATCATGAAGGTTTGGCTTTTGCTGTTTTGCTGTATTTGTTTTTCGCCCTTCGCACTTGCCGATGGCCATGGCCCTGTCTTTGGCCTCGCGACGCCGACAAATTCCGCCGGCGAATGGAGCTTCGACACCGGAATCTTTGGCCGTGCCAACGATTTCGGCCAGCAGGCTTCGTTGCGCGGTCTCGTCGGCTACGGCTTCACGCCGCATCTCACGCTGTTCGTCTCTGCACCTGCGGTTTTCGGCAATCAGCTGCTTTCGCCGACGCGCATCCAGCCGGGTGGCGACTTCGACCTCTTTGCAAAATGGCGCTTCCAGCACCGCGCCACGAAAGTAGGCACTCGCATCGAGTCCACGATGTTCGCGGGTTTCGTCGTACCCGGCGCGCAATCCGCCGTTCACAACATCGTCACGACCAATGCGCCCGGCTTCATGTTCGGTGCCGTGAGCGGTTTGGCCTCGCGCAGCCATTACGTTTGGCTCGGCGGAACGTTCACAAAATTTGCCGAACACTCCGGCGCAAAGCGCCCCGACGTTTTCGACTACAGCCTCGTCTACGGCTACCGTCCACCGAAATGGCGCCGGCCGCCGGATCACTGGGACTGGCGCTTCTTTGCTGAACTCGTCGGCGAACACTCCGATCGCTTTTTGCAGGGCGGCGTCGCGGTTCCGCAAACGCAGGCGCACCAGGTTTTTCTTGGCCCCACCATGCTCGGCATTTTTCGCAACTACACCGTCAGCTTCGGCGCGCAAGCGCCGATCTATCAAAGCGTTGGCGCGTTTTATCCGCGCGAACGCGTGCGTTTCGCAGTCAATTTCAGTTATTTGAAGTTCCAACATTCGCATGAGGAGCCGTCCAAGTGAAAAAAGTAATTTTTGTTTTGCTTCTTCTGTTCGCGTTTGCGTCGCCGGCAATTTCGGAAATCCGCTCGATGGACCTCACCATTTTCGGAATGGATTGAGAGGTCTGTGCACACGCCGTGCGCGTGTCTCTCATGTCCGTTAGCGGAGTCGAATCGGTGCAAGTCAGCCTGGAAAAAGGTCTGGCCACGGTCAAGTTCAAGCCGGGCAATTCCGCCACGCTCAAGCAGCTTCAGAGCGCCATCACCAAGAACGGATTCACCATGAAAGAATCCAAGATCGTCGCCGCCGGGAAATTGCTGCAAGAAGGCGGCAACACCAAATTCCAAATATCCGGATCGAACGACATACTTTCGCTCGTCGCGGAGGTTTCCGCCGCGCCGCCGGCCGCCGGTTCGGCGACGTGTGTCGTCGACGGAACGATTCCGGAAAGCGCCAAAGGCAAAACGCCGGACACC
>DATLVG010000046.1:0-29060 GCA_035577625.1 Candidatus Dormiibacterota bacterium
TGGTCATGGCGCAAAACGGATGTTATGCCCTCCGAAAGGGCGTCATGTCGCCTTACGCACTGCTAACTCTGCTGTTCCTGTATCCGGTGGCCTTTCTGGTGACACCTACCAAAACATAATGAGATTTGCAGGAGCGTCTATTCTTGTCTTTGTCCTATTCTGCTCGACTTTCTTATTCATAATCTGGTTTCCATTCAATATAGGCGCATGCGTCTTTTTAGGTTATCCGGTAACCCTGGGAATCGAGACGAGCGGCCTCCTACTCTACCGAAGGACCTTTGTGCGCCTCTTTCCTCCTCAATTGCAGCGAGGAACTCCCTACTTTATTACGCTGAATCTTGATCCTCACCGTGAATCAAAAAGTGACGGCAATGGAGGCCATGGAAAAAATCAGGATCCCACCGCGAACTCCTAACTGACGGGAAAACCGCTTCAAGTGCGCAACAACGAGATGGGCTAAGAATGAGTTGCGGATTCGGAGCTTTCAGCTTCTTCTACGTCAGGATGTAGCGCTGCTGACTTTGGAATTTTGTCGAGGGCGTCGGCGATGGCACGGACTAGTTCTTTGACGCCGTCGCCGGTTGGGGCGGAGATGGAGTGGAAAGGGAGATTGTGTTTTTCGCAGAAGGCGCGAAGTTCGTCGACGCGGGTTTGATCGGTAGTGGCGTCGAGCTTTGAGGCGACGACGATCACGGGTTTTTCGGCGAGGGGTGCGCTGAACGCGCGGAGTTCGCCGGTAATGACTTCGAAGGAGTGGATTGGATCGGCGTCGGTGGCATCGCTCGTGTCAATGAGGTGAACGAGGAGGCGCGTGCGCTCGACGTGCTTCAGGAAACGAATGCCGAGGCCGGCGCCTTCATGCGCGCCTTCAATGAGGCCGGGAAGGTCGGCAACAACGAAGGTGCGGCCGAGTTCTGTACCGTGACCGCCGGTGCCGCCGTCCGCATTGACAACACCGAGATTCGGTTCGAGCGTGGTGAAAGGATAGTTCGCGATTTTCGGGCGTGCCGCGGAGATGACGGAGATGAGAGTGGATTTTCCGGCGTTTGGAAAACCGACGAGGCCGACATCGGCGAGAAGTTTTAATTCGAGGCGGAGCTGGCGCTCTTCGCCGGGATGGCCGTCTTCATGTTCACGCGGAGCCTGATGCCAGGGCTTGGCGAAATGCTGATTGCCGCGGCCACCACGTCCACCGTGCGCGACGAGAACGCGCTGGCCGGGAGTGGCTAAATCTGCGAGCGTTTCGTTAGTTTCGCCGTCATAAACCATTGTCCCGACTGGAACGAGCAGAATCATGTCCGCGCCGGAGTGGCCAGTGCAATTTGAACCTTCGCCGTGACGGCCACGGTCGGCTTTGAATTCGCGATTGTAGCGGTAACGGAGAAGCGTGTTGTCGTTGGGATTGGCTTCGAGATAGATGCTGCCGCCATTGCCGCCGTCGCCGCCGCTGGGGCCGCCGCGAGGGACGTATTTTTCACGGCGAAACGCGACGCAGCCGTTACCGCCGTCACCAGCTTTGATTAAGATTTTTGCTTCGTCGACAAACATGAATGCCTTCGTGTGATACGCCGCAGATACTGATTACGCTGAAATCTTTCGGCCGCCTCAGGATGACAATACTCAGAACGGGTAGCAAGAAAAAGCGGTCTCTGCCGGGGCAGAGACCGCGGAGATATCCGAGAGCCGATCTAAAGATCGGCCACTACGAAGACTTAGTTCGCGGCGGGGATGACGCTGATGAAGCGGCCGCGACGGCCCTTGTCTTGAAACTTGACGTGACCAGTGACGAGCGCGAACAGTGTGTCGTCCTTGCCTTGCCCGACGTTTTCGCCGGCTTGATGCTTCGTGCCGCGCTGGCGAATGATGATCGTGCCCGCGTTGACGAGTTGGCCGCCGAAGCGCTTTACGCCGAGCCGCTGACCGTGTGAATCGCGGCCGTTTGTTGAGGAGCCGCCGCCCTTCTTATGTGCCATGGAAATTACCCTTCTAGAAATTTGCCGAGAGCCCGCCTCGGAAGGCGACCCCTACAACAGAATGTCGAACGTTAGAGCTTGATATCGCTGACCTCGACGGCGGTGTAGTTCTGCCGGTGGCCACGTTGAATCTTGTACTGATTGGTTTTCTTGAACTTGAGAACGGTGAGCTTCTTGGCGCGATCCTGCGCGACGATTTTGCCAGAAACAACCGCCTTGGCGGCATCGGCACCGGTCAAAAGCTTCTTGTCATCTCCGTGCACGGAAAGAACCGACCCGAAAGTCACCTTTTCGCCCACTTTACCTTCCACGCGCTCAATGCGAATGGTGTCGCCCGGCGCAACGCGGTACTGCTTTCCTCCGGTCTTGATAACGGCGTACATCGATCCTCCAGGAGCTAAAGACAAACTCCAATTATACGGGGCGATTGATGGAGCGTCAACGTGGGTTTTGCGGCGATTTTCGCCGCAGGCCGGCGTTTCACACCGCGATGGTGTCGCCTTCCGGCTCGGGGAAAAGCTTTGAAAACCAGAAAGAATGCTGCGTAGGGCCGTGAACCTGATAGTGCTCGAGGCGGTTGCGGCCTTCGGCGACCGTCGGAATGTGACCGGCCGGAATCCACCAGAGGCAATAGTGGGGTTTGTCCATTTTTTCGAACCACTTGGCGCGGTCTTTGAGGACGCCTGTGTGTTGCGAACGGTAGACGTAGTCGCGAAGCGCTTCGACCGACTCCCACACCGACATGTTCACGATCACAAACGGGTCATCGTTATAGGCGATATCCGTAGCATTCCCGGAATCGGATTTGAGGCGCCAGACGAAGCCGGGCGATTCTTCGGCGAGGGCGTTGATGGGATCAAGTTGTGCGACAAACTCGGCGATGCGCGGGTCGTCAATTGGCGCGACCAGGCGTCCAATATTGATTTGCGCGAGATGATAATCCACTGGAGCCTCCGGGGCACTGAACTGGGATGACTTCGGACAATTGCGAAGAAAGATGCAGAAAGGCTTGAGATGGTTACTTGCCCGAGACCTCAGAATCGAAACAAGTAGGAAACTTTCACGAAGACTTGGCGGCCGTCGTTGATGTAGCGGTCGCGAAGCCGGTTCAGATTGCCGCTTGGATCAAACGTCAGGCTGGGATCGAGGTTTTGCAGATTGCTGTTGTAGCCGAAATAGATTGCCGTGCCCGGATGGAGTAAGTAGGTGAAGAGCACGTCGGCATTGAAATTCTTGGTGGTTTGCAACGAAGTCAGATTGGGATTGGCGAGATTCGAGGAGTACTGGCCGATAAAGCGGAGAGAAAATTCGCGAGTGAACTGATAGTTCCATTTCGAACGAATGATGTGATTGTCAAAAATGCCGGGACCGTTCGAAAGACTGCGGAGGCGCGAAAGCAGATAGGTGTTGTCGATCGTGAGCTTGCCGACGGGGCGCAGCGTTAAGAGAATCTGGGCATAGCTGGAGTGAGCAAGATAGGGCGCCTGGGCGACGGGGAAACTGGGCGAGTCGAAATTGGTGTCTCTGCCCCAGCCAACTTCTCCGTTCGCGGAAATGCGCTTGGAAAAACCGTTCTGGAAGAAAAACCCGTAGTGATGATGGGCGTAGTCGCGATTGTCCGGCAGAGTGCTGAAATCAATCGGGCGAAGCAATTCGTGACCTGCGTTGACGAAAGCACCGAAGAAAACCTGGCGCTGAAAGAGGAGGCGGTAATTGGTGTTGGCGAACCATTCCAGCCGGTTGCCTTTGTGATCCCAATTGTTGATGGTGAAAACGCTGGGGCCGTGCCAAACGAGATGCTTGCCTTCCGGACGAAATCGGTACATCGCGAACTGGCTGAAGCGGCGAACGTCGGGACGGCGGAAAAATCCGGTTTCGGTCTGAAACCCTTCCGACGTGTCCTGATACATCACGTTGTATTCGACCTTGCGTGTGCTGTGCTCAAGCCAATAGTGGAAGGCGGGTCCGCCCTTGTGCGTGCCGTCGTTGAAATCGGTGGAGCTGGCTAGTGCCTGGAATTGCAAATACCAAGTTGGGGTGAATGTGATTTTTGCGTCCAGGCCGCCGACACGATTGGATTTGATGATGCAAGGATTGTCGGTGCATGCCGTGTTTGGAACGGTGTTCAGCTCGCGATCGGTGTAGATAAAGCCGATCGTGGATTGTTTGCCGATGTCGCGGTTGACGCGAACGATATCGAAATAAGCGCGGTGATCATGCAGCGCGTCCGACGGATCCACACTGCCGCCCGGCGATTGATCGTCCGCGAAGAGCGTGCCAATGGACCACGGCCCGCGTTTGCCGGTCAGCCGCAAACCATATTGAGGGTCGGCAATGCGGCGGGTGAACACGAGATTGATGGGCGTATCGAAGTAGCTGCTGTTCTCAAGAAAGAAGGGGCGCTTTTCCGGGAAGAAAACTTCGAACCGCTGGTTGACCGTCGTTTGTGGCTCATCGGATTCGACCTGGGCGAAATCGGGATTGATGGTGGAGTCGAAGACCAGCCAGTCCTTGAATACGATCTTTGAATCGAGGCCGGCTCGCGGCTCGAAACTTTTCTCAGAAAAATGAGGGACGCCGCCGGGCCGGTCGTCGAGTGCGCGGAAGGACCGTAGTGAACCGTAAGGAATGAACTGCATGTTGCGGCCGGGCGAGATGTCGCGCATCCCGTCCATTCGAGTTTCCTGAGTGAGGAAGCCTTGGGCGTTGCTGGTAATGTGAGGGTAGAAGGCGTTTTCGTTGTTGCGGCGAATATCCCGCTCGAAGAAAATCCCCCAGTCCTGCTCTGGAGTCCGTGGAAAGCGGAGCGAGCGAAATGGAATCTCAAACCAAAGCACGAATCCCCGCGGAGTGATTCGCCCCTGTGAGTTCCAGAGCATATCGTAGGAATAGTCCGGTTCGCTGAAGTCGTTCCAGATGCCGTCCTGTTGCACGCCGTAGGGGTTTGCATAGAAAAACACGCCCGTTTTGCGGTCGCTGAACGTGTCCAGGACAAAACCGAATTGATCGTCATCGTTGATTTGTTCGCGCCGCACCATGTGCGCGCGAATCTTGTTTGGTTCCGAATCGAAGCACAAGCAGACGACATAGAGATTTTCGTTTGTGTAACCAAGATAGACTTCGGTTTTCTGGGAAATTGGCGATCCATCCTTGGGGTCGCGCTGCAAGAAGCCATCGACCTTGAGCATGGAGCCGGCTACCGCTGGCGACGGCTGCATGGACTCAAAATCTTCAATCGTGGGCCGTTTTTGCAGATGCGGAATGTGCAGCTTGGCAAAAGCGGTGGAATCCTTGGCACGCGGGCCGGCTGTGCCGGCTACGGGCCAGACGAGAAGAAGCAACACCACCGATAAACCGCGGACAGCGCGCCTCTTTAGCAAGGAATGCACCAACCTCTCGAGGACCTGTCACATGGGTACGCAAAAGGAAGGCTTAACCCCAGGACAGTCTGGGAACGCAGTTCTCAAGAGTATTGACGCCACCGAGGCTTCAGAAGTTAGTCGGCCATCACAAGAATTTGAGGTGTCGGGTTGTTACCGGACTTGGTTCAAAAATCGAAGCGGTAGCCAATGATGGTCTTGGCGATGAGATGGTCGGTAGCGCCGGTGATTCCAACGCCGAGGCCGAAATTAACTTCCCATTTTGGAGAGAGGTTTAGATCTATCGCCGGGACAATCTGGTGTTGCTGCAGGCGGAAGGGATCGAACTCCGTTGCGGGCCCGACGGAGCCGTAGTATTCGATACCCCCGGTGATTTTTTTGGTGAAGTCGTAGCTGAATTTGACATTCGGCGAAAAGACAAAACCCTGGTGGACGCTGGGGCCATGAAACGATTTGTCGAACGTGGGATTGAATGAGAAATACCATCTGTTGATTTGCTTATCGATGATGGGCCGCATCTCCCACGTCCAGGTATCCGCGGAATATTTGGCGCGCTGGTAGCCGACTTCGTTGGAAAGACTTAAGCCGACGGGCCACTTCCATTTGGGCGGGATGCGGAAGCGAGGGCGAATATGATCGCCGACCCAATCGACGCCCTGGCCGTTGTGCGCGGAGGTAAAGACGTAGAAACCGGTTTCGAACCAATCGGTGAAGCCGTGCGTAATCTCGATGGTCTCGTGGAGCTGGTGATTGGTGGGAAAGGTTCCGTCGGTGGTGGATTTGGAGCCCTCGAAAGTGAAGTTGCTGTGCAGTTCGACCATCGTGCGGCCCGGTTCGACGGTCTCGTACGGATATACCTGAATTTCGTAATTGCCCTGTGCAGAGAGCGGACGCGGCGACGCCGGGATTATGAGTGCCAGCATTGTGATGCAGATTGTCTTCATCCGAGTCATGGAGCTTGGATGGTTCGGCGGAGACAAATGGATACAGCGAAAATTTCAGGCATGCGGATGGGCTTTATCGTAAATATCCATGAGCTGGCGGATCGACGCGTGGGTGTATTTTTGCGTAGTGGTGAGCGATTGGTGGCCGAGTAATTCCTGTATCGCGCGCAAGTCCGCGCCATCGGCGAGAAGATGCGTTGCGAACGCGTGGCGAAGCGAGTGTGGATGCAGATCCCAGTTGACGTTGACCAGGCGCACGTACTTTTTGACGATGCGGCCGACCGAACGCTGCGTCAGACGTCGCCCGGCGTAGTTCAGGAAAATCGCTTCCGTGTGCGGGGAGCCGCCGCGTTTTGGCCGCGCCGACAAATTTTGCACCAGCAAGCGCTCACGCACCGGCCAGTATGCTTCGAGCGCTTCTTCGGCTTTCGAGCCGTAAGGAACGATACGCTCCTTGTTACCCTTGCCGCGCACGCGCAGGATGCGGTCTTTGCAATCCATATCCACAAGATTGAGGCCGGTAAGTTCGCTGACGCGAAGGCCGGCGGCGTAGAGGAGTTCGAGGATCGCGCGATCACGCTTGATGAGTATTCCTTCTTCGTCGGCGTTGCCTCGCGGCAGTTTCCGTTGCGCCTTGTTCGGACGGCTTTGTGGTTCATTTCTGGCACCGGAATCGGCCTTCATACCGGCGAGCTGGTTCAAGAAGCCGTTCATTTCCTCGGCCGAGAGTACGGATGGAATGCGCTTCGGGAGTTTTGGCGTCGGCACGAGACGCGCAGGGTTTTCTTTCAGTATGCCTTCCCGCACGCAGTATTTGAAGAACGAGCGAAGCGCCGCGAGCTTTCGCGCGATGGAGCTTTTTTCGAGCGACTGATCGTGCAGGTGCCCGACAAATTCGCGGATGACTTTGTGGTCGATTGAGGCGAGGGCCGGGGGTTCTGATTCTGGCGGCGTGAGATAGGCCAAAAATTGGTGCAGGTCTTTGCCGTAATTCGAAATGGTGTGCGGCGAAGAATTCTTCACCGAGTACAGATATTCCAAAAACTTCAGGATGGACTTCTTCATACGGCTGCGCGACGCCTCTCGATGCAACTCAGGAGCAATTATATTCCAGGGAGAAAGAGCTCGAGCCAATTACTGGCGATGTGTTGCGCAGTTGCATGCAAGGCACATAACGTCATTCTTAACGAGCGCCAGCCAGAAATGGAGTAACCTGCACAAATGGGAATGAAACGTCGGAGTGGCGCGAGGCGTCCCACTCCATAGAACCGAACCTTCAGGAGCGAACCAATGTTTTCAAAAATCATGCGCGTGTCCTTTTTGATTGGGTTTGGATCGTGCGGAGTTGCCCAGTGTCAACAGGCTCCTTCGACCGAGACCGCGCCGGCAGCGGCAACGAGTACGACGCCTGCTGCCGCACCAGTACAGAAACTCGTGCTGAAAGAAGGCGCGGACGTTCAACTAAAATTCGCCCAGGACATAACTTCAAAAACCGCGGCGGAGGGCGACACAGTTAATTTGGTGCTGGATCAGGACCTGAAAGTGGGAGACGTTGTCGTGGCTAAGGCCGGCGCAAAAGCCGTCGGCACGATTTCTCATTCGAAAAAGGCAGGAATGATGGGGCGCGCGGGTGAATTGAATATGCGGCTGGAATATCTGCTTCTTGACGATGGGCGATTGAAACTACGCGGCAGCAAGGGCCGCGAGGGTGAAGGCAAAGAAGGAGCGACAGTTGCCCTGACAGTCCTGTTTGGGCCAATTGGTTTGATCAAACACGGAAAGAATGTGGAGATCAAGCAGGGTACGCCGCTTACCGTGTATACCGACGAAAATTACACCGTGCCGACCGCGAAATAGATTTCTTCGAGACAACTTTCCTGTAGCTGATTGGCTGCGTGTTTTACAGAAGGCGCAAAATGCCTTAAGGAGGAGCCGATATGAAGCACAGACGCTCCAATATTCTGGTCTGCTGTGCGTGATCGTGATGGCTGCCGGCTTTCCGATCTCCAGCGCCCAGGAGCCTCAAAAAGCCGGAATGACCAACAAGGACGTTTTGGACCTTGTCGCGCTTGGCTCGGGTGATGACGTGGTGATAGAGAAAATTCGCACCGCGTCGCAGACTGGCTTCGATACGGACCTGGAATCGCTAAAAACGCTGAAAGCGGAACACGTTTCCGACGCGGTGACCCGCGTCATGATTAATCCTAAAGCAGCTATAGCGTCGGTTGCGCCAACTGCTAGCGTGGCGGCGGCCCCGTCCGCCAACCCCGACGCGCCGGAAGAAATCGGCGTCTATATCAGGATGGCGGGAAAACTGACCGAGGTGGCCCCGGAAGTCGTTGGATACAAAACTGGTGGAGTGATGAAGACCATTGCGACGCAGGGCTGGGACAAGGGGCACAGAAACGGCACCGTCCAGGGCCCGAAAAGCGTCTTGCAGGTGGCGTCCGACGCGGAATTTATCATCCGCGTTCCGGAAGGCACGGCCATCACCGAATATCAATTGCTGCGGCTGGACATGAAGGGAAATCGGCGAGAATTTCGTGCGTGGACCGGAGGCGTTTTTCACTCTTCCGAGGGCGCAGAAAAAAATGCGGAAAAATTCGAATCCGAAAAGGTTGCGCCGCGCACATTCCGCGTAAAACTTCCAGTGCTGAAAAAGGGCGAGTACGGTTTCCTGCCGCCCGGAAATACGTCCGGAAACATCGCCTCTTCCGGCAAACTCTACACGTTCGGGATCATCGAATAGCCTGAATCTGTGCCGACCGCCACGTTGAGACGCCAGGTTTCCTTTGTGCGTAAGCCGTGGAGCCGTTACGGCTTGGCGCCAACGGGAGTGGCTTCCTCGGGCTGCGTGACGGGCGCTTCGGGTGCGAGTTTTTCCCAGTCGCATCCTTCTTTAATGCAGGTGCGAACGAGGCCGATTTTTGATTTCTTTTCGACGATGAACGGCGCGCCGCACTTCGGGCAGGGTTCCGCAATGGGCTGGAACGGTGTCGTAAAGTCGCAATCCGGATAGCGCGAGCAGCCGTAGAAAATTCGCGTGCGTCCGCCCCTGCCGATACTGCCACGGCGAACAAATTCGCCTTCGCTGCATTTCGGGCATTTGATGCCGAGCGTGATCGGCCGCGTATACTTGCACTTTGGATAGCCGGAACAACCGATAAATTCGCCGAAACGCCCGTGCTTCTTGATGAGGCCTTCGCCGCATGTCGGGCATTTTTCATCGAGCGGTTCATCGGGCTGGCGAGCGATGCGTGTACCTTCGACGAGACGCCGAGTCGTTTTGCAATCCGGGTAGCCGGTGCAAGCCAGGAACACACCGAAACGGCCGCGCTTGATGGCCATTTCCTTGCCGCAGTTATCGCAGATTTCAACTTTGGCTTCGCCGTCGGCTTGTTCCGGCAATTCCGGCGAAAGGTCCTGAATAAAATCGCAATCGGGATAGCGCGAGCAGCCCAGGAAAAATCCATGGCGGCTGATGCGTTCGAGTAGTTCGCCCTGGCCGCACTTCTCGCACTTCTTGCCGGTCGCGATGCCTGCCTTGTAAGAAAGCATTTCGTCGCCGGCCTTATCCAGGTCAACGATGAATTTTTCCCAAAACTCTTTTACCGCTTCGCGCCAGTGGAGCTTACCTTCTTCGATTTCGTCGAGCTCTTCCTCGAGGCGCGCCGTGAACGTGACGTCGAAAACATCTTCGAAACTTTTTACCAGCAGAACGCTCACGCGCTCGCCGAGCATCGTGGGGAAAAAGCGGCCTTGCTCTTTGCGAACGTACTCGCGCTCGACGAGCGTGGAAATAATATTCGCATAGGTCGAAGGGCGGCCAATGCCGTCTTCTTCCAGTTCCTTTACGAGCGTCGCATCGTTGAAACGCGGTGGCGGCTCCGTGAAATGCTGTTCGGGCCGAATTTCATCGAGCCGCAAGACTTGGCCTTCGGTCACACGCGGCAGCGTCTTGCCTTCGCCCTCGTCGTCCTTTTCGTCGTCTTCGCGGTCGGAATTTGCCGCGGGTAATTGATAGACGCGCATGTAGCCGTCGAATTTCTGCACAGAACCGGTGGCGCGGAAGGTGTAATCGCCGGCCGAAATGTCGATGGTGGTCTGGTCGAACACCGCCGGTAACATTTGCGAGGCGACAAAGCGCTGCCAAATCAGTTGGTAGAGCTTGAATAGGTCATCATCGAGATATTTGCGCACATCTTCCGGCGCGCGAGAAACGTCCGTCGGGCGCACGGCTTCGTGCGCTTCCTGCGCGTCTTTTTTCGATTTATAGAAATTCGGCTTTTCCGGCAGGTAATTCGAACCGAAACGCTCCGGAATCAATTCGCGCACTTGCGCCAGCGCGTCGTTCGAAACGTTTACGGAGTCAGTGCGCATGTAGGTGATTAGCGCGACAGAGCCTTCTTCGCCAAGCTCCACGCCTTCATAAAGCTTTTGGGCGAGAGACATGGTTCGCTTTGCCGTGTAGCGCAGCCGGTTGAACGCAGCCTGTTGCAACTTGGAAGTGGTGAACGGTGGCGGTGGATTCCGCTTCTTTTCTTTTTGCGTAACCGTCGCCACTTGCCATTTCGCTTTTTTCAACGCGGCAAGAACTTTTTCCGACGCTTCTTGATTCCCTACTTCAATGTCCTCACCTTTATATTTGGTGAGCTTCGCTTCGAAGATCGGAGGATTGCCCGCATCCAGCATCGCGTGGATGGTCCAGTATTCCTGCGGTACGAACGCGCGGATCAGTTGTTCGCGCTCGACGATCAGGCGCAGCGCGACGGTCTGCACACGTCCCGCTGATAAGCCGCGGCGCACTTTGTTCCACAAGAGCGGCGAAACTTTGTAACCCACGATGCGGTCGAGCACGCGGCGAGCCTGCTGCGCATCAACCAAGCTCGTGTTCACAGCGCGGGGATGTTCGAACGCGGCGCGAATCGCTTTGGGAGTAATTTCGTTGAACGTTACCCGAAAAATCTTTTTCGGATCGGTTGCCGGAATTTCTTTCGCGGCCTTTTTCCTTTCTTCTTCTTCCGCGGGATCGACCGGTTTCGGTTTGCGGCCGAAGCGCGGCGCGCTCGGCTCCTGTTCCTCGAACTTGTGCGGCTTCGCCAGCACCATTGCGAGGTGGGCGGAAATCGCTTCGCCTTCGCGGTCCGGGTCGCCCGCCAGATAAACCGCATCGGCAGTATTCGCCGCTTTGCGCAAGTCGGTGATGACCTTGCCCTTGCCCGAAATAATCTGCAGCGTGGGTTCGAAAATCTTTTCGTCGTCGAGCGTGACGGGCTTGCGAACCTTCTTTTCTTTTACTTTCTTCGCGCCTTTTTTCGCGCGCGTCTTCTTTTGCGGAACGTCGTCTTCATCGGGCAGACGGATGCCGATGGTCTTTTTCGGCAGGTCGAGCACGTGGCCGACCGACGCCTTCACGACGTAATTCTTCCCGAGATACTTGTTTATGGTCTTCGCCTTTGCCGGCGACTCCACAATTACCAACGAACGAGCCATGATGCAGTTTTACCCCGTAATCTTCCAAGGGAAGGGCCGCAGGCGCGGGCTGTGTCCTTCTCGCTACCTTATATCAGAGTTGTCAAGCCGGCCGCCGGCTGCAGCTTGCCTGCTACAGAAGAATCTTGCTGAACAATTTTCCCGGCGATTGCCGGACAATCCCTTTCATCTCCAGATTAAAAAGCGTAGCCAGAACTTCCGAAGAGTTCAAGCCGCTTCGCTCCACGATGTCATCAATTGGTTGCGCCTCGTCGGAAGTGAGCAGTTCGCGCGGCTTTTTTCCCGCTGGGATTCAGCGAAGCCGCAACCAATAGATTCGCCAGACCCGTCTCTGGTTGCATGGCCTGGGTGAGGGCTGCCCGGACCGGCGTCGGCAGCTCTAGGATTACGTCCTCCGCGGACGTCACCAATTTCGCGCCCCGCTTGATCAAGCTCACCGGTTGCGTGACATTGCCGGGCACTCCGAACACTTTCCCGGTCGAATTCCATTTGCGAGAATCTTGGTCAACGATGGGGGAGTCCTGGCCGGTTATGGTTTCGCTGGTGCAGACTTTTTCGCTTCTTCGTGCGGCGGGGCGAAACCAATTTCGAGCGGCGTATTCTGCGCTAGACTTACGTCTTTCCCGCGCGAGAGGAAATTCGAATAGACGGATTGTGACGCACCCAATGCGCCGAAGGCCAACGAAACGGGTTGTGAGTGAACCGCGAGGGAAATGAGCGATCCGGCGACACGCGAACCGGAAATGCCCGCCCCTGCCTGGACACTTGGGTCTCCCGCAGCATCGGTTGTTCCATGCTCGGTGTCCGGATGAGAGGCTGCTGCAAGCATTACGATCGCAAAACCTGTGGAAAGATAGCGAGTCTTGGGGTTCGTCGCGCGAGCGCCTCCTTCTTCGTCCAACGCCAGGTGATCCGAACGATCCACCTGCATGCCTTCGAGAGTGCCTTGCATCGCTTGCTGCACCCCGGATGGCAGCTCGATGCGGTTAAATGCGATGCGGAGTTCGCCGTTCTTGTGGAATTTTCGCGCGGACTTCGCTTCCTGCACTTCGCCGACCAGCCGCGTGTTGGCGGGAAGCAGCAACAGATGCTGCGCAGAAAAGATGGGTTCCGTGAGCATCGCATTGACGGTGGTGCCGCGAGTCGCGTCGGCGGAACTTACTCCCGCAGTGAGTCGGGCGTGCAATAAACTGTCCGGCTCCGGAGCGCTTCCCAATGCAGCGAGTTCGGCGGGCTTGCGCGAGATCTCTCCGAAAGCGAGCGGTTCTTCCAGCGCGGCGTTGAACCGCGTTCCCTTTTCGACGAACTGCCTGTGCACCGGCGACTGCGCGTAAATCAAAGCTTTGGCTCGCTGCAAAAGGTTGGGTGACTTGATCTGCTCGATGCCGGAATGAATTTCCGCCTTCGCTTCGTTCTTAACGTCGCCCGCGGCACGCGCGGCTGCATTTTTCTTTTTTTCTTCCGCTTCCTTGCCTTTATTCGTGACTAAATGAACGACCTGAGAAGATCCTGGCGCAGTGATTGTTTTGATGCTCAGCACCTGACCGCCGGGAAGGGTCAGCTGATCGAAAGTGACTTCGTATTTGCGAAAAGGCGTGAAGTTGCCGCTGGAGTACGAAAGCACGCGCGTCTTCACCGGAACGGAATCGATTTTAGTAACCCGCCCATTGACAGTGCTTCCGGCAGGAATCACTGGCTCATCAAATGCGTAGACAGGATCGACGACTTTGCCGTGAACGGGCTCACCGACATGCGCGATGCGAGCGCGTTGATCCAGCGCAATGCGCAGCGGCGTCCCCTCCGGCACACTCAGGCTGATCGTAATTGGTTCACTCGCGGCGAATTCAAGTTCGGACGTGGGCGGCGCACAAAGAGACGGAAGAGCGTCTTGGCGCGGCACTTCGGGGCAGCCGAACCTTGCCGATTGCGCGTGCGAAACGCTCGGCCAGGCAAAATAGGAAACCGAGAAGACTGCAACGAGTAAGCTCAGGCGGTACATAGACACCTCTCCGCCGAAAATTTTCCGCGAGGGCTGAACCGCTGGCCGGCGCCACCGACGTGACGCGGCCGATCCTACGGCCTGAGTATACGCTGCCGTGAGAACGCGCAGAGCGAGAATTTTAGAATTATGGCTGCGCGGCGTCTTCGGCGAGGATCGCGTCCAGGGTTGTGTTGAAGAGGTCAGCGTCGGGCTCCGCGAAAATGAGGGGCGGGCGAAGCTTTATTACGTTGTGATGAGGGCCGTCGGTGCCGGCGAGGATGCCGCGTTGACGCAGCTGGTTCACGATATAGCTGGCTTGCGCCGTAGCTGGTTCGCGCGTTTCGCGGTTGCGTACCAAATCGAGGCCCAGGAAAAGTCCGGAGCCGCGAATGTCGCCAAGGAGCTCATGGCTTTTTTGGAGTTCGGCAAGTCCAGCAAGCCAGTAATCACCGACTTTTTTCGCGTTCTCCTGCAGCTTTTCGTCGCGAACCACATCCAGCACCGCGAGCCCGACTGCGCAGGAAACCGGATTGCCTCCAAACGTGCTGAAAAATTCCATTCCATTTGCGAATGCCTCGGCGATTTCTGGAGTCGTCACGACCGCAGCCAGAGGAAATGCGTTGCCAATCGGTTTTCCAAAGACGACGATGTCAGGCACGACTCCCTGCATCTCAAATCCCCAGAAGTGCGTACCCAATCGTCCGAATCCCACTTGAACTTCGTCCGCTATGCAAACTCCGCCCGCCGCACGAACGTGACGATAGGCTTCGGCCAAATAGTTCGGCGGGAACACGATTTGCCCCGCCACACTTGGCAAAGTTTCCGCGAGATACGTCGCGCGGCGGCCCTGCTTGCGCAACGTTTCCACAATTTCGCCAACATGCGCCGCGTATTTCTCGCCGAGATTTTTCTCGCCGCGCCGGTACGGTCCACGATAGTCGTCGGCAATCGGCGCGACATGCACCCACGGCTTCCTGCCGCTCCCGCCGGGCCCGTCAAACTTATACGGGCTCACGTCAATCAAAGTGTTTGTATGGCCGTGATAAGCGTGCTCCAGAACGATGATGTCGTCCGAGCCGGTCTTCGCGCGCGCCATGCGAATCGCCAGCTCGTTCGCCTCGCTCCCCGAATTGACGAAATGGCAGATCTTCAACGGGTCCGGCAGCAGCTCGGTGAGACGTTCCGCATAGCGAACAACATTTTCGTGCAGATAGCGCGTATTTGTGTTGAGAAGCGAAAGTTGCTTCTGCGCCGCTTCGGCAACCCGCGGGTGACTGTGCCCAACCAATGGCACATTATTGTAAACGTCCAGATATGCACGTCCCGTTTCGTCGTATAGAAATTGCTTCCAGCCGCGAACGATGTTGAGCGGCTTCGCATACGAAATGCTCAAGCTGCTGCCAAGTAGGTCTTTCCGGCGCGCGCGGAGTTGGTCCCCCGCGCGCGAGGGTTTTGGAAAACGCTCCGCCGGAATCTGCAACAGTAGGTTCGGATCTGGCGAGAGTGCTTTCCAGATCGCACGTTCTGATGCGCGCGCCACACCGGGAAAATCAGCGCCGCGATCCAGCAAATCCAAAATGACTTGAATGTGGACGTGCGGCGGCCAGCCGCCGTTTTCATGAACAGCACCAACATGAGCAAACACTTGGCCGCGTGTAACTGGTTGCCCGATGCTCAATGCATGCAGCGTATTTTCAGTTAGGTGGCCGTACAGCGTGAAAAATTCCTCACCTGTGTCGGTTACGTGTTTCAAAACGACCAGCGGCCCATAGTCGAGCGGAATAGCGTTGTTCGCCAAAATGTGTACAACGCCGGCAAGCGGCGCGCGCAGCGGGGTTCCCGGCTCAACAAATAAGTCGATGCCCAGGTGAATTGTTCGGCGCTCGTCCGTCGGGTTCTTGCTCGCGCCAAATTGCAGCGCGCTGTAAAGCAACCGCGCCTCGTCGTAACGCCCAACCGCAACTCGTGCGCCCGATCTCTTCAGCTCCCCGGCAATCGCCGCCGAGAGCTGTGCGGCTTCGCTCGACGAAGGATCGGCCCCGAGAAACGCGCTGCCAACGCTGAGATCGAGAACGACGCACGGTTCGGTGCGAAGATCCGCCTCGAGAATCGACGCCACGCCCGATTTTGCCAAATAGCTTTCAACCGCCGCGGCCTTCGCAATCGGGGCAAGTCCGCACGCAGCTCGAAACGCGTAGCTTGCAAATCTCGGAAAAACCCTGGCCCAACGCTCCAGCGCTTCCCACGCTGGCGCTTCGCTTACCGTCACGTACGCATCGTCCGGCTTCAATGACTTACGATGAGCCGAATTCACTACGCTAACCGCCAGCCGCGCTCCAACCAGCGGGTATATCAGCGCAATTTCGTCTTCTGTTAGGGAAAATTCCGCGCAATATCCCGCGACAACCGCGGTCGCGGCAGCGAGCACGTCTTTTTTTCCAAGAATCGCGTAAGCCGTCGCCGTCGCCAGTTCCGAAACGGTGATCCCGTAATGCGTGTCGCCAAAATCGATAACGCCCGCAACGCGCGCCGCTTCACCCGGACTGCACGCGACCACCACGTTGTAATCATTCGCGTCGCCATAAACGACGCTCTTGCGAAGGCCGGCAAGTTTTGGCGCGACGTCTGTTTCGAACAGTCCCAGAAATCTCTGCGCCAGCATCCGCCGGGGCAGCGGCTCGACGTAGCGCAGATAATCGCGAATCCACATGGCGCGCGAAGCGTCCCATTTCAACTCACGCTGCGCACCTGGATGCGAGAAGCCGGCGAGCCCACTGCTCAGCTTCCCCAAAAAGCGCCCAAGTTCTTCTAATAATTCCAAGGTATGTGGCTGAAATTCCGCGAGCGTTTTTCCGCGCAGGTAGGTCAGCAACCAGACAATTCTCCCCGAGCCGTCGCCGACTTTTGTTTGCACACACGATTCGCCGCGCAACGAAGGAACCACACGAGGCAACGGCAGTTCACCCGCCGTCGTTGCCAGATGCTGCAGCACCGCACGCTGCATTTCCACGAAGCGGCGTTCGCGGTCGGGATGCATGATTTTCAGTACGAATTCGCTGCCGTCGGCTGCACGCAAACGAAAGTTGTCGTCGTACTCGCCCGCAAGCGCGCGCGCGGCAGCCTCTATGCCAAAAAGCTGCCGCGCAATTTCCGCTGCTTCGAATTCTGTGATGGGTTTCGCTACCGGCGCTTCTCGCATGATGGGCTGAATTTTAGCGGGAAGCGTTTTGCTCGTCCAATTTTCCGGCCAGTCGCAGCGACCGGCATCAGCATCAGTCGATAGATATCGGTCCGTTAACCGTCGAAGCGCGAACCAACGTCGGCCCGCTGCCGAATTCCACGCGCTTTTTATCGTCTTCCCACGTCTTACGCCCTTCCGAGCAAACGCTCGCGTGGCAATCGAACGGGCTGTGGCCATCTGACTCAACCACAACTCCCGACTGGTATCCGTGCGGCACGCGAATCGTCAACGGCCCATTCTGCGCATGCGCCTGCAAGCCTGAGCCATTCCAGCTGTTTCCGCTCAGCGCAACTTCGATCGGCCCATTCTGGGTGCGAATGTCCACGCTGCCGCTCGTTTCTTCTGAAGTGATCGGCCCGTTATCCGTGTGCAGTTCCACGGTTCCGCTCGTGCCCCTTGCCGTAATCGGTCCGTTCTGCGCGGTCAATTTCACCTCACCTTTGCAATCGCGCGCGGTAATCGGACCATTTACTGCCCGCGCCGTAATTTTTCCGTTTATGGAATAAATCCCGAGTGGCCCATTGTTCACATGCAAATCGAGCGTCGCATCCTTCGGCGCCCGAATCAGCAAAAACGCCGTCCAATCCTCTCCACGCGATGGACCGGACACGCGCACTTCACCGCCCTGGGCGACCATCTTGATCTCTGCAAGAATCTTCGCCGAGTCGTCATACGGCGCTGCCGCTTTGCACAGCGTCACCGAATAGTTGTCCTTATCCCAACCAACGACTTCGACTCCACCGTTCGTTTCGCCCGTCGCTCGCAACACCGGCGCTTCCGCCTTGCTGAACGCGTGCTCTTCCGCCTGCACAACCGCAGCGCGGCCATCGAATTCAATGTTCAAATCATTGCAGCTCGTCACCGGTCCGTCGCCGCGCGTGGAAACATTCCGGGAATGGCGGTCGCGCGCCGCGGCACTCAGCGCAAAGAGCGAAGATAAAGCGATAAGCCCAAGGACACGGGCAAGCGTACGTGATGGCATAGTTCAAGCCTCCTGCACTCATAGACGATCCGGAACATCGAACGGTCTTGTGTACCCGATACGATTTCCTAGGAAATTCCCGGGAACGCCGGCTCGTCCTCATCCACCGCGCCAAACACGACACCGCTTCCGATCGGCGGCCCATCCGGCGGTTCGCCCGGAGCAGCCAACTCCAGCTTCTTCGGCTCTCGTTCGAATTGCTCAATCTCTCGAATGGCCTGCGCCCGGTGCGCCTGTTCATCGTCCCCGGCGCGAGTCGCCGCTCCACTGCCCAGCCAAGCCTTTAATTGATGCGCCTTGAACGCGGCAATTGCCTTCACTTCCGGCGCAGCCGAGTCGTTTGTGGCCAGTGCCAGCAAATCGTAAAGCGCCACGTCGTCAACTACCCGCGCAATCGCTCCGGCGTAATCCGCTCCGCGCGGTGCCTTCCACGTTGCCGCAAGCACGGCATCGAGCACTTCCTCGAGGCTCGGATTCGACGCACTCCGTGCGTGAAACTCCACCAGGCGGGCCGCTCTCGCCGGATTGAACAGAAATTGCAAAGTATGTTGCGCCGCTGCCTCGACAGGAGCCAGCGCATCGAATGCCGGACTTGTTCGAATCTTGAAGTGCTCTCTCCCCCGTTCATAGTCCGGCGGCCGCGGCGGGATCATTTTCAACAAGGGCTCCGGCAGCGCCAGAGTCTGCGGCTTCAGCGTCGCCAGCACAGCCGCCAGCGCACGCCGCTGCTCGGCGGGTGCAACAACATTCGTCGGCGTCTGCCCATCGCCACGCAGCGCAAAGACGTAGTCCATTCCGCCGACCAGCTTGCTCGCCGCTTCCACCTGATACCGGTGCAGCATATAAATCGGCACCAGCGCGTCTTCAATTGTCGCGAGTGGATCGCCCTCGCGAATATTGTTTTCGCCAAATCGCTTGAGCGCTGCCGCGCGCACCATCATCAAACGGTTTAGCTCGTCCACCGCGTTCGCGCCCGAATCCCACAGGTGTGCCACGCTGCTCGACGATCCCACCGGCCGCGCATCTTGATCCGTCAGGAATCGCAATCCTCGCGCAAATGCATCGCCCAAAATTTTGTTCAGCGACGCCGCCTCGTCCGTCCCTGGCGCGAAATCCTGATACCCAAACGCAATCGCCACTTTGTCCCACTCGCCAATTCCCGTCGCATAGGCATCTGACAAATCCGGCACGCCATCGACGCCCAATTTCACGTACGGCGGCGGATAGTCCATCACGGACGAGCGATTCACCGTACTCGACGAATAGTTATGCTCCAGCCCCAGCGTGTGTCCCACTTCGTGCGCCGCCAGTTGCCGCAAACGTGCCAACGCCATCTCCAGCATCTTCGGCGAAACCGGTTTCCCTTTTTCGTGCGGCGCCAGAAGTCCTTCCGCGATCAAATAATCCTGTCGCACACGCAGCGACCCCAGCGTCACATGCCCTTTGATAATTTCGCCGGTGCGCGGATCAATCACGCCGGCTCCGTACGACCATCCCCGCGTCGACCGGTGCACCCACTGAATCACGTTGTAGCGCAAGTCCATCGGATCTGCGCCCTCCGGCATCAACTCCACCCGAAACGCATCCTTGTATCCCGCGGCTTCAAACGCCTGGTTCCACCATCGCGCGCCCTCCAGCAGCGCCGACCGAATCGGCTCCGGCGCGCCTCGATCCAGGTAATAAACGATCGGCTGCACTGGCTCGCTCATCGCCGCCGTCGGATCTTTTTTCTCCAATCGGTGCCGCGCAATGAATCGCTTCGAAATGTGCTCGCTCACCGGCGTTGCATAATCGAAGTACGTAATCCCGAAAAAACTTCCGCGCGGATCGTAAACGCGAAGCTTGTAGCCGGCCGGTGGCAATTGCACAAACGAATGATGCTCGCGCACCGTAATCGCCTGCGGATCGGGCGTCACCGACCGCACCCACGCGCCCGGTTCGTCTCCAACAAATGTCAGCGTCGCCTCAACTTCCGTGTTCAGCGGAAAATTTTTCGTATTCGCCAGATGAATCGCCGACCGCGAATTTTCCAATCGGAAGCTGCCCTGTTTCGCGCGCCGCAGGGCATTCGTCACGCCGTGCGCGTCGCGTAAATAAAAATCCGTGGCGTCGACCAGCACTCTCGCGCCATCTTCCGCCGCCGCAGTGAATCCCCAGATCACCGACTCGGCGAACGAATCGCGTACTGCCTTCTTCTCGTATGTATCATTCGTGATCGCGCGAAAATCGAGGTTCTCCTGAACCAGCAGCACCTTCGGTCCGCTCCGCTCAAATCGCACCACACGCGTCGCTCCCAATTGCCCGCGGTCCAATCCGATGTCGTTCGAACCAATCCCCGCCGGCAACGAGCTCTGATACAAAAACTCCGTGCTCCACTTATCAATCTCCAGCCACAGCTTCCCCTGCTTCGCGTCCCAGTAAAGGTTGAAATATCCGGGCAGCTTTTGTGCATCCTTGGTCTTTTCTGTAATGCTTTGCGTCGCGGGCGCGGCATTCTGTGCCCGAACCGGAATTGTGATCGTGAGTAGGGAAAAGAGCAGGGTCGCGGCCGTCACGCGCTTCGGCATGGTTGAAGCCTCCAAAAACACTGAAACTTTTTACACCATCTGAGACCGTGCCAGTTCGGTTTTTTAATCTGCTATAATCGGTTTTTCGCGAGCCAGCCCAGCGTGAACAAACTTCGCATCTCCGTCGTTCAGTACCTCAACACTGCCCCTCTCGTCCGCGGCTTCACCCATGGGCCGCTCCAGGGCAAATACGAGCTCTCGTTCACGGTGCCGTCGCTCTGCGCGGAAGCGCTCCGTACCGGCGCGGCCGACATCGCCATCATTCCTGCCATCGAATATCAGCGAATTCCCAATCTCGTGATTTTGCCGGATCTTTCGATTGCCTCGAAGGAACGCGTTCGCAGCTTGTTGGTCGTTTCCAGGGAGCCGATTCGCCGCGCAAGACGGATCGCTCTCGATCGCAGTTCGCGCAGCACGCAGGCGTTCACCAAAATCCTCTGCGCCAACCGGTGGAATACCGCCCCGGAATTTCACGAAGCGGACCCTGACGTCGCCGCCATGTTGCAAGATTCAGACGCCGCGCTCGTCATCGGCGATCCTGCGCTTCGTCTCGCCATCGCCGCCGAAGCGAAAGCCAAGCCCGGCCGCGACGGCGAATGGATCTGCGATGGCGCAACCGTCGGCCTTCCGCAATTCCAAACGCTCCACGTCTACGACGTCGTTCGCGAATGGTGGCAGATGACTGAACGGCCCGCGGTTCTCGCCGTCTGGGCGGCACGCCCGGAAGTCGCCACCGAAGCCCTCGCCGACGAATTTCTCGCCTCTCTAAATTTCGGCCTCGAAAATCTGGACGTCATCTGCAAAGAGTCCGCTGCCGAAATGAATCTGCCCGCCAAAGAACTAAAACTCTATCTGAAGACCAACATCGACTATTCGCTCGACGACGAAAACCGAAAAGGCCTCCTCGCCTACTACTCCCACGCTGTAAAACTTGGTCTCATCGAAAAACTCAGCCCCATCACCATCGCCCCGCGCACCGGTGTCCCCGCCCGCACCATCGACTTCTCCTGGGTCAAGACTCCAATGTAGTGGCGGGGCTTTAGACCCGTTCTTTTTCGAGGCGCGTCTTTAGATCCGCGCCCTTCCTCATTCTTCTTGTTTTTACTTTCAACTTAAAACTTACAACTTAGAATTCTTCCCACGTCTTAATCTCATCTCCAATTCCTCCGGCGTCTTCGGCCAATCTTCTCTCAACAATCTGGAAAACGCCCGGTCCGCCAGTAATTTCCCACCCGTCTGGCACGTCGGGCAATAATTCGTCTCATTCGACGCATACTTGATCCGCTGCACTCTTCCTCCGCATCGCGGACAAGCTTGCTCGTACTTCCCATGTACCGCCATCTCCGGCCGGAACGCCGTCACTCCCTCCGGAAATTTCTCGCCTGTCTCCTTGCGCAATCGTTCTGTCCATTCCGTCAGCGACTTCCGCGTCGCCTCAAACAACCGCGCAATCTCTTCGTCCTTCATCTTGTGTGTCTGCAACAACGGGGACAGCTTCGCTTCCCACAAAATCTCATCCGAATACGCATTCCCGATTCCACTGAACCATTCCGGATCGGTCAGCGCGCGCTTCAGCGTATGATTTTCAGATTTCAGGATTTTCGAAAACTGCTCCAGCGTTGCATCCAAAACTTCAAGCCCACCGGGATCGAGTTCCGCCAACCCCGCTTCCCCGCTCGCCAAATGCAGCGACGCCCGCTTCTGCGATCCCGCCTCCGTCCAAAGCAGACTCCCATTCGCAAAGCCAAACGCCGCCAAATGCTGCTTGGACAGCTTCGCGCCGGTCTTTATGCTCCCTGTAACGGCCGCCTTCCGAGGCGGGCCTTCTTTCCAATGCAGCCGCCCCGCAATCATCAAATGCAGCACCAGCCAAATCTCAGCCTGTTTACTTCTGGAGTCCGTTGTAGCCGCCGCCTTCTGAGGCGGGCGCTTTTGTTCCAGGCCCCCTTCTTCTCCCAACCCAATACAAATCCGCTTTCCCACGCGCCGCAATTCAACAACCGTCTTCCCAATCGCGCTCCCCACCGGCGGCTCCACGCTCCGCAACAAAAACGGACTCACTATGCGCACACCCTCCAGCCGCTGCCCCAGAATCCGCTTCTCCAGCGCCTCGATGTAAGTCGTTATGTCGGGCAGCTCCGGCATGGCTCCTTCAACCTAACGCAGGTTGGGCAAATCTCCATAGCTCTATCCGATGCTCAGGACAGGTACCGCCGCGAACACCCAGGCCAGACATGAACCAGCTCTGGAGGCGCGCAAGAAGTTAGCCCAGCCCGTGAGCGCTGGGTCCAAAGTCGGGAAATGCCACGAGCGCCAGAGGCGTGGCACATACCTCTGGCAGAGTGAATATGCTATTCTCCGCGACGGTCGGACAACCGTTCACAATCAAATTTCTTCTGAAGGGAAATTCAGATGAAGCGCCTCTTCGCGTTCGCCATCGTTCTACTCGCCATCGGTTTCGCACTCCCATCGCGCTCCAAAAGCACTCCTCCCCCAACTTCTCCCGTCGCCGAAGGCTGGATCGCTGCCTGGAATTCCCACGACACCGCCAAATGGGCCACGCACTTCACCCTCGACATCTACTATGAAGACGTGACCTTCGGCGAAATCAGCCATGGCTCCGAAGAAGCCAAGAAATTCGCCGCCTCCTTCTTTACGGATGTCCCCGATCTAAAACTCGAACTGGCCGACTCTTCGGTCGAGGGCAATCACGGCAGCATTCAGTGGATTCTCAGCGGCACTGACAAAGGCATCTTCAAAACCGGAAAAACATTCAAAGTCCGCGGTGTCAGCATCATCACCATCACCGACGGCAAAATCTCCCGCAGCGCCGACTACTACGACCTCGCCACCATCATGAAGCAAGTCGGCGTCCTGCCCGCTTCTTAGCAGGTACGGGTACCACGCAACGCGACTGCGAACAAAAGACCACTAGTAATTACTTTATAAACAGCACGCTTTTACTATAATGGGTCGTGAATTACAGCAAACCACGCTCCGCCGGTAAGTTCTTTGCAATCAATGGGGCTCGCGCTGCTTCGCTGAGTCCTTTACATGCGTACATGCGAAAAAATAGTGGATGACATCCTTCCGGATTCACCAACTCGTTTAAATTCAATGACTTGCGCGCTCATTGCACAAACCGGCGCACAGAAAAGCAAGCTAACTATAGTGTTTGCATATCGTTGCGCACTCTTGCCAAAGCAATCGAGGGTGTACCCCTGCGTCGGTTCAAATTCTCCGGAGCCTCCAAATTCCCAGAACGAACCGCCTCTCAGTTACAATATCAATTCGCAGAGGACATGAATCCGTGGCTCTAACCAAACAACAGGCCCTTGAAATGCTCGAATCCGATGACCTCCTCGGCATCGGCATGGAAGCGCATCAACTGCGCATGAAAAAGAACGACCCACGCGTCGCCACCTATCAGATCGACCGCAACATCAACTACACGAATTTCTGCACCGAGTATTGTTCGTTCTGCGCGTTCTACCGCCCACTCGGCTCCAAAGAGGGCTACATCCTTTCCTTCGAGGAAATTTTCCGCAAGATCGAAGAGATGATCGAACTCGGCGGCAACGGCGTTCTGCTCCAGGGCGGCCTGCATCCGGATCTGCAAATCGAGTATTACGAAAATCTTTTGCGCTCCATCAAACAGAGATTCCCGACTGTCCATCTGCACTGCTTTTCTGCGCCGGAAATCTTGTGCATCGCGGAAGTCAGCGAACTCAGCGTCGAAGACGTCATCCTTCGCCTCAAGGACGCCGGACTCGCTTCCATCCCCGGTGGCGGCGCGGAAATTCTCGACGACGAAATTCGGTCCAAGATCGCGCGCCTCAAGTGCACCAGCGATGATTGGGAGCGGGTGCACCGTATCGCGCACAAACTCGGCCTGCGCACCACCGCCACGATGATGTTTGGTTGCGGCGAAGAGTTAAAACATCGCGTCAATCATCTCGACCGCGTTCGCCGCATTCAGGAAGACACTGGTGGCTTCACTTCCTTCATTCCTTGGATCTTCGCGCCGGAAAATACTGCGTGGGGCAAAAAAGTTGAGCAAACCACCGCCGTCGACTATTTGAAAACGCTCGCCGTTAGCCGCCTGTATCTCGACAACATCGATCACATTCAATCGAGCTGGCTCACACCCGGAATCAAAGTTTGCCAGGTCGGCTTGCAATTCGGCGCCGACGATGTCGGCAGCATTTTGATCGAAGAAAATGTCGTCTACGCCGCTGGCGTCCGCAACCGCACCAACGAAGGCGAACTGCGCCGCATCATCTCCGGCGCCGGCTTCCTCCCTGCCCAGCGCGACACGTTGTATCGTTCGTATGCGTTGAAGTAGGGGACTACGCCTTTGGTTTTGGCCGAAGGAGAATTTCCACTTCGGTGTCGTCGGGAAGATCGAGCGGTTCGGCGAGTTGCAGAAGACCTTTGTAGTAGCGGGCCTTGAGTTTTTTGGGTTCGACGCTGCGCGATGAAGACGGAGGGGTTGCCGAAACGGGCGAAGATTTTCCCGAGACCTCATCCATCGCTTCGTTGGCGAGGGCATCGGCTTCCGCGTTTTGTTCGCGGTAGACGTGGTCGATGCGGAACGACGCGAATGATTGCGACATTTTTTTCGCGCGCTCGAAGAGCGGCTTCAAGTCAGCGCTCTTCACTTTGTACTGTCCGCGCATTTGCTTCACCAGCAATTCCGAGTCGCTCTCGATGCGCAGCGCGCGAATCTGATTCGATTGCGCGTAGTCGAGCGCCGCAATCAGTCCGTAATATTCGGCGACGTTGTTCGTCATGCGGCCAATATATTTTTTAAGTCGTGCGATGACTTCGCCCTTTGGATCGCGAATGACGACGCCGTAAGAAGCAGGCCCGGGATTTCCGCGCGAACCGCCATCAATATTCGCGCGATACGGCGCAGGCTTTGCTTGCGGCTCGGGTTCGCCGAAGAGGCCGCCGCCTCGTGAACTTTGCGGGGGACGCACCATCAGGACGCGCTCGACGCCGCTCCTTCTTTTTGTTCTGGGGCCTTGGCCGCTGGTTCCACTGCGTAGAGAATCCGTCCGCAGGTTTCGCACTGAATGACCTCGTGATTTTCCGGGCGGCGAATCTCCTGAAACGTGTGCGGAAGCAGCCGCATGCCGCAGCCGCGGCACTGTTCGGTGGCGGCCTCGGCGAGCGCAACGCCGTGGTGGCGCTTGGCAATCCGCCCGTAAACCGCAAGGATCTCTTCCGGAATTTGAGCGGCGATTTTTTCGCGCTGCGCGAGGTCGGTATCGAGCTCCGATTTTTTCTCCGCGCCGAGTGACTCAATATTTTTGCGCACTGCCGCGAGAGAAGCTTCCGCTTCTTTCAACGCGGCTTCCGCGGACTTGATCTCGCGCTCGGTCTCTTCAACGGCCATCATCTGTTCGAGCTGGCGGTCTTCGGCGGCGCTGGTTTCGGATTCGGCGTGCGCGATTTCGTGCTGCAGGGCTTTGTACGCTTCGTTGGTTTTTACGGAAGCGCTTTGGTCGCGGTATTTTCGCGCGCGCTCGCGCCACTGATTTACGTCGAGCTCGAACTTCTTGCGTTCGGTCTGCGCGTGTGAATGTTTTTCTTTCGCCGCGGCGAGCACGGCGCGGGCTCCGCTCAGCATCGCGTCGGCGTCTTTGATGCGTTTCGGAAACACATCAAGCTCCGCGCGCAGCGCCGCGATGCGCTGATCGAGTCGTTGTAGCTCCAGAAGTTGCGGAATTGCAGGGTGCATCCGAAGAAGTTTAGCACACGGTGAAGCGCGGCTTTTTGCCGGGGAGAAGAGAAGAACGGAGCGAGATTTATCTCGCCCCGTGTTCAGATGGCGATAAAGATTTACGCAGAAACTTCGCGACGGCTCAAATAGCCGTCGATCAAAAAGCCGATTCCCACGGCCAAAGGAATTAGGCCGAACGCGGCGGCAGCGAGAGCATCCGACTGGGATGAGACTCGAGCGATCACGGCAAATGTCGCGATGTAGCCGACTGCGCCGCTGATGGACAAAATGCCCAGGCGCCGCGAACGGCCGACATGGGAAACTTCCGGCTCCATTGGAATATCCACGCCGCGCGCAATCGCCGCCAGCCGTTCCTCGGAGCGCAGCTTGCGTACGCGGTAGTAGGTAAACATGCCAGCAATGGGGATGCCCAAAGAAAGGATAACTGCCACAAGACCAATCACGTCGCCGCCCATACTTTTCTCCTTCGAATGCCGCGGTTGCGGCTGAAATAGGGCCCAAAATGGACCCGGCCCAGGAAGCCTTCGGTAAAGCTGTTCTGGAATAAGGTACGGCGGGATTTAGGAAAAAGTTCCCAAAGAAACGGTTTCGAATCAATTATTGGACTTCTGCGACCTGCATATTTTGGTCGATGCCGAGGGTGGGGTAGCGGATGGGCGAACCTTCAGGTGCGGGAGCATGGCGGGCTACGACTTTAAATTCGCCTGACGCTCCGCCGCACTGGACTTCGTAGGCATAGCCGTCCCGGCCGGGGCTGGTCATCTTAAGCGAGCCGGAAGAGATGAGTTCACCGATATCGGCGCAGTGGCTACTGAGGGCGATGTCGTTGCGTTCGGCCTGCGCAATTTCGAGGAGGTCCCTGCGGACAGCGGTCAGACTAATGGCCTGCGTGGGGGCAGTTCCGGAATCGGTGACGGGCATTTTCTTGGTCGTGAAATAGAAAATGCCGAGGGTCAAGGCCACAAGAACGAGTAATCCGACGAGCTTTCCCATAGCCTGAGTTTGACCCGGTGAAATGGCCGGGGCAAGAGTACGGCGGGACAGGATTGCCAAAGAAACAACCCGGCCGGTTATTTCAGGCGGCGCTCTTTGCGGCGCTGGCGGTCGGGAACGCTGCGCGGAGTGCACAAAAACAGGAACGGCACCGAGTATGGTGCTCGCGCAATTGAATAAGAGAATGTTGCTGAAGAACGTGACAGTGCGATACGCAGCGATGCAGTACGCCCATTTGAATCCCGAGACTGGGGTGATGCGCGTTGCGAGCGCGGGAATGCATGGGCTGTTTCATCTGAGAATAGGGACTGCGACGATTTGGCGCTGTGTGGAATTCCGCTGGGACTTTTTCCGAACACGGAATACGAGATGAAGGAAATTCAGCTGGCGGACGGCGATTCGGTTGTGTCCCTGAGCGATGGGTTGATTGACGCGAAAAGTCGCCACAAGAAATTTTAGGGACACTGTTTTCGTATGTAGAGACGTACGCGAAAGGGCAGCCGCAGCAAGACGATCGCACAGCGGCGGTTTTGCGGCATTCGCCAAGTTCGTAAGAGGAAACGCGAAATCGAATATAAATTGACACGATTCGAGGGCTCCGGTAACTACAGTAGGTATAGCAATCCACACAGCAGGCGATTAGGAGAGTCCTCTCATGAAGACGAAGTCCCCATGCGCCATGGCCCTGGCGTTTTTTGCGTCATTCCTCATTTTGATTCCGAACGACATTGTCGCCGAGCCGCAAGCCGGCGGACAAAAAGCCGGCGAAGTTTCGCGCGTGATTCCCGCGGTGAGCATCGCGAGAGGGGCAAAATCGTTAACGGCGGCGGCGAAAACACCAGTGAATTGGGCAGACGTGGTGAACACGCAGGCGAACGCACGCGCGCGCATCGCGCTCGACGATGGTTCGGTGTTGAACGTCGGATCGGATTCGTCGTTGAAGGTGACAAAGAGCGACGGCGCAGCGCAACAGACCGAGCTGGATCTGGCGTACGGGAAACTCCGCTCGCAGGCGCAGAAAATTACGAAGACGGATGGGAAGTTTGAAGTGCGGACGCCGGCGGGAGTTGCGGGCGTGGTCGGAACCGATTTTTATATCGGATACGACCAGAGCGGCGGGCAGATGAACCTGGTGGTGTTCGAAGGCCAGGTGAAGCTGTGCAATCTGGCGGGCGTTTGCGTGATCGCGAAGGCTGGGCAGATGAGCAGCGTGCGAAACGGCGACAATTCGTCGCCGCTGAATCCGACGCAGGCGACGCTCGATGAGCTGACGACGGCGGTGAACGCGACGACTTTGGCAGACAAGCCGGGCGGCGTGATCAACGCCGGGCATCACATCAGCACAGGCTGGGGAGTTACGCTGGGAATCGTTTCGGTGGGATTGGCGATAGCGATTCCAGCGGTGGTCGTGCACAGCACGCACAACCCGGTAGCGCCTCCGCCGGACCCCTGCATCAAGAATCCGCAGCTTTGCGGGTAATTTGAGTCGCGGCCGCGAATCGCGGCAGAAAAATGAGAAACCGTCAGCGGCCCTGGACAAAGATTACGTCCGGGGCCGCAGTTTTTCAGTGCAACGAAAGCGGCGAGCGGGCCGTCGAACTAAGTGCTGCTGCGACAGAAGAGAAGCGTAAGACAGCGAGATCGTTCGGTCGCGCTTGCTCCCTCCGGACGACCTACCCTCGCCGGGTGGGTCGGTTTGTATGCTTCCCGGCAGTAACGTAGACTGAAGGTTTGGCAGCTGCACTTCCTTCTAAGTG
>DATLVG010000047.1:0-29195 GCA_035577625.1 Candidatus Dormiibacterota bacterium
AATCCGTCCGCGCGCGTACGTTCCGCCTAACTTACCGTTCCCCACTAGATAACGTCTTCTGCCGGGCTGGTAAGTAGGGGCACGATATCGAAAATTCCGGGCAGCGGCCGGAATATCGTACCCTCTTCGATGTAACCCACAGCCAGACTGACCCAACGCGCAAGAATGCGCGTGTCTTGGCGGAGTACGCGATTCTGACGAGAGTAAATCGCATCCCATTTGAACGTTTTGCCCCCGCTTTTCCTCCAGGCGCCGCTTCCACCCTTATGCGCAAACATGCCAAAATCGGCCATTTTCCATCTCTCTTGTTTCCAATCACTTGGGCATTCTTTGCACAAACCAAGCTGCAATCATCCCCTAACTGCCCTTCTTTCTCTAGGTTGCGCACCCCTGGCAAAAACAATGGGGGTGGCACCCCTTCGCGCCCGCATTTTACTCAGCCGTCATTCCCACTTTTCAACCATCCCTCGCCCCTCTGTTACAATCTTCAGTTCATTTCCTCTGAGGAGAACCGATAGCAATGTCCACGAAGATCACTAAAGTCCACGCCCGCCAGGTCCTCGATTCGCGCGGCAATCCCACCGTCGAAGCCGACGTCCTCGTCGATTCCGGCTATCTTGGCCGCGCCGCCGTTCCCAGCGGAGCCTCCACCGGTGAACACGAAGCCCTCGAACTTCGCGACGCAGACAAATCAAAATATCTCGGCAAGGGCGTACTGAAAGCCGTCGCCAATGCCAACAATGAAATTGCCAAAGCCATCGCCGGATTCGACGCCGCCGATCAGCGCGGCCTCGACCACAAAATGATTTCGCTGGATGGCACGCCGACCAAATCCCGCCTGGGTGCCAATGCGATTCTTGCCGTCTCCATGGCTGCCGCACGTGCCGCCGCGGGTGCGCTCAAGCAGCCGCTCTACAAATATCTTTCTCGCTATTCCAGCGAAAAGTCCGCTTCAATCCTTCCCGTTCCGATGATGAACATTCTGAATGGAGGCGCCCACGCCGACAGCTCCGTGGATTTTCAGGAATTCATGGTCATGCCCCTCGGCGCGCCAAACTTTTCGGAAGCACTTCGCTGGGGCGTTGAGATTTTTCATTCGCTGAAGTCCGCGTTGAAAAAGCGCGGCTACAACACCGCTGTCGGTGACGAAGGCGGCTTCGCGCCAAGCTGCAAATCAAATGAAGAGGCCATTCAAATCGTCCTCGAAGCCATCTCCGCCGCCGGCTATAAACCCGGCGAACAGGTGTCGATCGCGCTCGATCCCGCTTCCAGCGAATTTTTCGACAAGTCCAAAGGCAGATACGTTTTCAAGAAATCGGACAAGAGCGAACACTCTTCCGAGGAAATGGCCGCTTATTGGACGGGATGGGTCGAAAAATATCCTATCGTCTCCATCGAAGATGGCATGGCCGAAGACGATTGGGCCGGATGGAAAGCACTGACCAATTCTGTCGGCAGCAAAGTTTCCAAGAAAAAGATCCAGCTGGTCGGCGACGATCTCTTCGTCACCAACACCGAGCGTCTCTCGCGCGGAATCAACGACGGAATCGCCAACGCTATTTTGATCAAGCTAAATCAAATCGGCAGCGTCACGGAAACCATTGACGCCATCGAGCTCGCCCGTAAAGCCGGATACAACTCCATCATTTCGCACCGCAGCGGCGAAACCGAAGACACCTTCATCGCTGATCTCGCCGTCGCCACCGGCGCGGGCCAGATTAAGACCGGTTCCGCTTCCCGCACGGACCGCATCGCCAAATACAATCAGCTTCTTCGCATTGAAGAAGAACTCGGCGCGGCGGCAAAATTTCCTGGTCGCTCGATTTTTTCCTGAGCCAATTTGTTGAGGAGGACTTCTTACGATTCGTGTTGCAGAGAATTCCGACGCCAACGCACTGACGCAGCTCATCAACACAGCGTTTGAAGTTGAGCGCCCCTTCATCGGCGCCGATCGCATCGATCGCGAAGGCACGCTGAAATATTTGAGCACCGGCCAGTTCCTGCTGCTCGAAGAAGTCGGCACTCTTGTCGGTTGTGTCTATCTTGAGAAGCGCACCGATCGCATGTACCTCGGTCTGCTCTGCATTGATCCCGTGCAGCAAGGCAAAGGGCTCGGCAGAAGACTTATGGACGCTGCCGAAGAATTCGCCGTCAACGCAGGATGTGTAGCGATAGATCTGCGGACGATCAGTCCGCGCACCGATATTCAGCCGTTCTACGCGCGTCTCGGTTACGCTGTCACCGGAACTTCGCCCATGCCGCCGGAGATTTCAATGGCCGTTCCCTCGCACTTCGTTCACATGTCCAAGTCTTTGCAAAAAGCTCAGGAGGTTCGATGAAAAGCATTGCACTATTTCTCGCATTTGCCTGCTGCGCGGCTGCCTCTTTCGCGCAAGAGAAAAAAGAGATCACGGCAAACGAAGTCATCGAACGCATAAAGAAAAATCTTGGTGTGCCGTGGAAGAACGAAACCGTGGACACATTTAAATCCGGCGATCCGAGCGCCAAAGTCACCGGTATCGCCACGACCATGATGACGACGCTGGACGTTCTTCAGCGTGCCGCGGCGAAAGGCGACAACCTCATCATCACGCACGAACCGACCTTCTACGATCACATGGACACATCAAAAGAATTGCCGATGGGCGAAAGTGATCCTGTGCTCGTGGAAAAGCGGAAATTTATCGAGGACCATCACCTTATCATCTGGAGATTCCACGATCACTGGCATCGCAACACACGCGATGGAATTCTGGCGGGAGAAGTTCATGCGCTGGGATGGGAAAAATATCAGGACGCTACGAACCCTTATCTCTTTACGATTCCTGAAGCGACGGTCGGCAAACTTTCCGACGAAATTCAAAACAAGCTGGGAATTTTTGTCATGCGCGTCGTCGCCGATCGCGACATGAAGATAAAGCGCGTTGCGTTTAGCCCCGGAGCATCCGGTTTCCGACGCGAAGTTGGCGCCCTCGAAATGCCTGATGTTGATCTGCTGTTAGCGGGCGAGCCGCGTGAATGGGAAACCGTCGAATACGTTGCCGACGCCATCGCCGAAGGCCGCCACAAGGCGCTCATCATTTTGAGCCACGTCCCTTCCGAACAGTTCGGAATGGACGAATGCGCAAAGTGGCTGAAGACTTTCGTCACCGAAGTGCCGATCGAATTTGTTCCGACAAAGGATCCGTTCGCGCCGCTCAAGCCGCCGCAAAAATAGCTGGCGCTATTTATGAGTTGTAAAAATACAAAACGGAAAGTACAACCTGTCGATCGGACGAGGCATCGCAGCAGGTAACGCTATGTCCTCGACCGTCCCTATCTCGCGATTTCTTGTCGGCGCCCTTCTGGCGTTTTCATTCCCCGCCAACGCGCCGTGGGACAAACCCGCTGACCAATGGACCGCTGCCGACGCCAACAGAATTCTGGAAGATTCGCCCTGGGCGCCGTCCAAAGTCACCATTGAAGCAAAATTCACGCAGAAACATACCGAGCCGCTCACCGGACTGATTTCCAATTCGGACGTCAATCTGAACAACTCGAACAACATTCGCGGCGTACAAATCAGCAAAGGCGGCACGCCTTCCTACTATGTGAAATGGATGTCCGCGAAAACGATGCGGCTCGCGCTCGAAAAAATGCACCGTATGCGGACAAACACGGCCGGGACAGCGCCGCCGCTGAAGGCCGACGAATCGCCGGACTATGTTGTTGCGATTGAAGGTGACGAACCGATGCGAATCATTCGCATCGCGAAAGAGGATTTGCACGACACGGTATTTCTCGAACTCGATAACGGCTTCGGTTGACCTCGCGTCGGTTCAATTCCTGGATGGCGCCGACGCCGATCCGATTCGCACTGAATTTCATTTTCCGCGCACCATAGAGGGCAAGCCCGCAATCGATCCCGAAACCGAAAAAGTGATTTTTCATTGCCGCGCCACGGCGAAGAAGGAATTGCCCAATCGCGACAACGCCATTTCTATCCGCGTTGATTTTCATCCCAGGGAAATGCGCGCGCAAAACATTCCCGACCTCTGATTGGTGCTTTTTCCACCTGTCCTGGCGGACAGTTTTTCCTCACGCAAGGATTACACAGGTATTACAGAGCGCCTCCCCCCGCCGTGATAATTTTTGGATGTAATCGACGCGCCCTCATCCGTCAGGAGAAACATGAGCATTTTCCAGAACGACAAAACTTTTTCCCGCCCAGTAATCTGGGGCATTACCGCATTTTTCATCGCGATTCACGTCCTTGCCGTCGTCGCACTTTTCTACTTCTCCTGGACCGGTCTCATTCTCCTTGTGATTACGTACTGGATGTCTGGCAGCCTCGGTATCGGAATGGGCTATCACCGTTTGTTAACACACCGCGGATACAAGACTCCGAAATGGATGGAATATATTTTGACGACGTGCGGCACGCTGGCGATTGAAGGCGGGCCGATCGCGTGGGTTGCGACGCACCGCGTGCATCATCAGAATACGGATAAAGAAGGCGATCCGCATTCGCCGAACGACGGCGGATTTTTTGCGCACATGGGCTGGATCGTTACGGGAAAATCAATGCACGCGCGCGCGGAAGAATTGCTTCCGTTTGTGCCGGATCTGCGCAAGGACAAGTATTACGTTTGGATCAGCAAGTACCACTGGGTACCGCCGGTCGCGCTGGCGGTTATTATTTATGCCGCCTTTGGCTGGTCCGCGCTGCTGTGGGCCGTTTTTCTTCGCACCGTAGTGGGTCTTCACTCGACGTGGTTCGTTAATTCCGCGACGCACATGTGGGGCTCGCAGCGTTTTCTCACCGGCGATTCTTCAACAAACAGTTTTTGGGTCGCGATGCTGACGTTTGGCGAAGGCTGGCACAACAACCATCACGCGTCGCCGCAAGCCGCCAAACACGGCATTGCCTGGTATGAATTTGACTTGAACTGGTACGGAATCTGGGCGCTGAAGACGCTAGGCCTGGCGTGGGATATTAAGTTGCCGAAATCGAAATTGAGCGCCGCGGAACTTGCTGCTATTCCACCCATCGTTCCGGAACCGGAAGAAATGGTCGTCGCGATTTCCGGCGACTGATTCTTCTCCCTCCTGCAATTCTGTATTGCAGGCGATTTCTCATCTATCATTGGGATTGCTGAAGCAGACGCAGCTCCCATGAAAATCACAAGCCGCGCAAAAGCCACTGCATTCTTCATCACGCTGGGTGCCTGCATTGTCGCGCTGACGATCGCGCTGAACGTCAGCTGGATCGTGCTGAACTGGCGGGAAGTGGTGCCGCTGGTGCTCGGCGTAATTCTTTTCGGATTCATCACCGCCGGCGTGGTCGTCAATACGATTTTTCTAGTCCGTGAAATCCGTCGCAACGAACAACACGACAGTTTCCTGAATGCGGTGACGCACGAGTTGAAGACTCCGATCGCTTCGTTGCGTTTGTATCTGGAGACGCTGGAATCGCGCCAACTGGACGAAGCGAAGCGGCGCGAATTCTACAAGAATATGCTCGTTGATACGGACAGGCTTCTTGGAACGGTTGAGCAGGTATTGAAGGCGAGCGAAGTCCGGCAGCGCAACACGAAAAAAAACTGGACGGAAGTGGATTTTGGGAAGCTGGTTTGTGAAGAAGTGGAATCGGCGAGGACGAGCCATCATTTAAAACCTGAAGAATTGCATCTGGAAGCTGCGGTTGAAGAGGAGATGCTCGTTCTGGGAAATGCGGAAGAACTGCGGACGCTGGTGCACAATCTTTTTGACAACGCGCTGAAATATTCGGATGAGCAGAAAGATATCGCGGTGGACATCAAGAATCCGACGCTGGATACGATTTCGCTGAGTGTGCGGGACAAAGGCACGGGAATTCCGAAAAGCGAGCTAAAGAGAATCTTCAAGCGATTCTACCGCGCACAATCCGCGAAGACGAAGCAGGTGAAAGGTACCGGCCTGGGATTGTTCATTGTGCGATCGGTGGCGAGGCGGTATGGGGGGGATGCATACGCCGAGAGCGCGGGGGAAGGACAAGGGAGCACGTTTTTCGTGCGTTTGCCGAGGGTGTACCGCGCATGAGCCACATTCTGCTTGTGGAAGACGAAGAGCATCTGGCGGAGGGTTTGCGGTTCAACCTGGAAGAAGAAGGGCATTCGGTCGAAGTGGAAGAAAAGGGCGAGAACGCCCTGAAGAAATTGTTGAAGGAAAAGCGCGAATACGACGCGTTGGTTTTGGACGTGATGCTGCCGGGGAAAGACGGATTTGCCGTGGCGCGCGAGTTAAGGGAAGCGCAGAACTACATTCCGATTCTGATGCTGACAGCGAGAGGGCGGCAAGAGGACGTCTTGAAGGGGTTTGAAGCGGGCGCAGATGATTATTTGCCCAAGCCTTTCAATTTAAAAATTCTGCTGGCGCGACTGGACAGCATGCTGCGACGCAAAAGCTGGGCGCGGAACGCGAACGGCGAAGAAGACGCGACGAGCGAGGGCGAATCAGACCTGCCGCGGGTTTATGCGTTTAGCGGCAAGACGATCGATTTTCAAGGATTGAAGCTGCAGGTCGGGAAGAAGACGATGCAACTGACGCTGATGGAAATGGAGCTGTTGCGATATTTGATCAAGAGGGCGGGGCAGCCCGTTTCGCGGAAGGCGATTTTGGAGGACGTCTGGAATTTGCGTGAAGACACGGATACGCGGGCGATCGACAATTTTATCGTGCGGCTGCGGAAATACATCGAGAAAGAGCCGTCGTCGCCGAAACATTTGCTGACGGTCCGCGGAGTCGGATACGAATTCGTGCCGAACCCGAAGTAAGAGATTCGATTTGAAAGAAACCAATGCCGACATTCAGGAAGCATATTTTTATTTGCATGAATCAGAGAGAAGAAGGGCATCCGCGCGGTTGTTGCGATCCGACGGGACAGGGAGAATTGCAGCGGTTATTCAAGACGAAGCTAGCGCAGAAGGGCGTCAAACTGGTTCGAGCGAACAAGTCGGGCTGCCTCGACCAGTGCGAACTTGGACCGAACGTGGTCGTATACCCGGAAGGTGTATGGTACGGCGGCGTGAAACCGGGAGATGTGGACGAGATTATTGAATCGCACATTTTGGGCGACAAACCGGTGGAGCGGTTGCGGATCGCGGATGAGATTTTAAATACGACGCACAAGAAGAAAGAGTAGGGTAGTCTCCGGTGCACGCGGTCCAGGCAGCGGTTGAGGTTTTGTTGAGGCCCTTCACCCCGAAAAATCGCCGGGGCTCAGGATGACAAGTTTCGCAGTTCGAACGGGTACATTGTTGTCAGAGAGGGAGCGAGTTTGTCCAACATCGGTCATATTTTCTACTATCCGACAAACGAAGAAAGGTCGTACGCGATGCTGGCGCACATCGTTGGAATCTTTTCGGGATTTCTCGCGCCAGTGATCATGATTCTTATCAAGAAGAATTCCAAATTTGTTTTGTTCCATTCACTGCAGTCGCTACTCTGGCACGCCATGATATTTGTTATGTTCGCCGGCGGAATCGTCGTCGCGCTCTTGGGTTTATTCGTCTCGGGGGATTTTCCTCCGCCCGACACGAAGGGAGATCCGCCGGCTGCCTTTTTTGCTGCCTTCGGCTTGATCTGGTTCTTCGCACTGGCGGCCGGAATTACAACGCTTGTCCTTGGAATTTCCACCGGCATCAAGGCCAATCGAGGCGAATGGGCAAAGTATCCTCTGTTGGGCGATTTTGTATTGAACAAACTGCTTTTCGATATGCATGGTTGTTAGTTCGTATCTGGGAAACGATCAAGCACCTAGTTGCGATCGTTCGCTGCTGTTGCGTTCCTTGCCGCCGTTTGTACGTCGCTACTGTGCCGGAACGCGACTTGCAGCAGCATCGCGAACGGGGAATAATCCTCGGCGCGGTTCCGATGCAACCGGAGAGACGAGTGAGCACTTACGCGCCGAATCTTGGACTCTACGTTCCCACGCAAGATGAGAGGACCTTTGCGCTGCTGGCGCATGTACTGGGAATTTTTTCCGGTTTTATTGCGCCGCTGGTTTTCTTCCTGGTGAAGCGCGAATCGAAGTTTGTGTCATTTCACGCTTTGCAAGCGCTAGCGTGGCACGTGATTTACTTCGCCTTGATGTTTGGCACAATGATTCTGTTTTTCATTTCGATTATTACGTCCGGAGGATTTCATTCCGGCGGGCACGCCGACCCGCCTTTCGCGTTTCTTGGATTTTTTGGGATATTTTGGCTGGGCGCGATGGCCGGCGGAATCTTGAATATCACGCTGGCGATCGTTTACGGGATTAAGGCGCACAACGGCGAGTGGGCGCAATTTCCGCTGCTTGGCGGCTGGGTTCTGCGAAAGATCGTCTACGGTTGAGCTTTTATATTTGATGATTGTGGGGGACTCATGAAACGCATCGTCGCGATTGCTGCCGGTCTGCTTGCGGTGGCAGCTTGTACGCCATTTCTACAGTCGAGCACGGGAGAAGAAGCGCCACTGTTCGGGTTCAGCGCGGAATCTTCGCGCGCCGAGCGGCAGTGGGAGGAAAAGTTCAAGGCGATTCCGAAGCCGGAGAATTTGCGGGCGTACATGCAGCGGCTGACGGCACGGCCGCACAATGTCGGCTCGCCGTACGACAAAGACAATGCGGAATGGATTGCGGCGAAGTTCAAGGAGTTCGGGCTCGAAACGAAGATCGAGGAATTCGACGTCTTGTATCCGACGCCGCTTGAGAGGGCGATCGAGCTGGTGGAGGGCGGGCCGAAGTTCAAGGCGAAGATGGACGAGCCTGCACTCGCAGAAGATCCGACGTCCAATCAGAAGGATGAACAGCTTCCGACGTACAACGCGTACTCGATTGACGGGGACGTGACGGGGCCGCTGGTCTATGCGAATTACGGCGTGCCAGAGGACTACGAAGAGCTTGAGAGGCGCGGGATTTCCGTGAAAGGCGCGATCGTAATTACTCGGTACGGACACGCGTGGCGCGGAATCAAACCGCTGGTGGCGGGGGAGCATGGAGCGGTCGGCTGCATCATTTATTCGGACCCGCGTGACGATGGATATTCCGGCGGCGAGACATTTCCCAAGGGACCGTGGCGGCCGAAGGACGGCGTGCAGCGCGGAAGCGTGCAAGATAGCGCGGTGTTCATGGGCGATCCGCTGACGCCGGGAGTGGGCGCGACGCCGGACGCGAAGCGCTTGGCGATCAAAGATGCGCAATCGTTGACGAAGATTCCGGTGCTGCCGATTTCGTACTCGGACGCGCAGCCGCTGCTGGAGGCGATGGGTGGCGCTATTGCACCGCGAGCATGGCGGGGCGGATTGCCGATTACGTACCACATCGGGCCGGGACCGGCGAAGGTGCACCTGAAGATCAAGTCGGATTGGAAAATCAGGCCGTTGTACGACGTGATCGGAAGGATTGCCGGCGCGACGTTTCCAGATGAATGGGTGATCCGCGGAAACCATCATGATGCGTGGGTGAATGGCGCGGAGGATCCGACATCGGGAATGGTGGCGGTGATGGAAGAAGCACGCGCGATGGGCGAACTCGTGAAGCAAGGGTGGAAGCCGAAGCGGACGATGATTTATTGCGCGTGGGATGGCGAAGAGCCGGGGCTGCTGGGCTCGACGGAATGGGTGGAGACGCATGTTGATGAGCTGAAGAGACATGCGGTGGTGTACATCAATTCGGACAGTAACTCGCGCGGGTATTTGGGATTCGAAGGATCGCAGACGCTGGAAAAATTCGTGAATGATGTGGCGCGGGATATTGAAGATCCAGAGACGAAGTTGTCGGTTTGGAAGCGGGCGCAGCTGGGAGCGATTCGAACAGGTTCCGCGGACGAGCGGAAAGAAGCACGAAGCCGGGGCGATTTGCGGCTGGACATGCTGGGAGGCGGATCCGACCATGCGCCATTCAATAACTTTGCGGGAGTGGCGGCGCTGGGAATCGGATTTGGCGGGGAAGACGGCGGCGGAATTTATCATTCGATTTACGACGATTTTTACTGGTACACGCATTTCAGTGATACGGATTTTTCGTATGGAAGAGCGCTTTCGCAAACCGGCGGCACGGCGATGATGCGGCTGGCCGATGCAGATTTGCTGCCGTTTGAATTCGGCGATTTTGCGGATGACGTGCAGATGTATGTGAAGGAAGTGAAGAAATTTGCAGGCGAGCAGCAAGATGAGGTGAACGAGCGGAACCGTGAGATTGAGGAAGGAGCGTTCCGTGCGACGGCAGATCCGAAGCAGAAATACGTGCCGCCGAGCGTGGAGGAGGTTCCGCCGCATCTGAATTTTGCGCCGCTGGACAATGCGGTGGAGAAATTGAATCGAAGCGCGGAAGAATATGGAAAAGCATTGAAAGCGGCGAGCGCGAACGGGTCAGCGGCGCTGGCGAAAGGGTCGTTGCGAGAGTTGAACGAAATGTTGATCCAAAGCGAGCACAAGCTGACAACGGCGGAAGGATTGCCCGGGCGGTTCTGGTACAAGCATGAACTATATGCGCCGGGAGCGTATACGGGTTATGCGGCGAAGGCAATTCCAGCAGTGCGCGAGGCGCTGGAGCAGAAGAAATGGAAGCAGGCGGAAGACGCCGCGGCGCGTGTGGCGCACGTGCTGGAGAATGAAGCCGGATTGATTAGCGAGGCGGCGGCAAAGCTGCGAGCGGAAGCGCAAGCGCAAGCGAAGTAAACTCAAGACGAAATGCCTTCGTACAACCTTGCAATCGTCGGATTTGGAAATGTAGGGCGAGCGCTTTTGCGATTGTTGATTGCGAAAGAGACTGAACTGCGACGGAAGTACGACATTCGCTGGCGATTGACGGGAGTGGCGACGCGGCGCGTAGGCTGGTTCGCGGATCCGGATGGGCTGAATCCGATTGCATTGCTGAATGGACACTGGCCGGCGCGGGCGGCCAATTCGACGCAACCGAAAGATGTGCGTGAATGGCTGGAGCGAGCCAAGGCAGACGTGTTTTTCGAGGCGAGTTCGCTGGAGGCACAGACTGGGCAGCCTGCGCTGGATCATTTGAAGGCGGCGCTACAGGGCGGGGCGCACGCGATTTCGGCGAACAAAGGGCCGGTGGTTCATGGATACCGAGAGCTTTCCGCGCTGGCGAAAGAGAAAAACCGAAAATTTCTTTTTGAATCGACGGTGATGGACGGCGTGCCTATTTTTTCGCTATTTCCGCTGGGACTGCCAGCGACGGAATTGCGCGGATTTCATGGCGTACTGAATTCGACGACGAATGTGGTGTTGACGGAAATTGAGAAGGGGCGAACGTTTGCGGACGCGGTGAAACGCGCGCAGGCGCTTGGAATTGCGGAGACAGATCCGACGGCGGACCTGGACGGTTGGGACGCAGCGGTGAAGTTGACGGCGCTGGCGATCGTTTTGATGGGCGCGGACGTGAAGCTGGAGCAGGTAAAGCGGACCGGGATTCGTGAACTGAGCGAAGAAAAAATTCGCGCAGTGCGTGCGGCAGGGATGCGGTACAAACTTGTTTGTCGCGCCGAGCGGCGTGGCGATTCGGTGCAATGCTGCGTGCAGCCGGAATTGTTGCTGGCGTCGGATGCGCTGGCGGGACTCGAAGGGACGAGTTCGGCGATACGGTTCGATTTGGACATGTTCGGGTTGTCGATTGTGGAGCATAATCCAGGGATTGAAGCGACGGCGTATGGGTTGTTGGCGGATTTGGTGCGGGTTGCGGCGGGGTGAGCGGCCGAGAGTTTGACCGTTACGCTAGCTCGAGTGCCGACATAGGAGAGAGATTTCTCTCTCGGCAAACCGACCGATTCATCAGAATGAATCGAAAAGACAAAAGCGTCGGTTCGCTCCTTTCGAAATAGCAGGCACTTGGTAGGGCTAGCCGGCGCGGGTGCCGTTGGGGACGGGATTTTCGGGCGTTGCAAGGACGGGCGTGACTCCGTCGGCGTAACCGATATCGAAGAGCATCCCTTCGGAAATTTCACCGGCCATTTTTCTTGGTTCAAGATTGATGACGAAGAGCGCTTGCTTGCCTTCGATTTCGCGAGGGTTGGCGCGCTCTTTTTTCATTCCGGCGAGAACGGAGCGGGTGTGGTCGCCGAAGTTAACGACGAGCTTGACGAGTTTCTCGGATTTGGGAACGTCTTCGACGCGTTCAACGGTGCCGACGCGGATGTCGAGCGCTTCGAGGGTGGTAAAGGGAATGATTGGTTTGACGGGTGCGGGAGAGAAGTCAGGCATCGGTTAACTCCGGAAATCTTTGGCGTAGGCGGGGATGGGGAGAGAGGGCTCGCAGCGTCCGTCGCGGATAGGAGTGTCAGTAACGAGGCGGAGGGGAACAATTCCGGCCCAGACTTTTAGCGCGTAGTCGTCGGCGTCGTCTTCAACGGGGCCGGTGCGGACTTTTGCGGAGACTTCGGTGAGGGGCAGTTTGAGAATGCTTGTGGCTTTTAATTCTTTTTCGTTGGGTTGGCGGGCATCGTTCCAGCGGCCGGGTAGAATTTTTTCTGTGAAGGCCTGGAGTGCGGTGAGCTTTTCTGAGGGGTCGTCGATGAGCAGCGCGGTGCCTAGCGCGACGACGGAGCGGTAGTTCATGGAATGATTGAAGACGGAACGTGCGAGGACGAGGCCGTCGGCGAGCGTGACGGCGAGGCAGACGGAGAGGCCATTCGAAAGATTGCGGAGCATGCGGCTGGCGGCGGAGCCGTGAAAATAGATTGAATCGTTGACGCGGGCGAACATGGTGGGGATGACGTAGGTTTGGGCATCGTCGGTAAAGCCGACGTGGCAGACGAAGGCTTCGTCGAGAATGGCATAGATGGCGGCACGATCGTAAACGGCGCGTTGAGGCTCACGGATGACGCGAGTGCGTTCCGTGGGTACGACTGAATCGGACATGGTGGACACCGTGAGTGAAGCCAAGCGCAGAGTTGATAGCCGGCGCAAGCGGCATGAGTGGAAGAAGCTGGAAACATGCTAGCACGGCGGCGAAAGAGTCGTCGTTCAGTTTGAATTTCGACCTGTTGTGTCACGAACAATTAAATTTAAACTGAACCGCGAGCGGAGGCGCGGGGGACGGAGCAAGTGTGAGAAACTGTGCGTTCGTGAAATTGTTAGGGAGATGGAATATGAGTTCACCGGTGATGCGGGAGATGAGCGGCGCGAAGCTGGATGAGGCGTGGGTGCGGGAGCAGTTTCCCTCGTTGAAGGAGCAGGTGGCGGGAGCGCCAGCAGCATTTTTGGACGGGCCGGCAGGGACGCAAGTGCCTCGGCAAGTGATGGACGCGATTACAAATTATTTGACGCACGCGAACGCGAATACGTACGGGATGTTTGCGACGAGCAAGCGAACGAATGAAATGATTCTGGCGGCGCGCGGCGCGATGGCGGATTTTGTTAATTGCGCGGCGGAAGAGGTCGTGTTTGGGCAGAACATGACGACGATTACACTGGGGCTGGCGCGAGCGATTGGGCGCGAGTTGAAGGCTGGCGACGAAATTGTCGTGACGACGCTGGATCACGACGCGAACGTGGCACCGTGGCGCGCGCTGGAAGAAAAAGGAGCGGTGGTGAGGCAGGTGGATATTCGCGAGGCGGACTGCACTTTGGACCTGGCGGATCTGCGTTCAAAGATCAACGCCAAAACGAAACTCGTGGCGGTCGGGTACGCTTCGAACATGGTGGGGACGATCAATCCGGTGGCGGAAATTACCAAGATGGCGCACGCAGCGGAAGCGCTGATGTTTGTGGACGCGGTGCACTATGCGCCGCACGGATTGATTGACGTGAAAGCCATCGATTGCGATTTTCTCGTTTGTTCGCCGTACAAATTCTTTGGGCCGCATATGGGGACGCTGTACGGGAAGAAAGAGCTTCTTGAGAGATTCAAGCCATACAAAGTGCGGCCGGCGACGAATGTTTCGCCGGAATGCTGGGAGACGGGGACGCAAGTGCACGAGCTGATTGCGGGGATTGGCGCGGCGGTAGATTACATCGCAGAGTTGGGACGGAAGTGCGATGCGGCGGCGCGGACGCGGCGCGAGGCGTTGGCCGCAGCTTATGCCACGACAGTGCCGTATGAGCGAGCGCTGCTGACGCGGCTGATGGATGGATTGGAAACGCTGCCGGGAATTCGAATTTTTGGGATTACGGAGCGAGCGAGATTTGGGGAACGGTGCGCGACGGTGTCGTTTCGAATCGGCGAGCATAATCCGACAGAGATCGCGGCGTTTTTGGGAGCGCGCGGGATTTTCACGTGGGATGGAAATTTTTATGCGCTGAATTTGTCGGAGCGGCTGGGTGTGGAGCAAAAGGGCGGTGTGCTGCGGGTCGGGCTTGTCCACTACAACACGGCGGAGGAAGTGGACCGATTGATTGCAGCTCTGAAGGAATTTGCAACAAGATAGATCCAAAGTTCGACCAAAATTGAAGGAGTCTTGAAAAGATCCATGGGAAAGCGACCGAAGCCGATTGTATTGACAGTGTTGGATGGATGGGGATATCGCGCGGAGACCGAAGGGAATGCAATTGCGCTGGCGCGGAAACCGGTGTACGACGAATTGTTGCGGAAATTTCCGAACACGCTAATCGGCACCTCGGGGCCAGACGTCGGTTTGCCCACCGGTCAGATGGGAAACAGCGAAGTCGGACACATGAATATTGGCACGGGGCGCGTGGTGCGGATGGACATCACGAAGATCGACGTGCTGGTAGCGAACAAACAACTCGATGAAGTGCCGCTGTTTAAGCAGACGATGGAGCGCGGGAAGCAGCGTCAATTGCATTTTCTCGGGCTGCTAAGCGACGGCGGCGTACATTCGCACATAGAGCATCTTTTTGCGCTGATGGAAATGGCGAAGCGACAGCACGTGGAAAAAGTCTTCGTGCATTGTTTTATGGACGGGCGCGACACGCCTCCGCACAGCGGCAAAGAGTTCGTGCAGAGACTGCAGAAGAAGATGCGCGAACTGGGCGTGGGAGAAATTGCGACGCTGGTTGGGCGCTATTACGCGATGGATCGCGATAACCGCTGGGAGCGAATCGAATTGGCGTATCGCGCGCTGGTACATGGTGAGGCGGAGACCAAGACAAACGATCCAGTGTCGGCGCTGGAAAAGAGTTACGAGGCGGGTGTGACGGATGAATTTGTGAAACCGCTAGTGATTACGAAAGGAAAAGATGCGTCGGCCGCACCCGTGGGATTGATTCGCGACGACGACGGGGTGATTTTTTACAATTTTCGTGCGGACCGAGCGCGCCAGATGACGTACGCGCTGGCGGCACCGGATTTCGACAAGTTCGCGGATGCGAAGCGGCCGAAGAATCTTTTTTACGTGGCGATGACCCAGTACGACAAGAACTGGCCGTGGCTGCAATCCGTGATCAAACCGGAAAAGCTGGAGCACATTCTGGCGCAGGTGTTTGCGGGACTGAATTACAAGAATCTGCGGACGGCGGAGACGGAGAAATACGCGCACGTGACATATTTTTTCAATGGTGGAGTCGAGAAGCCGTTTGAGGGAGAAGAGCGGATCCTCGTGCCGTCACCGAAGGTCGCGACGTATGACTTAAAGCCGGAAATGTCGGCGCTGGGAATCACAGATACCGTCGTGAAGGCGATTGAAAAGGGCGAGTTTGACGCCATTATCATGAACTATGCGAACGCGGACATGGTGGGACACTCGGGAAAACTGGAAGCTGCGATTAAAGCTGTGGAAGCCGTAGATGCCGGGCTTGGAGAGATTTACAAGACGCTGAAGCCCAAGGGCGGCGCGTGGATAATTACCGCGGATCACGGAAATGCGGAGACGATGATCGATCCAAAAACGGGCGGTCCGCATACCTATCACACGACGAATCCGGTGCCGTTTGTGTTGGTGACGGAAGATGACAAGTTGAAATTGCGCGCGGGCGGGTCGTTGCGCGACATTGCACCGACTTTGCTGGGCGTGATTGGAGAAACTGCTCCGACGGATATGACCGGTACGGACCTGCGGCTAAAGAGCTAGCGAGATTTCCAGAAGTCTTGCGGTCGATTCCGCGTTTTTGAGAGTACCGAAGGCCCGGAGTTCAGAGACGTCCATACATGAAACGAACGAAGCCGGGTGAGACGAAACTGACGATTTGCGTGTGGCACCCGTTCGTGTTCTGGCGGCCGCAACCGGTCATGGCGGAAACGATCCGAAGGCACTGGCCGGAAATGAACGTCATGCACCTGCCGAACTACGACGTTTTACCGCCTGAATTACCGGATACAGATATTTTTGTAGGGTATTCTTTGCGCGCGGATCAGCTGGAACGTGCGAAGAAATTGAAATGGCTGCATTCGACGGCCGCAGGAGTAGCGCAACTGACGTATCCGGAGCTGCGCGATTCGGAAATCTTGGTGACAAATCCGCGAGGCGTGTTTTCCGTGCCGATGGCGGAGCACACGATGGGAATGTTGATTTCCCTGGCGCGAAATTTTCCCGATTCCGTTCGATATCAGGACAAAGCGACTTGGGGACAACAAGCGCTATGGGCCATGCCGCAGCAGTTGACCGAGTTGAACGGAAAGATTCTTTTGATTGTAGGATACGGGTCGATCGGAAGGGAACTGGCACGGCGCGCGCGAGCCTTCGATATGCGCGTGTGGGGAGTGACACGATCAGGAAAGGGCGACGCCTCTCTGGTGGAAAAAATCGTGTCCGCAGCGGAACTTGGAGAGGCATTGCCTCACGCTGACTATCTCGTGATTGCCGCGCCGGAAACGCCTGAGACAAAACATTTGATCGGCGCCACTGAGATTGCGCGAATGAAACGAGGCGCGCGGCTGGTAAATGTCGGACGCGGTTCCTTGTTGGATGAAACGGTGTTGGTTGCTGCGTTGGAAAGTGGTCACTTGAGCGGCGCAGCGCTAGACGTCGCCAGCGTAGAACCGTTGCCGGAGAAGTCTCCGTTGTGGCGCGCTCCGAATCTTTTCATCACGCCGCACACGAGCGCCGTGAGCGACCGCCTGTGGCAACGAGAAACGGACCTACTCGTGGATTTATTGGAAAAGTGGTTTAGCGGGCGCGGGATGACGAATGTAGTCGATCTTGCGCGCGGCTATTAAGTTCAGTCCGCGCCTTTAGGCGCGTTGTATCCTTCGCGAGAATAGACGACGTACTTCTGTTTTTTGCCCTTCTGATCCGTCACGAGCAGTGGGGCGCCGTCCGGTGCGACGAGTTCGATCTTCACTTTACGGAACTTGCCGTCCCGCGCGCGGTTGCTCGGCGAGTAAGAGAGGCTGTATTGATTTCGCAGAAATGCGGCGACCGCGCGGAATATCTCCGGCATTTCGCCCTCGAAGCGTGGGAACCACGCATACCCGCCAGTTTCTTTCGCGAAGGTTTTCAGCTGGTTCTCCGCCTGCAAATAGTCCATTTCCCGCAAAGCGCCCATGTTGGATCTTGTGGTGAGGAATTGACCCAATCCGACGCAGAAAATGGTGACGTCCGATTGGCGAAGTTGCTTCATGGTTTGATCGAGATTGTGCTTGGAAAAAGTATCCACACCGCTTGCCAGAATGACGATGGACTTCTTGCCCTTGACGTCTTTCAGGCGATCAACGGTTTCGAGCAAAGTGTCGTAAACGTTGGACTCCGAAAAGCCCGGAAAATAGAGGTGGTTGATGGCAGCGATGACTTCGTCCTTGTTTTGCGTGAAATCCTGTTCGATGCGGGTTCTCATATCAAACGTCTCGAGCGCTATCCAATCCTGCGGCTTGAGATTCGCGAACAGGTATTGCGACCAATATTTTGCGAGATAGCCGAAGAGTCCGTAACTGCGTCCGCTGAACTCCAGGACGAGCACCATCGTGATGGGAGCATCACTCGGGCCGAAATTTGTAATTTGCTGGGGCACGCCGTCTTCGTACACGCGAAAGTTGTCGCGCTTAAGTCCGGTGATGAGATCGCCATTTGAGGTGGCGGCTCCAACTTCAATCGTAACGACAGGGACTTCCACCGAAATGGAAACGCCGCCAGTTTGCGCTTGCGGAGGCGGCGCTTGAGTTGTGCCAGACGCCGGAGGTGGAGGGGTCTGCTGCGGTGGAGGGCCAGATTGCGGGCCTGTCGGCGCCTGCGCCATAGCGGACCGATTGCATACGGCGAACAGTAGGCTGAGAGACACAATCCCCGCGGCGATGCTTTTCATTCTTTCCCCCATATCAGGTAAACAAAAGCGGCGTTCGGCAACCAGCACAGACCGTAGAGTTTAAGCAACGCCACGGCTTGAGCAAGCCAACGCTTCCGCCCCTGCATGTTAGTATGAAGCACTTTCCCGGCAAAACGGTTGTCACGCGGAAGAATTGAGTTAAATGGCCAAGGGAGGAAGTCTAGTGATCGGGAAGCAGAAGATTTTGGCAGGGATTCTAGCGGCGGGAATGAGTTTGGGCTGCGCGGGTCGAGGGATGGCGCAGAATGGTCCCGGCGTACCGCTATCACCGGCACCAACGGCGCCTGCAAACACATCCAGCACGACGGCGCTTGGGCAAGAGGCGCTCGGTTGGCTTGCGGAACTGATCAAGATCAATACGACGAACCCTCCAGGTAACGAGGAAGTCGCGGCGAAATATATCGCCAGTATTTTGCAGAAAGAGGGAATTACCGCCGACATTTTGCCCCTTACTCCGGGGCGCAGCGCGGTGGTGGCGAGACTGAAGAGCACCGCGATTGCGGATCCATCGAGGGCGCTGCTACTCGTTGCGCATATGGACGTGGTGGGAGTGGATAAGTCGAAGTGGACGGTGGACCCGTTCGCGGCGACGATGAAGGACGGGTTCTTGTATGGCCGCGGCGCAGTGGACGACAAGGGAATGTTGGCTGCGAATCTTGCGGCGTTCGTGGCGCTGAAGCGAACCAACGCGCGATTGAATCGTGACGTCGTTTTTCTGGCGACGTGCGATGAGGAAGGTTTTGGCGATTCAAGCATTAAGGTCCTGATTGCGAAGAATTGGGACAAATTTGCCGCGGGATTTGCGATCAACGAGGGCGGTGTGGTGATCGCGAAAGACGGCAAAGTGCAGTACACGGCGGTACAGGCCAGCGAGAAGGTCGCATACAACGTGGATGTGGTTGCGCGTGGAACTTCGGGACACGCGTCGATTCCGTTGAGAGACAATCCGGTCGTGCACCTCGCCGCGGCTCTCGAGAAAATTGGAAACTATTCGGCGCCGGTCCATTTGACGGCGGTGACGCGCCGCTATTTTGAAGGAGTTGCGCCGCTACAGGATGACGAGCTGGGGAAGTGGGTCCGTTCATTGGACACGCCAGACCGAGGGGAGCACGCGGCGCGCGTGATCTCTGACGCGAATCCGGCGTGGAGTGCGATGCTACGAGACACGATTTCACCGACGATGCTCAGCGCGGGTGTGCGTGCCAACGTGATTCCGGCCGAAGCGCGTGCGACGCTGAACATTCGATTGTTACCGGGCGACACGATTGGGGCGTTGATTACTGAGCTGACCAAGCTGGTGAACGATCCGCAGGTGAAGTTTGAAATTCAGACAAATACCGGACTTGCTGCACCCACATCTTCCCTGGAGAACGATTTTTACAATGCAATTGTGAAAGCCACTGCGCAGGAATTCAACGGTGCGCCGGTGCTGCCGTACCAGTCGACGTGGGGCACGGACTCGGCGCAGCTCCGGCTCCACAACGTGCAGGCCTACGGCCTGGTGCCTTTTCCGCTGACGGAAGGCGACTTGAAGCGCATGCACGGAAACGATGAGCGTATTCCGGTGGCGGCGTTCGGCAAGGGCGTGGCGTTGATGGTGCGGATCGTGAATGAGTTCGCGGTGTCACGATAGACGCACGAGCGGTTTTGCCGCTCGCATTCGGACTACTCAAAGAAATAGATTCACGTTGCAGCGACGAAACAAGGCGGAATGAGTTAGGCTTATTCTGCTTTTTCGGTATCTTTGCGCGGGATAACACGTGAATTCTTTTCGACATTCGAAAATCGTTTGCACAATCGGTCCGGCGAGTTCTTCGCCGCGGATCATCAGGAAGCTTCTGGAAGCCGGGATGAATGTTGCGCGTCTGAATTTTTCTCACGGCACACACGCGGAGCACGCAAAGAACATCGCCTTGCTCCGGGCCGCGGCGTTGGAGATGAAGAAAACGGTTGCGATACTGGCGGACCTACAAGGGCCGAAGATCCGGACAGGTGTGCTGGCCGGCGGCGGGCCCGTGCTTTTGCGCACAGGGCAGGAGTTTACGATCACGACGGCGAAGGTGCTTGGCGATTCGACAAGAGTTAGCACCGTGTTTGAGCCGTTGCCGAGGGAAGTAAGACCGGGCAACCGAATTTTGCTTTCGGATGGACTGATCGAATTAAGAGTAAAGCAAGTGCGGCGGTCCGAGATAATCTGCGACGTTGTAAACGGCGGCGCTCTCGGAGAGAACAAAGGAATCAATTTGCCCGGTGTGAAGTTGCGCGTTCCGGCGCTGACCCCTAAAGATAAGGCCGATTTGAAATTTGCTCTTGGCGCTGGCGCGGATTACATCGCGGTCAGCTTTGTGCGACGGCCGGAAGACGTGACGCTGGCAAAGCAATTGATCCGTAAAGCGAAAAAAGAGACCCCGGTGATTGCAAAGCTAGAGAAGCCGGAGGCAATCGAAAATCTCGACGCGATCTTGCGGGTTGCGGATGGGGTGATGGTGGCGCGCGGCGATCTCGGTGTGGAGATGAGCCCGGAAGACGTGCCGGTCGTGCAGAAGCAGATTATCCGGCGGGCCAGAGAATTTCGCCGGCCGGTGATAACAGCGACGCAGATGCTGGAATCGATGACAGAAAATCCAAGACCGACGCGCGCGGAAGCGTCCGACGTGGCGAACGCGATATTTGACGGGTCAGATGCGGTGATGTTGTCGGCGGAAACGGCGAATGGGAAGTATCCGGTGGAAGCCGTGAGCATGATGGCGCGAATCATCGAAGCGGCGGAAGAAAGCATCGAGGAATTTCCGCGGCCTGTGCCGCAGGAAAAATTGAAGGTTGCGGAGACGGTCGCGGAGCTGGTGTGCCACGCGTCGCGCGAACTTCACATGAAATTAATTGTGGTGTTCACTCATAGTGGATTCACGGCGCGGCTAATTTCACGATACCGGCCACGAGTGCCGATTATTGCGCTGACACCTGAAACAGAGACGCGGCGGCGGATGGCGTTGATTTGGGGCGTGCTGCCGCTCGAATCGCGGGATCAACACCGTATCGACACGCTCGCGGAGACGACGGAGAAAAAACTGCTTCAAGAGCGGCTCGCGCGCAAGGGGGACGTGATTGGAATTGTTGCCGGGACACCGATGGGCGTGCGCGGGACTACGAATTTCATGAAATTCCACGTGATCGGTGGAACGGGATAAGTTCCGAGGACGAGCTTTTAATTCACCCAGCGGTCGGGGCGCGACGGCGGATCGCCCTTTTGCTTGTTGATGTAAACCTCAAAGCGCTTGCGATTGCGCTGATATTTCCAATCTGAAACTTCATTGCGAAGGCGGTAGAGGTAGGAGTCGCGGCGAAGGTAGAGGTAGCCGACGACCATGCCGCCGAGGTGGCAAATATGGCTGACGTTACTTTCGCCAATGCCGAGTGTGCCGAAAAACGTGATTCCAGCCATGATGGCGACGATCCACTTCATTTTGATAGCGACAGGAATTGGGAAAAGATAGGCGCGGCGGTCGGGAAAAAGCACGGCGCAGGCAATCATGATGCCGAAGATCGCGCCAGACGCACCGATGGTCGCGTCGAAAGAATAGGGCCGTCCCCAAAGATGCGGCAGGGTGTTCACGAGCACGTTGATCAGACCGGCCCCGGCACCGGTCAAAAAATAGTAGCGAAGGAAACGATTGCGGCCCCATACGAGTTCGACCTCACGGCCGAACATCCAGAGAAAGAGCATGTTGAGGACGATGTGCGAAATATGTGTGACGTCGTGCAAGAACAGGTAAGTGAATGGCTGCCAGATGCGGCCGAGGGGAAAGACGGCAGCCGGAACGAGCCCAAACCATTTTATGAGCCAGTTATATCCATTGATTCCACCATACCGGTAGACGAATGCTTGCAGAATGAAAATGGCGAAATTGGCGATGAGGAGGAATTTCACACCCGTAGTTACATAAAAATCGAAGCTGATGCGGTGGCTCTTGATGCCGGGGCGTGAAGCCATATCAAATTCAGTGTACGAGGAGGAAATGGAGGAAGTAAAGGACTGGCGTTGTGGGTCCGAAAATGCCAGTTGATTAGTGGTGATCCACGACACGCTAATAGAGTTAGTAGAGGAATTTAATGTTTGTAGTTCGCACGATACGGCAAAATGCACGAGATAAATCAGGGGGACACTCGAATGGGCTGGCAGGCGGAATACAGAACAAAGGTGCGGACGGCTGAAGACGCTGTGGCATGTGTGCAGTCCGGGACGAGGGTTTACATTCAGCCAGGATGCGGCGAGCCGGAAGTTTTGGTGCGAGCACTGCTGAAGCGCGCACCGTTTGTGCGCAACGTGCAAATCGTGCACTTACTGACGCTCGGTTGCGCCGACTACGTGGCGCCCGAAATGGCTGGCCATTTTCGCCACAATGCGTTTTTCATTGGCGGCAATGTGCGCGACGCGGTGAATGACGGGCGCGCCGACTACACGCCGATTCATTTGAGTGAAGTGGAGACGCTGTTCGAAACGAACGCGATGCCGTTGGACGTGGCGCTCATTCAAGTTTCGCCGCCGGACGCGCACGGATATTGCAGTTTCGGTGTGAGCGTGGATACGACATTAACGGCGGCCCGCTGCGCAAAGTATGTGATTGCCCAAGTCAACGACAAGATGCCGCGGACGTACGGCGATAGTTTTATTCACGTCAGCCAGATCACGACGTGTGTGGAAGAGTCGCATCCGCTCTGCGAATTGCCGAAGCCGGTGATTACCGATATGCATGTGGCGATAGCGAAGCATGTCGCGGGATTGATTGAAGACCGCGCGGTCGTGCAAACGGGGATTGGAGGCATTCCGGATGCAGTGTTGCCGTTTTTGATGGATCGCAAAGATCTCGGTGCACATTCAGAACTTGTCTCCGACAGCGTGATTCCGCTGATCGAAGCCGGCGTGCTAACGGGCGCGAAGAAGAATTTCAAGCCGAGGAAAATTATTCTGGGTTTTGTGTTGGGGACAAAGACGCTGTTCGATTTCATCAGCGACAATCCAATTTTCGAGTTTCATCCGACCGCGTACACAAACAGTCCCGCACTGATCGCACGCAACGACAATATGGTGGCCATCAACTCAGCGTTGCAGGTGGATTTGACCGGACAGGTTTGTTCGGATTCGATCGGTTCCCGGTTTTACAGCGGCATCGGCGGCCAGGTGGATTTCCTGCGAGGCGCGTCCAATTCGAAGGGCGGTAAGCCGATCATTGCGTTGCCTTCGACGGCGAAGAATGGCGCGATATCGCGAATTGTGCCGGAACTAACATCGGGCGCCGGCGTGGTGACGTCACGCGGATTGATTCGTTACGTCGTCACGGAATTTGGCGTGGCCTATTTGTACGGCAAATCAATTCGAGAACGGGCGAAGGCGCTGATCGAAATCGCGCATCCCGTGTTTCGGGCTCAACTGACGGAAGAGTGTGAACGCAAGAAGTGGTTTCGGCACGTGGAATGAAGGCGTGCGGCAATCCTAACAGGAGAATTCGCTGTTTCGGTTATGAATCTAATTTTTTGCGCGCGAAATAAAAGAGTGACCCGCCCAGCAGCGCAAACATGAAAATGCCGAAGAGGTTGTTTGTTGCCAGCGGGCCAAAAAGCTTCGGACCGAACGAAAAAAGATCGGGCCGCCACGGTAGGCGCAAGACATTGGTAACCCAACTAGGGACGTGGGTCGATATCTCGGGATCCTGAAAAAGATTGATGACGATGCCGAGGAGACCAAAGACACCTCCGGCGGCGATTAGTCCACTGGAATAAAGAGCACCAGGGCTGGCTTCGCTTTCGTCTTTCTTTTTCGTCGTGGCTTCGACGAGTAAACGCAATAAGCCTCCCGCAAACATAGCAGCCGTGGTACCGAGCGGAAGGTACGAACCGGTCGCGAAGGCGAGCGAACGAACGCCAAGGATTTCCACGGCGACGACCAGCGCAACACCCATCAAGACTAAACGCCACGGAAGACGTTGATTGAGAATTCCGCTGATGACGCTGGCCATCAGGCGAGCTTGCGGGGCCGGTGCTTTGTCGCTCCCGATGCCTTGTGCCCATTGATACTCGATCTGCTTCGAATTCGCATCATAGAGATACTCACCGTCCGCAATTTCATGCGAGCCAAGAGAGTTGATCAGTGTGTACGCCTTACCGCGATAGGAGAATGAGTTTTGTTCGATCTTCACGCCTGAAGGCAAAGCCGCGATGTTTACGGGGATTTGTGAAGGGATATATTTCTCGAGGCCTTTGTTCATCAAGTTGAGCGTCGCGCCGATGGCGAGCGTCGAAACAGTGACGCCGATGAGTAATGCATATTGCTGCCGGACTGGGGTTGATCCGACGAGATAACCTGTTTTCAGATCCTGCGAAGTGGCGCCCGCAATCGCGGCGGCGATGCAGACGACTCCGCCGATCATGAGTGCAAGCACGGCGTAGTTAGAGGCTGTCCATCCAGCGACGAAGAAAATCGCGCAGGTTGCCATCAGGGTGGCAATACTCATGCCGCTGATGGGATTGGATGAGTTACCGAGTAACCCACTGATGCGCCCCGCTACCGTAACGAAGAGAAATCCGAAAACTACGACGAAGACCGCGGCGAAAACATTTTGATACCAGCGTGTGGCGGCTCCTTCGATCGGGTGAAATGTCAGAAGAACCCACATCATGGCGATAATGACGATGGAACCGATGACAACCGTTCGCATCGGAATGTCGAGGTCAATCCGGCTCGAAGACGTGGATTGCCCTGCGCCTTCCGCCCGAACATCCTTCAAGCCGGCACGAAGCGCGGAGATGATGGTGGGCATCGTGCGAAGAAGTGTGATCAGGCCTGCCGCGGCGACCGCCCCCGCCCCCATCGGACGGATGTAGCTGCGCCACATATCGTCGGGAGACATGAGAGGAATCGGAACAGTGGAAGGGTAGATCGGAGTATTGCCGGAATACTGACCGTAGAACTTGATGGCGGGCATGATGACGAGCCAGGAGATTATGCCGCCGGCGAAAAGAATGCCCGATACCCGCGAGCCAATGATGTAACCGACGCCGAGATATTCGGCGGTGATATTGGCACGGAAGCTGGCACCCGGGAACCAACTAGGGCGGCCCTCTGGTTGTTCGGTCCAAGCGAGACACGTCTTCATCAAAAAAGTGTAGATTCCGCCGAGACCGAGGCCCCAAAAAACTCGGCCCGCGAATGAGCCACCACGTTCACCCGCGACGAGAACGTCTGCGCATGCCGTACCTTCTGGAAAGGAAAGGTTGCCGTGTTCTTTGACGATTAGTTGGCGGCGAATGGGAACCATGAAGAGGACGCCGAGCCAACCACCGAGAAGCGCCAGTGGGAAAATGCGCCAGAAAGTGAACTCCTTGCCGAATCCGAGAAAGATGAGCGCGGGGATAGTAAACATGACGCCGGCGGCCAGCGACTCTCCCGCGGAGCCGGTAGTCTGGACGATGTTGTTCTCGAGAATTGTGGAACGGCCGAACGCCCTGAGAATGCTGATAGAGAGGACCGAGATGGGGATGGAAGCGGAAACCGTGAGGCCCGCGCGCAGGCCGACGTAAACCGTTACGGCGCCAAACAGCAAACCGAACAGCGCGCCGAGGATGACCGCGCGCAACGTGAACTCCTTCAACGATTCCTCGGGAGCGATGTAGGTGCGAAATTCTCCTGGGGGCGCAGTGGAACTCCAGGGGCGATTGGTCACGGGTGTCTCCCTCGCGATGAGATGAAGCCAAATTGGAAAGGTGCGCGGGGATTATGCCGCAGAGAGCCGCCGCGGGGAAGAGAATCGTGATGGGATCGTGATGGGACAGCTGTACCGGTCCGCCCTTGACAGATGAGTGACGTACCTGTAATTTTTCGCAAGATAAGCTTCACGAGCCTATAACGGTGCCCACTTCTCGTTCGGTTGCGAAGTCTGTTCGAATTCCGGCTAATCGCAGAATTTCTTGTGCGAAGTTACGATTTCGAGTGTCTATAACCAAGGGGTGTTAAATGTTGAAGATTAGCTGGCGCGCACTTCCAATTTCAGCGTCGTTCATGGCTTGTTTTTTGATGACCCATTTGCGAACTGTCTGTGGAGACGAATGGCAACCGGTGACGCAAGAAGAACTGAAGATGACCAGCCTGCCCGAAGCCCCGGGAGCGCCAGCGGTCATTTTGTATAAACAGGTGGACCGCGACGACGGTCGAACTCCGCACGAATACACGTACGTTCGCATCAAGATTCTGACCGAAGAAGGACGCAAACAAGCGGACGTGCAAATCCCCTTTTTGAAAGAGATTGAAAGCATCAATTCAGTTAAGGCGCGGACGATACGACCGGACGGTTCCATCGCCAACTTCGACGGGAAGGTTTATGAGCAGACGATCGTGAAAGCGAAGGGTGTTAAGTTCCTGGCGAAAACCTTCACTCTTCCCGACGTGCAAGTGGGGAGCATCATCGAATACCACTATATGACGGACTATCAGTACATTTTTGATTCGAGGTGGATTCTGAGCGACGAGCTTTTTACGCGCCGAGCGAAGTATTCGCTAAAGCCCAACGTCGACTACGCGATCACGTGGAGTTGGCCGCAAGGGCTTCCGCAGGGGACGAACCCGCCAAAACAAGAGGGCGACGGCATAAAACTCCAGACGCAAAACGTGCCGGCGTTTCAGATTGAAGACTACATGCCGCCCGAGAACGAATTGAAATTTCGGGTGGACTTTATCTATAGCGATGAAACAGTTCCGGAAAAGGATCCGGCGAAGTTTTGGAAGCACGAGGGGAAGAAGCGATACGACTCGGTGGAAAGTTTCATAAACAAGAAGAAAGCGATGGAGCAAGCTGTCGCACAAATCGTCTCGGCAAGTGATACACCCGACGTGAAGCTGCAGAAAATCTACGCACGAGTGCAACAGCTCCGGAATCTCACGTTTGAAAAAGAAAGGACCGACCAGGAATTGAAGCGGGAGAAGCAAAAAGAGGTGAACAACGTCGAGGATGTCTGGAAACGAGGATATGGCGACGGTCGCCAATTGACATGGGTTTTCCTCGCGCTCGCACGGGCGGCAGGCTTCGAGGCATACCCAGTCTTCGTGTCGCGACGGAGCGACTACTTCTTCAAACAAGGAATTCTGAACTCGCAACAACTGAATGACAACGTCACGCTCGTGAAAGTCGGCGGACAAGATCGTTTTTTTGACCCAGGCACAGCTTTCACTCCAATAGGATATCTGCCGTGGTATGAGACGGGCGTCACCGGACTCAAACTGACCAAGGACGGTGGTGAGTGGGTCCAAACACCCCTGCCTCAGAGCGATGCATCGCGCATTGAGCGCAGGGCCGATCTGAAACTAACCACAGAAGGTACCCTCGAAGGGAAACTTACGGTCACGTATTCCGGCCTGGACGCGTTGTGGATGCGAATCGATGAGAGAAACGATGACGATACGACGCGCAAGAAACTCCTCGAGGATATGGTCAAGGAGATTGTTCCAGTTGGGATCGAAGTGGAATTAACGAACAAGCCGGACTGGTCCAGCTCAGCGGCGAGCTTGGTTGCCGAGTATTCGCTGAAAGTGCAAGGTTGGGTAAGCGGCGCTGGGAAGCGCGCTTTGATGCCGGTCGGACTATTTTCCGGATCGGAAAAACGACTGTTCGACCATCAGACCCGCACGTACTCTGTCTATTTCCACTACCCATACCAGAAAGTGGACGATATCAGTATCGAGCTGCCTCTTGGCTGGAAGCTTGGCAGCTTTCCCGCCGAACAGAATCAAGACGCGAAGGCCGTCGCGTATGTTCTGAAAATCGAGGACAAGAAGGGAACTGTCCACATTTCAAGAACGTTGCGGAGTGACCTGATGATGGTGGGCAAGGAAAATTATTCCGCTCTGCAATCGTTTTTTCAATTGGTGAGGACCGGCGATGAAGAACAGATTGTCTTGCAACCAGGTGCAAGCAGTGCCTCGAATTAGGCCAATGGCTTGGCGGAGGATTCTCGCGGTGCTCCCGGCCGCGACACTCGCCATTGTGCTCCCGGCGAAGGCGAACGGTGATGCACCGGCTTGGCTGCACAATGCGGCGACGCAGCCCGTTCCCGATCATGATGAAAAGACCTCCGGCGCGGTCCTATACGCGGACGATGTGCTTACCGTCCAGCCGAACGGCAAGCTGAAGCGTATAACGCGCCGTGCTATCAAAATCTTGCGGCCCGAAGGCCGAAGTCTGGGGACCGTCGGCGCCGAGATAAACACAGAACAGAGAATCCTCAGTATGCATGGCTGGTGCGTTCCCGCTCAGGGAAAGGACTACGAGGTAAAAGATAAAGACGCCATAGAGACTTCGCTAACGGACTTGGAAAACGGTGAGCTCGTGAGTGACGTAAAGTCCCGAATCATCCATATTCCGGCCGCCGATCCCGGTAACGTCATCGGATACGAAATCGAGTCCGAGATGCAGCCCTACGTCCTGCAAGATTTTTGGGCATTTCAGTCGCACCTGCCTGTTCGAGAAGCGCATTTCACGCTACAGCTGATACCGGGATGGGAGTATCGCGCCGCGTGGTTGAACCACGTCGAGGTGCCTCCGGCTCCGACGGGCGGCAAGCAGTTCCAGTGGGTAGTGACTGACGTCAAGGCGATTCGCGACGAAGAGAGGATGCCACCCTTCGAAAGTGTGGCGGGCTTCATGGTGGTCTCCCTGTTCCCACAGGGCGGCAAGAACGCGGGATTTGCAGATTGGAACTCGATGGCGAAGTGGGAGGGCGGTCTCGTCACGGGCAGAAGGGATGCGACGCCCGAAATCAGGCAGAAGGTCGCGCAGTTGACGGCATCCGCGCCAACGCCACTCGCCAAAATGGAAGCGCTCGCGACGTTCATGCAAAAAGAGATTCGTTACGTTGCGATTCAATTAGGGATTGGGGGCTGGCAGCCGCATCCAGCTGCGGACGTTTTCACGCACCGATATGGAGATTGCAAAGACAAAGGGACCTTGCTGAGTTCCATGCTGCATGAAGTCGGGATC